>JAIOJQ010000021.1 GCA_019911865.1 Thermoanaerobaculia bacterium
TATCCGAACTCGACGAGGGCGGCCAGCGAGGCGTCGATGTTCGGGTCGAACCCTACCATGCGATCCCGAATCCCCGCGAGGTCGAGGCCGGTTTCTTTCGCGCCCGTCAACATCCGCATGATGTTGTACTGCGCCGGCCGCACGCCGTACGGCACGAGTTTGCGGTCGAGCGTTTCCAGCATCATTCGGCTCGTCCGATTGATACTGAGCATGACCGCCAACTCCACCGAGGCGATGGGTTTGCTCAATTTGACTTCGTCTTGCAGCCGACCCGAAATCACGTTTTGGCGCATTTCATTCAGCAATTCGCGCACGTTGGCGTAGCGGTCGAGCGGACGCCGAGCCAAGGCCTTCAGCACCACCGATTCGAGGACCTTGGGAATCGCCTGGGCGGTGGTGCGTTGGCTGGGCGGCACGATTTCGCCTGCCTCCACCGCACGCAAAATGGCGGACAAATTCGGCCCGCTCACTGGCGGCGAGAGCGTGAGCATTTCGTACAGGATCGCACCCAAACTATAGATATCCGTGCGCTCGTCGAGATTGGCAATCTCTCCGCGGGCCTGCTCGGGGCTCATGTAGGCGACCGTGCCGAGGATCGAGCCGAGCCGGGTGCGCAGGGTGGTCCTGGCGGGATCGGCGGGCGGCGCGCCGGAGGTGTCGGCGGTGGCGTCGAGGGGCGGATCGGCCGCCGCCGGCGCGCCGGTGTCGGGCTCGGTGGCGGCGACGCGGGCGATGCCGAAGTCGAGGATCTTGACCGCGCCGTCGGGGCGCACCATGACGTTGTCTGGCTTCAGATCGCGGTGGACGACGCCCTTGGCGTGGGCGGCGGCGAGCGCCTCGGCGAGGGCGCGGGCGATCTCGAGCCGGTGGGTCGGGGCGAGCTCGCCGCGCAGTTGCGCGCGCAGCGTGTCGCCCTCGACCAGCTCGAGGATCAGGTAGTCGGCGTCCGGGCGTTCGACGAGATCGTAGACCTGGCAGATGCCGGCGTGGTCGAGCCTGGAGAGGATGCGGGCCTCGCGGCGGAAACGGGCGCGAGCGACCTCGCCGGCACGGTGATCGGCGCGCAGGACCTTGACCGCGACGCGCCGCTCGAGCCTGGCGTCGAAGCCCTCGAAGACGGTGCCCATGCCGCCCTCGCCGAGGATGCCGACCAGCTCGACGGTGCCGACGCGGTCGCCGACGCCGACCGGCAGGGCTCCCAGCTCGAAGAGCAGCGCGAGGCCGGGCCCGTCGGTGAGCGCGCCGCCCGCGCCGACCGGCGGCGGCGCGCCGTCGTTCGCGAGCAGGCGTTCGAAGGTGGAACGCAGGCGCGGGTCGACGTCGGCCAGCGTGGAGAGGAGCACCTCGCGCTCGAGCGGGTCGGCCGCGCGCAGGCGCGCCAGCAACTCGGCCGCCCGTTGCGTGCTCACCCCCGGACTCTAGGAGGTGCCGCCCGGGCCGGTGATGACCGGCGTCATGTCCCGGCCACCGTCGGTCGCGCTGCGCCGGCTCGGCGCTCCGGCCGGCTCGCGTAAGCTCGCTCGACGTGCCGGCGTGCGAGGATCCGCCCGGCCGCCGAAGGAGGCCCGCCTTGCGCAGCTCCGCAGAAGACCGATCCATGACGCATGGCCGGGGTGCGCGCCGGCGCACGTCCCGCGCCGCGACCCTGGCCGCGGCCCTCCTCGCCGGCACCGCCGGCGCGCAGACGACCCGTCTCGTCTCCCACGTCGCGGGCGCGCCGGACACGGCGGGCAACGGCGCGGCCGCCGCCACCGCCGCTTTCGCGGCGGGGCGCTACGTCGCCTTCGAATCGAGCGCCACCGATCTGGTCGCCGGTTACAGCGGCAGCGGCGGGCAGATCTACCTGTGGGACCGCGACGCGCCGACGCTGCGGCTGGTCTCCCACGTTCCGGGGTCGGCCACCGCCGGCGGCGCCGGTCCGTCCCTGGCGCCGCGGGTGAGCGCGGAGGGGCGCTATGTCGTCTTCACCTCGGAGGCGCCGGACCTGATCGCGGGTGGCAGCGACGGCAACGCCCTCGACGACGTCTTCCTGTGGGACCGTCTCTCGGGTGATCTGCGGCTGGCTTCGCGCGCCGCCGGCGCGCCGGCGACGGCGGCCAACGGCGAGTCCTTCGCTTCGGCGATCAGCGCCGACGGTCGGCACGTCGTCTTCGACTCCACCGCGACCGACCTCGTGGCGGCCGGCAGCGATACGAACGCCAGCGAGGACGTCTTCCAGTGGGACCGCACGACCGGCGCGGTGACCCTGATCTCGCACGTGAGCGGCGGGGCGACGCAGACCGGCGACGGGAAGTCGCGCTTCGCGGTCGCGAGCGCCGACGGTGGCCACGTGGCGTTCGTCTCGGAGGCCACCGACCTGATCGCGGGTGCCGCCGACACCAACGACGCTCCCGACATCTTCCTCTGGAGTCGCGACACCGGGGCGGTGACGCTCGTCTCCCACGTCGCCGGGGCGCCCACCACGACGGGCAACGGCGGCTGCGGCAAACCGTCGATCTCGGCCGACGGGCGGTTCGTGGCGTTCGTCGCGGATGCGACCGACCTGATCTCGGGCGGCACCGACACGAACGGCGAGTCCGACGCCTTCCTCTGGGGGCGCGAGAGCGGGCTCGTACGTCTCGTCTCCCATGTTCCCGGCTCGCCGACCACGGCCGCGTCCGGCATCTCGGTGCCCGTCCAGGTCAGCGACGACGGGCGCTGGGTGATCCTGTTTTCCGGCGCCGCCGATCTGGTCGCCGGCGTCGACGCCAACGGCGCCGACGACGCCTTCCTCTGGGACGGTGACGACGGCTCGGTTCGCCTGATCTCGCACGCGGCCGCCTCCGGCACGACGGCGGGCAACGGCAGCTCCCGGCCGGTGGCGCTCGGCCCGGAGGCCCGCTACGTCGCGCTCACCTCCGACGCCACCGACCTGGTCACCGGCGCCACCGACGCCAACTCCGCGAACGACGCCTTCCTCTGGGAGCAGGCGAGCGGGACGCTCGTGCTGGTCTCGCGCACGCCCGCGCCGGCGGCGACGGCGGGCAACGGCAGCTCGGCAGCCACGGCCGTCGGCGGCGACGGCCGCGCCGTGGTCGTCGCCTCGCTCGCCACCGACCTGGTCGCCGGCACCGATCTCAACGGCGGACGCGACCTGTTCTGGCGCGATCTCTCCTGGCTCTTCTCGGACGGCTTCGAGAGCGGCGACTGGACGGCCTGGAGCGCCACCGTCCCCTGAGACGCCGGTCGCGCGGCGCCGCCGCGCGCCGGCGACCGCGGTCCGCGCTCAGTCGGTTGCCGCGCCCGGCGGGCGCCACGGCTCGATCCCGGTCAGCGGTCCGAGCTGGACGAAGTAGTCGTGGAGCTCGCCGATGCGGGCGGCCCGGTAGATCGGGTAGACGTGGAAGTACTCGTACGGGAGGAGCCCCGCGGCGGAGCGGAGGTCGAGCGCCGTGCCGCCGGGCCACGCGGGGGCGAGTGGCATCTCGTCGCCGTCGAGGGCGATGCTGACGACCTCGTCCCGCGGCACGCCGAGCTCGAGCAGGCGCGCGCCGGCCGGGCGCCGGTTGTCGACGTCGAAGCGGTAGCGGCCGGCGAGCATCAGGTGCATGGAGCCACCGTAGGCGACGATGCGCGCCGCCGGATGCTCCGCCGCCGCGGTCGCGAGCGCCGCCGCCATCGTCTCGTTGCGGGTGTCGTCGAGCAGCGCCCGGGCGACGACGGTGCGCCAGCGTTCCTCGTCGAAGGCGATCACCCGCGCGACGCGCTCGCGGTGGGCGCGGGTCCAGCGCAGGATCGGGTGGTAGGGGAGCGCCTCGTGCTCGCCCCAGATCCCGGCGAAGTGCCGCTCGTCGCCGGAGTCGAGGTAGGCGTCGATCGCCCCCTGGGCCGACCGCGGCAGCTCGAGCAGCAGGACCAGCGAGCGTCCGCCACCGAGCTCGTCGAGCAGACCGAGCAGCCAGGCGACCGTTTCGTTCTTGAAGTGCGTCTCGCCGACCAGCAGGAAACGGGCGGATGCGACTCGACGGGCGAGGTCGGCGCGGTCGAGCCGCGCGGGATCGATCAGCCGCCGCAGCTGATCGATTTCCGTGGGCTCGAAGTCGGCGTAGGCGACGCCGTGCCAGTCCGGAGCGAGCAGCGCACGGACCAGCAGGGCCGCTCCGAGCACGAGGACGACCGCCGCGGCGAGACGCAGGAGACGGACGGTGCGGGAGCGCGGGGAGGGCGGCGGCACGGGGGGGAAGTCGATCCCACCAGAGCGCCGGACGGTATGACGCCCATCAGGACGCCGTCGAGGAGTTTCCGGCTCGCGCTCCGGACGAGCCGACTCGGCGTGGTCCTCGCGCTGGTACGGAGGGCGGCTTTCCGGGTCCTTCCCTTCGAATCCGACGGGAGGGAGAGCCATGCATCGAGGTGCCCTACGGAGTCCGCCCTTCGCCGCCGCGATCGCGCGACTGCTGCTCGCGCTGTCCGTCGCCGCGCCGGCCGTCGCGCAGCTGGTTCCGGAAGAGGCGACGATCTTCCGGCTCGCGACCAACGCCGATCTCGCCCTGGGCTCGGCGCTCGCCGCCGGCGACTTCGACGGCGATGGCGCCGCCGACCTGGCGCTGGGGATGCCCTTCGCCGGGGACGACGGCGCGCTCGCCGCCGGGGCCGTCCTGGTGCGCTACGGGGATCTCGACGTCGAGTTTCTGCTGCAGTCGACCTCGGGGCTCGCGCTGGCGGAGGCGGGGGATCGGTTCGGTGACGCGCTCGCCACCGGAGATCTCGACTGCGACGGCTACGACGACCTCGCCGTGGGCATCCCGTGGGAGGACTTCGGCGGCTACCTCGACACCGGCGCGGTGCTCGTCTACTACGGCTCGGCCGCCGGCCTGCCGAGCGCCGCCGGCGACCTGCTCCTGCTCTCGGACGTCGACGCCGACGGCGACCAGAACTTCGCCGACTTCGGTCGCGTCCTCGCCGTCCTCGAGTACGCCGAGGCGACGGCACTCGCCGTCGCCTCGCCCGCGCACGACATTCCGATCGCGAACGACAGCGGCGCCGTCTTCGTCGTCCCGCACGACTGTCCGGGCGGCGAATTCGATCCGGCGAGCACCCTGGTTCTCGTCCAGGGGATCGGCGGCGTCGCGGGCACGGCGACGGCGGGGGACGACTTTGGCCGCGCCCTCGCCGTCGGCGACTTCGACGCGACCTCGGGACCCGACCTCGCGGTCGGCATCCCCGGAAATTCCTACGGCGGCGGCGACTACGGCAGCATCCAGGTGTTCTACGGTGCGGGTGCAGGTCTCGGCATCGCCGGCAACACGGTCTGGTACCAGGACGACCCCGGTGTCCCCGGCACTGCGGAGGACGGCGACCGCTTCGGCGCCGCCGTGGCGGCCGGCGATTTCGACGGTGACGGCTACGACGATCTCGCCGTGGGGCTGCCCGGCGAGGACGTCGGCGTCGTCGCCGACGCCGGCGGCGTCAACGTTCTCTACGGCTCCGCCTCCGGGATCGCCGGGGACGGCGCCCAGTACTTCGACCAGGAATCTCCCGGAGTCATCGGCGGCGCCGAGACCGACGACCGTTTCGGCCAGGCGCTCGCGGCCGCCGACTTCAGCGGCAACGGTCGCGCCGATCTGGCGATCGGCGTCCCCGACGAGGACGTCGGTCCGTTCGCCGATGCCGGCTTCGTCGACGTGCTCTACGGCGGGAGCGCCGGACTGACCGGCATGGGCAGTCAGGGATTCGAGCTGGACGACTTGCCGGCGCCCGCGTCGAGCGGAAATTCCGAGCGCTTCGGCGGCGCCCTGACGGTGATCGACCTCGACGGCGACGGTCTCGCCGATCTGGCGGCCGCCGCGCCGCTCGACGACTTCAACGGGTTCCAGGTCGGCCTGGTCGCCGTGCTGCCCGGTGGCCCGTTGTTCAACGACGGTTTCGAGACGGGAGACACCGACCGATGGAGCTCGACGGTTCCGTGATCCACCTCCTCACCCGCCGCCGGACCGAGCCGGCGAAGGGCGCTGGCCCGCGCGCGTCAGGAAGGCTCGCGGCGAGCCTCGCGAGCGGCGCGCTTCTCCTGGTCTGCACGGCGTCCCGGGCCGCGACGTACTACGTTCGGACCGACGGCGGCAGCGCCGCTCAGTGCACCGGGTCGATCGACGCCCCCTATCCGGGATCGGGCAGCTCCCAGCCGTGCGCCTGGAATCATCCCTTCCAGGCCCTTCCGCCGCTCGGTGTGCCCCGCATCGCCGGCGGCGACACGCTCTGGATCCGGTCGGGCGCCTATCGCATGGGCTACGGCGCCCCCGGCGCCGAAGCCTGCGAGGCGGCCGGCTCGTTCGACTGCACGATGGCGCCGGTTCCGAGCGGCACGGGCCCCGCGGCGCGCACGCGGATCCGCGGGGGCTCGTCGGCGTCGCGCTGCATCGATCCGCCGGAGCTGTGGGGCGCCGAGCGCCCCTGGTGGGTCGTCGATCTCGACGGCTCGGACCACGTCGAGCTCTCCTGCCTCGAGATCACCGACCATTCGCAGTGCATCGAGTTCCACAACGCCGCGGGCCCACCCTGCCCGGGCTGCGCCGTCCCCTGCGAGCGCGACACGCCGCCCTACGGCGACTGGGCGTCGCTCGGCCTCTACGCCGAAGATGCCGAAGACGTGCGTCTCGTCGACCTTTCGATCCACGGTCTCGCTGCCGGCGGCGTGCGCGCCGGTCGGTTGACCGACTGGACGGTCGAGCGCGTGCGCATCGTGGCCAACGGCTCGGTCGGCTGGGACGGCGACCTGGGCGGACCCTCGTCGAGCTCCGGCGATCTCGTCTTCCGCCACTTCGAGGTCGCCTGGAACGGCTGCGCCGAGACCTGGCCGGGAGAGCAGGTGCGGCTCGACACCTGCTGGGCCCAGGAGGCCGGCGGTTACGGCGACGGCGTCGGGCTGGCCGACAGCCAGGGCGACTGGCTCTTCGAGGACTCCTGGTTCCATCACAACACCTCCGACGGGCTCGACCTGCTCTATCTCGTTGCGCCGTCGAGTGTCACCTTGCGGCGCGTGCTCGCCCACGGCAACGCCGGCAACCAGTTGAAGGTCGCCGGACCGGCGACGATCGTCAATACGCTCGCGGTGGGCGACTGCGCCTATTTCGACGGCCGCACGTCGCTGATGGGGGGAGGCGACCACTGCCGGGCCTTCGGCGCGGCCCTCGCGCTGGCGCCCTTCCAGGGCGACGCGACGACCGTGGTCAACTCGACCTTCGCCGGCCAGGGCGACTGCCTGGTCGAGGTCGGCTGCCGCGACGGGAGCTGCGACGGCAGCGAAACGGTCGCCTTCACCAACGACCTGTTCGCGGGGGACGTCGACTGGCGCCAGCCGTGGGAGCTCGCCTGCCTCTACTGGCCTGACCCGAACCTGCCGGTCGATCCGACCAGCTTCGACGAGAATCTCTTCTGGCGACTCAAGGACGACCCCTGTCCGGGGACGGCCACGGTCTGCGGGCAGGATCCCCGGCTCGCCGACGACGACCTCGCGAGCTTCGACGCCAATCTGCTCGCGGAGTCGCCGGCGCGCGACGCCGGGACGGCGACCGGCGCCCCCGCCGACGATCTCTGGGGCCGACCGCGCAGCGGGGCCCCCGATCTCGGCGCCATCGAGTACGGCACCTGCTTCCTCGACGGCTTCGAAACCGGCGGCACGTCGCGCTGGTCGAACACGGCGTCCTGAGCCCGTCGATCGGAGTCGTCTTCCCAGCGGCGAGAATCGCGAGGACGCACCTGCAGGCCCGGCGCCGAGACCTCGAGGTCCAGGGGATGTCGAGTCGGGCGCGCGCGCCTCAGGGCACCGTCGCCGACCAGAACGCGGTGCTGCCGATCTCGAAGCCGTCGAGGAAGATCAATGTGGCGGCCTCGACGGCGCCGACCTCGAGCGCGGCGACGCCGTCGCCGTCGTTGTCGAACGGCCGCTGCAGCTGGCTCCACTGATCCTCGGCGATACAGACGAACGGATGGCCGCCCTCGAGCGCGGACGAATAGGCGTTGGGGACGCGTGCCGGGAACTTGCCCGGCGGCGCCCAGAGCCGATACAGATTCCACTCGCCATCGACATCGGAGGGACCGACGCAGGACTGACCGTCGAAGAAGACGTTGAGTCCGTAGTTCGTGTAGGTGACGTGGGCGCCATACGGTGTGCAATAGCCGACGATCGAGCAGCCGAGCGTCAGGCTGGCGCCCGCAGGTGAGCCGCCGTCGACGCTGATGCGGTCGACGGTCGACGAGATGACCGCGACATCGCTCAGGGTGGCCTCGATGCCGCCGGACGAAAAGGTGTCGTTGACGAGCGAGGAGCTCTCGACGGAGAGCGAGCTGTTCCAGACGGCGACGTTGTAGAGCGAGCCGCCGTCGCTGCGGTTGTCGTGCAGGCTCGAGCGCCGCACCGTCACGACGGCCTGCTGATCCGCCGCCAGCGCCGGACCCCGGGCGTACCAGGTCGGCGGAGCGGAGAGCGCCCAGTTGCCGGAGAGCTCGGCGTCCTCGATCGTCACGCTGCCACCGAGTGTCCCGATGGCTCCGCCGTGGTGGGCGAGGCAGCCCTGGATCCGCGAACGCCGGACCACCAGCGTCCCGCCGGTACGCACCTGGATACCCCCCCCGACCCCGGCGACCGAGCCGCCAGTGAGGGTCACGTCGCCGAGCTCCAGATCGGCGAACCCCTGGATGTCGAAGAGGCGATCGGCGGAGGAGGCTCCCGAGATCGTGGTCACCGCCCATCCCGTTCCGAGAAGCGTGATGGCGCTCGTGATGTCGAGGTCGCCGCTCGCCGCGAGATCCTCGCCCGCCCCGGCGAGAGTGAGCGAGTAGGTTCCGGGAGGGAGGTAGATGCCGTCCGCACCGGAGAGGGCGTTGGCCTCCTGGACGGCGGCGCGCAGCGAACACCCGCCACCGTTCGAGGCGCTGCACAGGCCGTCACCCGGCGAGCTGTCGAGTTGATCGTCCGTCCGCGTCACGGTGAAGGTGACGGCGCGCGACGGGCCGGCCGTCAGCAGGACCCAGAGCGTCGCGGACAGAACTGCCAGCGCACGACGGCCGGCGCGAGAGCTCCGGGAATGCCGCTGGAACCCGGGCATGAGACCTCCCCATGTGGAACCGAATCGAAATCGATCCTGCTCCGAGGGTAGCACGCCAGGCCGAGAGCCCGACCGGCGTCGGCCGACTCTCCAGTGGATTTCGCGGGAGCCACCCGGTCGACCGCGAACGCGGACGTTCCGGGCCGGGAGCGTCGCGCTGATCGAACCGAGAGCACGCTGGGGGATGGGGTGGATCGGGGTCGGGCTGCTCGTCGCCGCGCGAGCCGTGGCGTTTCCGCTCTCCGGTCGGAAGACCGGCTTTTCGCGTCCCGAACGACCTCGACGAAGAGCCCTCGGGATTCGGCTAGGATCTGCGGGCGCCGTCCTGACGGCGGCGGATGGTCGCGCAGGCGGAGAGGGCGGCGATGCGAAGCTTCCGTTTCTTGATGCTCGGCACGATGGCGCTGGCCCTCGCCGGGCCGGCAGCGGCTCAGTTGGCGCTCACCGGCGAGCTCGCGGTCAACACGCTCACCACCGGCAACCAGTTCGTACCGGCGGTCGCGCTGCGGCCCGACGGTGGGTTCGTCGTCACCTGGGAGAGCGACGGCGCCGACGGCGACGAGTTCGGAGTCCGCGCCCGCCGCTTCACGAACGCCGGCGCCGGAGTGGGCAGCGAAGCCGGCGTCAACGACGTGACCGCGTTCACCCAGCGGCTGCCCGCGATCGGTGTCGATGGCAGCGGCAATTTTCGGATCGCCTGGCAGACCGAGGTCGTACAGAACGATTTCGGCGTCGCCGCCCGGCCGTTCGCCGCGAACGGCACACCGCAGGCCGTTCAGTTCGGGGTCAACGTCTTCACGGCCGGCTTTCAGCACAACGCCGACATCGCCGTCGCGGCCGACGGCAGCTTCGTCGTCGTCTGGCAAGACGACGGTCAGCAGGCGGACCAGGACATCTTTCTGCGGACCTTCGACGCCGATGGCGATCCGACTTCCGCGGAGATCGCGGTGAATCAGTCGGAGGGGTTCTTTCGCGCCCGACCCGCGGTGGCGATGGACGCGCTCGGGAATCTGGTCGTGGCCTGGGAGGCCGAGCTCGTCGGGGAGTTGCACAACATCTACGCCCGGCTCTTCGACGCCGATGGCGCGCCGCTCACCGGCGAATTCCGGGTCAATGCGACGGTGGCCGGGGAGCAGAAGGTGCCGGACGTCGCGCGCCAGGGTAGCGGCGAGTTCCTCGTCGTCTGGGAGAGCTTCGGCCAGGACGGCGACCAGACCGGCGTTTACGGGCAGCGATATACGGCCCTCGGCGCGGCCTCGGGGCCGGAGTTTCGCGTCAACCTGGGCACCGTGGATAGCCAACTCGAGCCGTCGGTCGGCCTGGCGGCCGATGGCACCGCGGTGGTCGCCTTCCGCGATGTCTCGATCGGCGTTCTGGGCCGCGTCTTCGCGGCCGACGGCTCCACCTTCGGCGGCGATTTCCGGATCAGCGAGCCGTCGCCGCTCGATCGTGGCCACCCCTCGATCGCGGTCGCGGGGGACGCCGACTTCGTCGTGGCCTGGGAGAGCGACGGCCAAGACGGCAGCGGCTTCGGCATCCGCGCCCGTCTCTTCGCCGGCAACTTCCTCTTCCGCGACGGTTTCGAGAGCGCCAACACCGCCGCCTGGAGCGCGACCGCTCCCTGACCTACTCTCCACGCGCGTTCAGGCAGAGTCCGGGCTGGCGTGAAGGTAGTGACGGTGAGCGGCCGCGCGCGCGAGGTCGAGCAGGGTCACGTCGTCCGAGCAGGTTCACTTCAGTGAGAAGTCGTGCCCGCGCCGAGACTCGAAGCGCGCGAGCGCTTCTTCGAACGGCCCCGCGCCCGCCCCCGGCCGGGCGAGGTCGTAGAAGAAGAGGGTGCAGGAGACTGGTCGTGTAGGAAAATCGTTTTCCGCCGCAAGTCCCGAGTCCCGTGGTCAGCGGCAGGTGCGGCCCGCTTCGCGGGTCCTGGGAGCAGCCACCGAGCCGCTGGGGTCGGCTTCGGAGTCGGTCGCGGCGGGTCGGCGGTCCGGTCGTGCGGATGGCAGCAGCCCGCGAGGGGATCGCCGCCGCGTGGACGGGAATCGGTCCTCCTACGGCGAAGCCAGCGACCAGGCGGAGGCGTCGCCGCTCTCGAAGCCGTCCCAGAAGAGGAAGTCGGCGCGCAGGCGTTGGATATAGACCTCGTGCTCGGAGGGCGCGACGCCCCCGACGTCGTCGGTGCCGTGCCAGGCGACGAGGAGCTCGCCGCCGCCCGCGGGCGTCGCGACGACGACCGGCGAGAGGGCGTGGAAGAAGATGTCGCCGTCAGGTCCCGCGTCCGACAGCCGGAAATCGTCGGCGCCACACTCGCCACCGTCCGCGCCTTCGAGTCCCTGCCCGAACAGCTCGAGCTCGCCGTCGACCACGCCTCCGACGTCGTCGTCCGCGTACCAGACCACGCCGTAGCGGTCGGCCGCCGCGGAGTAGGCCACCGAGGGGCGGGTCGCGTCGTAGGACGCGTCGCCGTCCGGCCCCATCGCGCTCACCCGGAAGTCGTTCGCGCCCACCTCGCTGCCGCCCGCCGCCGCGAGTCGCTGACAGAAGATCTCGTTCTCGCCGTCGACCAGGACGCCGGAGTCGTCGTCGCCCTGCCAGCAGACCAGGTACTCGTCCACGGACGGTGCGTAGTCGATCGTCGGGTGGACCGCGCTGTACGCGGTCGAGCCGTCGGGGCCCATGTCGCTCACCCGGAAGTCGTTCGCGCCCACTTCGGCGCCGGTCGCGCCGGCGAGGCGTTGGGCGAAGATCTCGTCCTCGTTTCTGACCAGAGGCGGGGTGTCGTCGTCGCCCCACCAGACGACCAGGTACTCGTTCGGACCACTGGCCCAGGCGAGCGCCGGCTCCTGCGCCGCGTAGGAAAACGATCCGTCGGGGCCCATGTCGCTCACCCGGCGATCGTTCAGCCCGAGCTCTCCCCCGGTCGCACCGTCCAACCGCTGGCAGTAGATCTCGCTCTCGGAGCTCCCCGGCGCCATGTCGACTCCCTCCCAGCACACCAGGAACTCCCCGTCCGTGGCATTGAAGGCCGCCACGGGGTAGAGCGCGCGGGCGGTGACGTTGCCGTCGGGACCCATGTCGCTCACCCGGAAATCGTTCGCCCCCACCTCGGCGGCGTCGGTGCCGGCGAGGAGCTGGCCGAAGATCTCGAGCTCGCTGACGACCAGCGGCGGAGTGTCGTCGCTGCCGGCCCAGACCACCAGGTAGAGCTCGTCGACACCGTCGTAGACCACGAACGGCTCGCGCGCGTCGTAGACGTCGCTGCCGAGACCGCCCATGTCGCTCACGCGGAAATCGTCGCCGATCTCGGCTCCGCTCGCGGCGTCGAGCCGCTGGCAGAAGATCTCGCGCTCCTGGGGCGCGAGCTCGACGTCGTCCTCTCCCTCCCAGCAGACCAGCACCTCGCCGGCGTCGGGATTGACCGCGGCGGAGGCGAAGAAGGCGCCGTACGAAGCATCCCCGACACCTCCCGCGGCGCTGATGCGCACGTCGTTGCCGCCCACTTCCGGTCCCCCTGCCACCAACGGACCGGCCGCGAAGCTCACCGCGAGCAGGGCGAGCCCGCGGCGGTGGCGGATTCCGGGTCGGATGCTGCGAGGCATCGCCATCGTCGTCCTCCTTCTCGGCGCTCAGGGCAGAACGACCGACCACTCCGACGCATCGCCCGACTCGAAGCCGTCGGCGAAGAGCAGCGGCTGGATCCAACGCTGGCAGTAGACCTCGTGCTCGCCCTGGAGGAGCGGCGGCGCGTCGTCGTCGCCCACCCAGACCACGAGGGCCTCGTCGTGGAGCGGGTTGAAGGCGAGGTCGCTCCAGGCGGCGCCGTAGTCGGGAGTTCCCTCCGGGCCCATCGTGCTCAGCCGTTCGTCGTCGAGCCCACGCGGCAAGCCGTCCGGCCCGACGCGCTGGAGGAAGATCTCGAACTGGTCTTCGCCCGGCGGGTCGTCGGAGCCCTCCCAGACGACCAGGAACTCGCCGTCCACCGAGCCCCACGCCACCTGCGGGCGGAGAGCGCGGTAGATGAAGGTGCCCGGCGGCCCCATCTCGCTCAGCCGGACCGGGGAGCCGATCAGGTTCGCGTTCGCGCCCTCGAGGAGCTGGCTCCAGATCTCGAGCTCCTCCTCGACGAGCGGCGGCGTGTCGTCGTCCCCGTACCAGACCAGCAGGTATCGGTCCGCGACGGGGTCGTGGGCGAGGGCCGGGTCGAAAGCGTCGAAGTCGGGATCGAGGTTGGGCCCGGCGAACGTCACCCGGAAGTCGTCGTCGCCCACTTCGGCGCCGGTCGCGGCGTCGAGCCGCTGGACGAAGACCTCCATCTCTTCGTCGGTCTGGAAGAGCCCCGACTCGTCCCCCTCCCAGACGACGAGGAACTCGTCGTGCACCGCGTTGTAGACGACGGCTGGATCGAAGGCATCGAAGTCCGCGTCGCCGACACCACCGATCGAACTGATGCGCTGATCGTCGATGCCGATCTCGGCCCCGGTCGCGCCGTCGAGGCGCTGGACGAAGATCTCGAATTCGCCGACCGCTTGCCCTCCCTGGTCGTGGCTGCCGTGCCAGGTGACGAGATACTGGTTGCGCTCCGGGTCGAAGGCCACCGCCGGCGAGCGGGCGTGGTAGAGCGCGCCGCCGAGACCCCCCATGGTGCTGATGCGCTGATTGTTCGTCCCCACCGGCTCGCCCGTCGCAGCGTCGAGCCGTTGAACATAGATCTCGTACTCGCCTTCGATCGTGCCCTGGTCGTCCTCCGTCCCCTCCCAGACGACCAGGTACTCGTTCTCGACGCTGTTGTAGGCAACGGCGGGAGCCCCCGCGCGATCGTCGGGGTCACCGACCCCACCCATCGTGCTGACCAGGAAGTCGAGCTCGCCGACCTCGGCGCCGGTCGCAGCGTCGAGACGCTGGCCGCAGATCTCGTACTCGTCGTCGACCAGGCCGCGGTCCACGTCGTCGGCGGCCCAGACCACCAGGTACTCGTGGTCGGTCGAGTTGTAGGCGACGGCGGGGCGAATCGCGTCGTAGGCGGCGTCGCCGAGCCCGCCGACGTCGCTGATGCGGCGGTCGTCGATGCCGATCTCGTCGCCGGCCCCGGGCCCGGCGCCTGCCAACATGAGCGCCGAGGCGCAACCGGCGGTCAGCCATCCTCTCGCGGGGGTCGTCGCTCGCATGGTCCGCTCCGCTCCGTTCAGGGCGACACGCTCGACCAGGCGGAGGTGTCGCCGGTCTCGAAGTCGTCGCGGAAGAGGACGTCGAAGATCTGGAGGGTCGCGGTCGAGAGGTCGGCGCGCCACTCCAGATCGAGCGGGATCTGGTGCTCCCGGTCGTCGCCCTCGCAGACCTCGTCACTCCCCGTCAGCAGCGTGACGCGCAGAGTCGCGGGGGCGAAGGCGAGGAACGGGTCGGCGAGCTCGAGAGCGACGAAGAAGGTCCGCTCCGCCAGAGCGGGGATCGCGGCCGCGAGCAGGTAGTCGGGGAGGCTCACCCAGACCACGCCGTCGGCGTCGATGCCGGCGACATCGTCGGCGGCGAGCAGGGGATCCCCTGCCGGGTCGAAGGAACCGTCGCCGTCGTCGCCGTAGATCCTCACCTCGTCGATCGACGACACGGCTTGGAACGGATCGAGCGGATCCCCTTCGGCCTCCTCCAGCCGCACGGCGATCGCCGCGAGCTCGATCCATCCGTCGCTCGAGCGACCGCGATGCGTGACTTCCGCGCGGAAGATCCCCCGCACCGCGGCGTTGGTCAGGGGCCCGAGCGCGATCGTCGTCCCGACGACGCGGAACTGCCCGCCGCCATTCTCGTACCAGGCGATCTCGCCGTCGTTTCCCTGCGCCAGCGCGGCGTCGAGATTCCCGTCGCGGTCGAGATCGGCGGCGAGGACCGTTCGCGCGCCATCGGCGCCCAGGA
The DNA here is from genome assembly GCA_019911865.1 of Thermoanaerobaculia bacterium. Taxonomy (GTDB): domain Bacteria; phylum Acidobacteriota; class Thermoanaerobaculia; order Multivoradales; family JAGPDF01; genus JACTMI01. The sequence continues at coordinate 14,988 of JAIOJQ010000021.1, forward strand.
GAGACGAGGCGGTGGTGGTGAGGTCCGGAATGGAGCTACCGTTGCTCCGCTGCAGCTTGACCCGGTCCTCGTCGAAGCAGGAGACCAGGGCGTCGAGGTCGCCGTCCCGGTCGAAGTCCCCGGTAGCGACGCCGCGGGGTCCGTTGCAGGTAGTGATCGTACGCGCCGTCCAGCCCACCAGGGTACCGTCGTTCTCGTACCAGAGGACGTCGTCGCCGACGTAGTTGGCGACCAGGGTGTCGAGGTCGCCGTCGCGGTCGAGATCGGCGAGAGCGATCTCCTTCGGGCCGTCGCTCTCGCCGCTATCGGTGCGGTGGCGCCACCACTCGGCGTCGGCGGGAGTGCCGTCGTTCGAGTACCAAACGACCCGGTCGGCGTCCTCGGAAACCACCGCGAGATCGAGGTCGCCGTCGGCGTCGAGGTCGCCCGCGGCCAGGGCGCGGGGTCCGTCGTAGGGAAGCGAATCGACGAAGAACGCTCCGAAGGCGGGCGGCGAGGCCCCGTCGTTGCGGTACCAGGAGACCTCGTCGTCGAGGTATTGCGCGCCGGCGACGTCGAGATCCCCATCGCGATCGAAATCGCCCAAGGCGACGTCGTTGGCGCCACCGGCGCCCGCGGAGATCCCGCGCACCGTCCAGTTGGCCAGAGACCCGTCGTTCTCCAGCCACGAGACCGAGTCGTCGACGAACGAGGCCACCACGACGTCGAGGTCGCCGTCGCCGTCCATGTCCCCGAGCGCCAGCGCGCGCGGGCCGTCGAGGTCGTCGGTGAGGGTCGAGAGATTCCAGGAAACGTCGTCGCCGGGGCTGCCGCTGTTGCGATGCCAGTAGACGTGGTCGTTCGCCTCGGCCACCGAGACGAGGTCGAGGTCGCCATCGCGGTCGAGGTCGCCGGCCGCGACGTCGAAGGCGCCGTCGACGAAGGAGTTCGCCACCCGCTCCGCGCGCAGGAGCGCGCTCCGGTGGATCGAGAGGTTCTCCTCCCACCAGGCTCCGGGCGGCCCGCCGAGCATGCTCGAATAGACGAAGTCCCGATCTCCGTCCTGGTCGAGGTCCGACATCGCCGATCTCCCGGCGTCGGGCCGCTCCGTCCAGCCGCCGTTGCCGGGCGTGCCGTCGTTCTCGAGCCATCGATTCCCGCCCGAAAGATCGAGGTCGCCATCGCCGTCGACGTCGATCACGGCGACCACTCCCAGCTCCTCGCCCGTGATCTCGCGCTCGACCCAGCCGCCGTTCGCCGGCGTGCCGTCGCTCGCGAACCAGCGGGGCGGATCCGGCGGTACCGCCAGCGCCACGTCGAGGTCGCCGTCGCCGTCGAGATCGCCCGCCGCGACCTGCCCGTCCCCGTAAGTCGAGCTCGCGGTGCTCTCGATCACCCTGCGAGTCCAGTGGCCGACGCCGGGCGAGCCGTCGTTCTCCCACCAGGAGACGCTGTTGGCGATGCCCGAGTCCTCGTCCCAACTCTGGCCCAGGAGGTCGACATCGCCGTCGCCGTCCAGATCGACCGCCCGCAGGTCGTCGAAGGTGCGATCCGACACCCAATCGTAGAGCGGCTCCTCGCTCCAGCCGCCGTTGCCGGGCGTGCCGTCGGACCTCATCCAGCGCAGGCAGCCGTCGGAATCGGCGTTGAGGAGATCGTGCTCGTCGTGGGAGAGGGCGAGGTCCGGATCGCCGTCGCCATCGAAATCGGCCGCCACGACCGCCCTGGTGTGGGCCCAGCCGAAGAGCGGTGGATCCCAGATCTCGACCACGCGGCGCGCCCAGGCGCCGTTGCCCGGCGTGCCGTCGTTCTCCGCCCAGGCGAGGACCAGCGCGTCGTCGCCGTTCGAGTACGCCAGCGCGACGTCGAGGTCGCCGTCCCGGTCGATGTCGACCGGGTCGAAGTACGTCCACGAATTCTGATCGATCAGGGACCGCTCCACGAAGACGGGCGGCGAGCCGCCGGCCGTCTGCTCGAGCCAGACGAGAGCGCCGTTCGAGTAGCTCACGATGTCGAGATCACCATCGCCGTCCACGTCGACGGCTCGGGCGTCCTCCGGCGCGGTGGTCGCGAGGAGAAGCTCGTCCGTCGCGAAGGGGACGTCACGGCCGAACGCGGCGATGGCCGCCAAGATGCCGGCCCATGCGAATGCCGACGCGCGCCGTCGAACGCTCGATTCCAAGTGCCACCCGCCCTTTCTCGGCCTGTCCGCCGCGGGAGTGCTCCGAGGCGATCACCCGATTCGTCGTGCTGAAACGAAAAGACCACTCCGGCGGGAGCGCGTACCAGTCGCCGCGGAGCTTCGGGGGGTCAGGCGGCGGCCCGAGGGTCGTTTCGAGCCGTCGACGGAGCCGGCGACGCGCGCGCCGGATGCCGGGCTCGCTGCTGCCGGGGATCCCGCCGACTCAGCGCGTCTCGCCGACCAGGACGAAGGGCGCCCAGTAGGCGGGCGACTCGGGGATCGGGCGGCCGGAAGGGGTGCGCAGCTCCCGCGCTCGCAGGGCGGCGAGCGTGGCGAGCTGCGCCGTGCGCAAGGCGCCGGCGCGATCGGCGCCCGGCGCGAGCTCGCGGTAGAAGCGCTCCATCTGGAAGAAGGCGACCTCGTCGGCGACGCGCCAGAGGCTGACCAGGGCGCTGCGCGCGCCGGCGACCAGAAAGGCCCGCGAGAGGCCGAGCACGCCGTCCCCGGACACGGGGCCGAGACCTGTGTCACAGGCCGACAGCGTCACCAGGTCGGCGCCCAGGCGGCCGTCCTGGATCTCGGCCATCGTCCAGCGGCCGTCGCTCGCGGCCGAGTCGCCGCCCACGTCCGGGACGCCGGCCGGGGCCAGGGCGACGAAGCTGTCGAGCGGGGCGTCGTCGCGCAACAGGCCGTGGGTCGCGAGATGGAGGATCGGCGCCCGTGCCGCGAGCCGGCGCACTTCGGGCTCGTTCGCGCCACGGCCGGTGAGAACCACGGCGCGCCCGGCGCCTCCCAGCGAGCGGGCGACCGCGAGGGCCTCCCTTTCGGCTCCCGGCAGGGCCTCGAGCACGCGGTCGCGGCCGGGCACCGGCGGCATCGCCGGATTGCCGACGACCAGGGCGCGCCGGTCAGCTACGGTCGCGGCCGGCTCCCGGTCCGTCCAGGCGAGCAGGCTGAGCGCCGGGACGTAACTCAGGGCGTGCTTCTCGACCAGGTAGCTGCCGTCCGCGTCGAGCAGGGCCGCGAAGGAGAGGAGGAAGAGTCGGCCGTGCGGCACGATGGTCACCACCTGTTCGCGCTGCCGCGGCAGCCAGCGCGCGATCGGTTCGATCAGCAGGCGATCGAGCTCGCGCAGCGTCGCGCGGAGCTGCGCCGGTCCGAGCGTGGCCGGCTCTCCCTCGCGCGGCTCGGCCGGGGCGCCGCGCAAGCCGCGCCGTAGTTGCTCGACCAGCCGATCGAGATGCGTGGGATCGAGCGGCGTGGCCACGACCCGCAGCGGTTGGTCGGCGCCGACCACCCAGGCGAACAGGCGGCCGTCGCCGACGAAGTACTCGATCGCGGTGATGCCGCGGGCGCGCGCCACGCCGATCAACATCGCCACCGGTGGCGTCTCGACGTGGCGGGGGCTCGGCACGGCCTCGAGGTCGACGCCGTCGAGCGCCCCGGCTCTCTCTGTCCCGGCGCGCTCGCCGCGGCTCGCGAACAGATCCAGCGAGGCGCGGGCTCGCGCCCGCTCGGCGACCTCGAGCGCCTCGGCCGGGAGACCGGAATCGACGAGCAGGCCGACGGCGCGCGCGAAGACCACCTGCCGATCGGCGATCTCCGCTCGCTTCGAGCGGTCCGTGGGGACCGCCTCGGCCCGCAGCCGCTCGATCGCCGCCAGCGCCGAACGAAGGTGAGCGAGCGCTTCGCGGCGCCGATCGAAGGCGAGCTCGACTTCGGCGAGATCGTAAAGGGCGCGCCAGATCATCTCGAGATTGCCGGTGGCGTTCGCGGCGTCGACGGCCCGTTGGCCGTCGACGAGCGCGGCCTCGCGCTCGCCCTCGCGCGCCTCGAGGCGCGCCAATCCGCCCAGGGCGAGGGAGCGGTACGGCAGCTCGATGCGCTCCGCGGCCTCGATCGCCGCGTGATAGAGCTCGCGCGCCCGCTCGGTCTCGCCGATCCGGTCGCTGGCGCGAGCCGCCTCGAGCAGGAACCACGCCGCCGCACGCCAGTCGTCGAGCCGCCGCCAGATCGCGAGCGCCTCCCGGTAGCGCGCCAGAGCTTCGGCCGGCCGCTCCTGCTCGGCGGCGAGCTGCCCCAGGCGGCCGAGCAACCAAGCCTCGCCCCGCGCATCGTGCTGCTCTCTCCTCGTCACGAGCGCGCGCTCGAGCTCGGCGCGCGCTTCGTCGAAACGCTCGAGCGCGCGCAGCGCCTGGCCACGCAGGTACCGGGCCCAGGCCTGCGAAGCCGCGTCGCCGCCGTCGCCGCCCGCCACGGCCAGTGCGCGGTCGGTGCTGGCGAGCGCGTCGTCGCCGTTGCCCTGGGTGAGCAGGACGATCGCGACGTGGAGCAGCGCGCGCACCCGACCCGCGACGTTCGCTTCCTCGGCGTGGAGCGAGAGCGCCCGCCGGTAGTGGTCGAGAGCCGCCGCCAGCCGACGGCGGTCGAGATCGACGAATCCGAGGTCCTCGTGCGCCAGCGCCGTGCCGCGCCGGTCGCCGGCGACCTCGGCGAGAGCGAGCGCGCGGCCGGCGCGCGCGGCCGCCTCGTCGTAGTTCCCCCGCTTGACGGCGACGCGGCCGAGCAGGCGCAACGCCGCCGCCTGTTCGACCGGCGTCGACGCCCGCTCCGCCAGCACCAGCGCCCGCTCGCCGCGCTCGCTCGCGCGGTCGTAGTCGGCGCGCTTCCACGCGGTGTGGCCGAGCTCGATCAAGAGCAGCGCCTCGATCTCCGGTTCGTCGACCTCCGCGGCCAGCGCTCCGGCTTCGGCGAAACGATCCGCCGAGGCCTCGCGCTCGCCCATCTCGTCGAGCGCCGAGGCGAGACGGGCGAGAGCCGCGACCTCGAGGCGCAGATCTCCCCGAGCTCGCGCCCGCGAGAGAGCTTCCTCGGCCGCGTCGCGCGCCAGGCCGGCGCCCGAGGCCATCAGCAGGTCCTCCGCCCGATCGAGCAGCCGGGCGATCGGCGCCGTGTCGAGGCCCGGTGCCGACGAGCCGCCGGTCGCCAGGCCGATGAGCAGTGCGACCGCACGAAGGCCGGAGCGTCCGATTCTCATCGTTGGTCCGCGAGGGCTTCTGCGAGGGCCTCGACCTCCGCCGTTCGCGGTCCAGGCTGTCCGCGCAAGGATGCCAGTGCCGCCGCCGCCGCCGCCCGGTCCCCGGCGCGCAGGCAGGCGATCGCGAGGTACCAGCGCGCCTCGGCGGCGAGCGCGGGGTCCGGTGCCGCGGCCGCCGACGCGAGGTGGGACCGCGCGGCTCCGGGTTGCCCGCGGGCGAGCAGCTCGAAGCCCCGCGCCAGTTCGGCGGCCGCCGTCGGCGGACCGTCGGAATCGCCCCGAAAGACGAGCTCGTCGTCGACCGAGCCTGGCAGCGGGTTGGGCGCTGCAAGCGCTCCGCTCGCCCAGCGCGCCAATGGGTCGGGCGCGTCGCGCCGCTGCTCGAGAACGAGCGCCAGGCCGGCGGCGGCGAGCAGCGTCGCGGCGATCAGGGCGATCCTGCGCTTGCGCGCCGAGGCGGCCGGTCGCTCTTCGAGCTCGCCGAGCGCCGCGAGGAAGCGACGAGCGTCGCGAGCCGCCTCCACGCAGCGCGGGCAGCTCGACAGGTGGTCGCGCAGCCGCTCGACCTGCGCCGCCGGCAGAGTGCCGCGGGCGAGGTCGACCCACCGCGCCTCGTCCGGGCAGCGGGAGGCGTCGACCGAGTCGAACCCGGTCAGCTCGGCGAGCCTGGCGTCGAGACCGTCGCGTTCGTCCATCTCCTCACCCCCCACCGCCGCCCTCGCCCAAGCGCCGCCGCAGACGCCGCCGGGCTTCGGCGAGGTGATTGCGCACGGTCAACGGCGAGAGCCCGAGCAGCTCGCCGATCTCGGCGTAGGACAGGCCGTCGCGCGCCGCCAGCACCAGGCACCGCCGCTGCTGGCCGGGGAGCTCGGCGACGGCCTCCGCGATCTCCGCCAGCCGCAGCCGACCCTCCGGCACCCCGCTGGTGGCCGGCGCCGCCGGCTCGTTGCCGGCGTGCGACTCTCCGGCGCGGACGAGAACCTCGCCCTCGCGCGCGCGGCTGCGTCGCGCCGACCGGCCGACGTTGCGCGCCACGACGAACAGCCAGCCGAGGAAGGCGGCCTCCGCTTGCAGCTCGCCGATATTCCGAAAGACGCGCACCAGCGTCTGCTGTACCAGGTCGTCGATCTCGTGGTGGACGAAACCCCGGGCGCGGAAGTAACGTCCGAGGCGCGGCCGCAGCCACCCGTCGAGCCGCCGAGCGCTCTCTTCGGAATCGATGCCGGCGCGCAGACGCCGGACCAGCCCCTCGAGCTCGTCCATGTGCCGGGCCTCCGTGGCCGTCGGCGGGGGTCGTCGATGAGATTCGCGCCTCAGTCTAGCCCGCATTCCGCGCCGGCGTTCGGCGCTCGCGCCGGCCTCGCCCGACGCCGCGGCGTCGACCTGCGCCGACCTTCCCGGCGTAGCCCGAGGAATCGCGGCGCGGGTGCGGGGCGAGGGCGCCGGCGGAGACCGGATCTCGGTCGTGCGGCGATCGCCATGATGGCGGTCATCCCCCCGTGGGCCGCAGAGTGCTGAGATTGCGTTCCTGCAGGCAGAAGGGGGGTCTCCGATGCAAGTCAGGCGCTCGCTCCGCTGTTTGTCGTGGCTCGCCGTAGCCACGCTCGTCGCCGCCGCTCCGGCCCTGGCGGTCAAGCGCCGGGCCTTCGCGACGTCGGTCCAGGGGACGGGCAACCTCTCCGCCTGGGCCGACGCGGGGGGCCATACCGGTCTCGCCGCCGGCGACGCGATCTGCCGCGCGCGCGCCACGGCGGCCGGCCTGCCCAACGCCGGCACCTACCGCGCCTGGCTGTCGACTTCGGCCACCGACGCCTACTGCCACGTCCAGGGGCTCTCGGGGACGAGGACCAACGCCTGCCTGGGCGCCAGCCAGCCCGGCGGCGGCCCCTGGTACCAGGCCAACGGCATCACCGCGTTCACCGATACCTTGGCGCGGCTCACCGGGCCCGAGTACGTCATCTACCGCAACCTGCTCTTCGACGAGCTCGGCCAGACGATTCCGCACGCGGAAAGTCAGATCTGGACCGGCACGGGGGTCTGGGGAGGCGGGACAGGCGAGGACTGCACGAGCTGGGGGACGAATGCGGGCACGGGGCTCACCGGGAGCACCTACGACAGCGCCTACCACTGGACCTACGCCTGGGAGAGGGCCTGCAACGAAGCGCACCGCCTGCTCTGCCTGGAGCCGGGGGCGAGCGAGCCGCTGGTGCTCACCTGGTCGCCCGGTGCCCTCGTCTTCGTGACCGATCCGTCGGAAGAAGGCGGCAATCTGAGCAGCTGGCCGGGCGCCAACGGCGCCCAGGGGATCGCGGCCGGAGACGCGGTCTGTCGGGCGCAGGCGGCCGCCGCCCATCTGCCGGCGCCCGAGTCGTTCGTGGCGTGGCTGTCGACCGCCCAGGTGGACGCCATCTCCCGGCTGACGACCGACGGACCCTTCCGGCGGGTGGACGGTATGGTCGTCGCCAACGGAGTCAACGACCTCGTCGACGGGCAGATCCAGGTCAG
>JAIOJQ010000251.1 GCA_019911865.1 Thermoanaerobaculia bacterium
GCCGCTCAGCCGAGCAGGACCGACTTGCGGCCCAGGCCTTTGCGCTGGACGCGGGTGATCGCCGCCTTGAGCGCCTCGAAGCGGCCCTCCTTCGTCGCGGCGCCGGCATCGACGACGATCTCCCAGGTGTTGTCGGCGCCGTCGTAGGCCTCGAAAATCCAGCTGGAGCGGGAAGGATTCCAGGTGCCCGTCCGACCTTCGACGAGGCCCCAGCCCGAAGGCAGATAGCTGCGCAGCTCGGTGGCGGTGAAGTGCAGCGGGGAGCCGGATGCGGTCATGCCGCGATTCTCTCCCAGCGCCCCCCGGTCTGCCAACCGCCGGCTCGTCTTTCCCGCGCCGCGGGGCGGCTGGTACGATTCCGGCGGGCGCGGCAAGTCCGCGGCGCCGACTCCGGGATAGGCGAGGAAGCATGGAGATCGAACTGACCGAAGAGCAGCAGCTCTTGCGCGACACGGTGCGGCGCTTCGCCGCCGACGTCGTGGCGCCGCGCGCCAAGGAGATCGATGCCTCGGGAGAGTTCCCGCTCGACTTCTTCCACCAGGCCGGGGAGCTCGGCCTGGCCGGCGTAAGCGTCCCCGAGGAGTATGGCGGCGCCGGCATGGACCTGATCGCCTACTGCCTGGCGATCGAGGAGATCTCGAAGGTCTGCGCCTCGAGCGGCGTCATTCTCTCGGTCAACAACTCGCTGGTCTGCGATCCCCTGGCGCGCTACGCCGACGAGGCGCAGAAGCGCGACTTCCTGACCCCGCTGGCCGCCGGGCGCAAGCTCGGCTGTTTCGCGCTCACCGAGGCGGAGGCCGGCAGCGATGCGGCCGCGCTGCGCACCACGGCGCGGCGCGACGGCGATCGCTACGTCCTCGACGGCGGCAAGGTGTTCATCACCAACGGCACCCACGCCGACGTCGCCATCGTCTTCGCCACCGTCGATCCGGAGAAGAAGCACAAGGGCATCACCGCCTTCGTCGTGCCGACCGATACGCCCGGTTTCTCGCGCGGCCATCACGAGTACAAGCTCGGGGTGCAGGCTTCCGGCACGACGCAGCTCTTCTTCGAGGGAATGTCGATCCCGGCGTCGCAGCGGCTCGGCGAGGAAGGGGAGGGGTTCAAGATCGCCCTCGCGACGCTCGACGGGGGCCGCATCGGAATCGCCGCCCAGGCGGTCGGAATCGCCCAGGGAGCGATGGAAGCCGCGCTGGCCTACGCCAAGGAGCGCAAGCAGTTCGGCCGGCCGATCGCCGACTTCCAGGCGATCCAGTTCTATCTCGCCGACATGGCGATGGAGATCGACGCGGCCCGCCTGCTGGTCTTCAAGGCGGCCTGGGCGAAGACGAACCAGAAGCGCTACAGCCTCGAAGCGGCGCAGGCGAAACTGTTCGCCTCGGAGATGGCGCAGCGGGTGACCAACAAGGCGCTGCAGATCCACGGCGGTTACGGCTACACGCGCGACTACGACGTCGAGCGGTTCTTCCGCGACGCGCGGATCACCGAGATCTACGAGGGGACGAGCGAGATCCAGAAGCTGGTGATCTCGGACGCCATCCTCAGGGACGCCTGAGGCCGCCATGGCGGTGGACTTCGCCCAGAGCGAGGACCAGCGGATCCTGATCTCCGAGGTGCGCCGCTTCGCCGAGGAGCGCATCCGGCCCGGCGCCGCCGAGCGCGATCGCGAGCACCGGTTTCCGGCCGAGCTCCTCGGCGAGATGGGGGAGATGGGGCTGCTCGGCATGCTGATCGGCGAGGAGTGGGGCGGCGGCGGCACCGATCCCCAGACTTACTGCCTGGCGGTCGAGGAGATCTCGGCGGCCTGCCCGTCGATCGGCGTCACCATGTCGGTGACCAACTCGGTCTGCGGCTGGCCGATCGACCGCTTCGCCTCGCCCGAGCTCAAGGCCCGGGTACTGCCGACGCTCGCCTCGGGGGAGGCGCTGGGTGGCTTCTGCCTGACCGAGCCAGGCTCGGGCAGCGACGCGGGGGCGATGAAGACGACGGCGCGGCGCGACGGCGACGCCTGGGTGATCGACGGCGAGAAGGCGTGGATCACCAACGCCGGCGTCGGCCGCTGGTTCGTCCTGCTGGCGCGCACCGATCCGGCGGCCGGAAAGCGGGGCATCAGCGCCTTCGTGGTGCCCGCCGACGCCCCCGGACTGCGCGTCGGCGCGCCCGAGGAGAAGCTCGGCCTGCGCGCCTCGAACACCGCGGCCGTCTACCTCGACGGCGCCCGCATCCCGGCGGCCAACCTGCTCGGCGAAGAGGGGCAGGGTCTGCGCATCGCGCTGGCGACGCTCGACCACTCGCGCCTCGGCATCGCCGCCCAGTCGGTCGGCATCCACCGGCGCGCGCTCGAGCTGGCGACCGCCTACGCGAAGGAGCGGATCCAGTTCGGCGTGCCGATCGCCGAGCACCAGGCGATCCGCTTCAAGCTGGCGACGATGGCCACCGAACTGGCCGCCGCACGCGCCCTGACCGGCTACGCGGCGTCGATCTCCGAGCACGGCCGCGACGCCGGCCGCCTCGCCTGCGAGGCCAAGGCGTACGCCTCGGAGGCGGCCAACCGGGCCTGCTGGGAGGCGCTGCAGATCCACGGCGGCAACGGCTGTTCGGAGGAGTACGAGATCGCCCGCCTCTACCGCGACGTCCGGGTGACGACGATCTACGAGGGGACGAGCGAGATGCAGCGGCTGGTCATCGCGCGCGCCCTGCTCGCGGCGTGAGCGCGCCCGCCGGACCCCGCGTCCTCGGGATCGTCCTCAACTACAACGGGCGCGACCTGACGCTGCAGACGGTCGGCAGCCTGCTCGCCTCCGACTTCCCGAAGCTCGACCTGCTGGTGGTCGACAACGGCTCGACCGACGGCTCGCACGAGGCGGTGGGAGAGCGCTATCCAGGGGTGCGCAGGCTGCGCACCGAGGAGAACCTCGGCATCTCCGGCGGTCTCAACCTCGGCTTCCGGGTCGGTCTCGACGAGGGTTACGACTTCGTGATGCCGATGAACAACGACATCGAAGTCGCGCCGGACATGGTCACCGAGCTGGTCCGACTGGCCGGGTCGACGCCGCGCGCCGGGTGCGTCGGGCCGAAGTGCTACTACTTCTTCGGCGACCGGCGGCGCCTCTGGTCGGCCGGCGGCCGGCTGCGCTGGCGCGAGGCGGTGACCAGCGAGCGCGGCATGGGAAGGATCGACCGCGGGCAGTTCGACCGCGACGAGCCGGTCGGCTACGTCAACGGCGCCCTGATGCTGATCCGGCGCGCGGCGCTGCTGGCGACGGGACTGTGGGACCCGGTCTACCACGTCTCGGTCGAGGACGCCGACTGGTGCGCGCGGACGAAGCGCGCCGGCTGGCAGTGCTGGTACGCCCACCGGGCCCGGCTCTGGCACATGGTCTCGCCGACAACCGGCGGCTACACCGCGGGGCGGACTTACCGCACCGGTCGCTCGACGGCGATCTTCGTGCGGCGATTCGGCGGCCCGGCGGGGCGCGCGAGCTGGCTCTTCTGGTCGGCGGTCGCCTTTCCCGCCGCCCTCGTCCGCGAGCTGCCGCGCGGCAACGCCGGGGCGGTGCTGGCCAAGTACCGGGGGATGCGCGACGGGTGGCGCCTCGAGCTGCCGCCGTCGCCGCCGCCGATCTCCGGCGGAAGCCCGACTTGACCGCCGCAAGTTCCGGGCTCGGCTATACTTGCGGGATCTCGCACGGACGGGGCGCGAGCCCCGGGGAGAGCTGCCGATGACCGTTCACCATCCCACCCGACCTCCCGCCGGCGCGGCCGCGGCGAATCCTGCCCCGTCCACCCTGCGCGAAGAGGTCGAGCGTCGCTCGCGCGCCGCGCGCGAGCGCTGGGAGGCTTCGCGCGGCCGCGCCGAGGCGGCGGGCAAGGCCTACTGGAAGCAGGACTTCACCACCGTCTCGGGGATGGAGATCCCGCCCCTGGTGACGCCGGAGCAGGTGGCGGGGATCGACCCGGTGGACGCGCTGGGCGTCCCCGGCGAGTTCCCCTACACCCGCGGCGTGCACCCGACCGGCTACCGCGGCAAGCTCTGGACGATGCGCCAGTTCGCCGGCTTCGGCAGCGCCGAGGACACCAACCGGCGTTTCAAGTACCTGCTGGCGCAGGGGCAGACCGGCCTTTCGGTCGCCTTCCACCTGCCGACCCTCTACGGCTACGACTCGGACCACCCGATGTCGGCCGGCGAGGTGGGCAAGTGCGGCGTCGTGGTCGACACGCTCGACGACATGGAGACGCTGTTCGAGGGGATCCCGCTCGGCGAGGTCACCACCTCGATGACCATCAACTCGACCGCCCCGATCCTGTTCGCCATGTACCTGGCGGTCGCCGAGAAGCAGGGCGTCGACATCGCCCGCCAGGTCTCCGGGACGTTGCAGAACGACATCCTCAAGGAGTACATCGCGCAGAAGGAGTACATCTTCCCGCCGCGGCCGTCGATGCGCCTGATCACCGATCAGTTCGCCTTCGCCGCCGAGCGGGTGCCGCGCTGGAACACGATCTCGATCTCCGGGTACCACATCCGCGAGGCGGGCTCGACGGCGTTGCAGGAACTCGCCTTCACCCTGCGCGACGGCATGGAGTACGTCGAGTACGGCATCCGCGCCGGCCTCGACGTCGACGTCTTCGCGCCACGCCTCTCCTTCTTCTTCAACAGCCACAACGACTTCTTCGAGGAGATCGCCAAGTTTCGCGCGGCGCGCAAGATCTGGGCGACGGTGATGCGCGACCGTTACGGCGCCAAGAACCCGCGGTCCTGGATGCTGCGCTTTCACACCCAGACCGCCGGCTGCTCGCTGACCGCGCAGCAGCCCTACAACAACGTGGTGCGCACCACCGTGCAGGCCCTGGCCGCGGTGCTCGGCGGCACCCAGTCGCTGCACACCAACTCCCTCGACGAGACGCTGGCGCTGCCCACCGAGGAGAACGCCCGCATCGCCCTGCGCACGCAGCAGATCCTGGCTCACGAGTCGGGAGTCATCAACACGATCGATCCGCTCGGCGGCAGCTGGTTCGTCGAGGAGATGACGCAACGCATGGTCGACGGGGCGTTCGACTACTTCCGGCGCATCGACGAGTTCGGCGGCATGGTCGAGGCCGTCGAAGCCGGCTTCCCCCAGCGCGAGATCATGGACGCGGCCTTCGCCCACCAGCGCTCGTTCGAGACGGGGGAGAAGCTGATCGTCGGCGTCAACTCCTTCCAGGTGGCTGACGAGAAGCCGATCGAGACCCTCTACATCGACGACTCGCTGGCCGATCGCCAGATCGCGGCGCTCGAGGCGGTCCGCCGGCGGCGCGACTCGGGAGCGGTCGGTCGCACGCTCGACGCACTGCGCCGCGGAGCCGCCGGGGAAGCGAACACCATGCCGTTGATCCTCGATTGCGTGAAGGCCTACGCGTCGGTGGGCGAGATCTCCGACGCCCTGCGCGATGCCTTCGGCACCTGGGAAGAGCCGGCAGTCTTCTGACCATGGCGAGCCTCCTGGCGACGATCCGGGGCCTGCTGGCCTACACCATCTGGGCCGATCGGCAGCTGCTGGCCGACGTCGAGGCGCTGCCCCACGAGGACCTGGTGCGCGATACCGGCACCAGCTTCGGGTCGGTGCTCGGCACCATGGTCCACATCCTCGGCGCCGAGCAGCTCTGGCTGTCGCGTTGCCTGGGCGTGCCGCTCTCCCGCATCCCTTCGGTCGAGGAGGTCGGCACGGCGGAGCAGCTGCGGGAAAGCTTCGAGGACCTCTGGCCGCAGCTGGAAGTGTTCCTCGCCTCGCTCACCGAAGACCAGCTCGAACGCGACTTCAGCTGGGCCAATCTCGCCGGCGAGAGCCATACCGCCCCGTTCCGCCAGGTGCTCCTGCACGTGGTCAACCACTCGACCTATCACCGCGGCCAGGTGGTCTCCCAGCTGCGCCAGCTCGGACGGACGCCGCCGTCGACCGACCTGGTCCACTGGCGGGGAGCCGTCTGAGCGGCGCGGGGATCCCGCCGCTCTGCTGTTAGAATCGACGCCGATGAACAGTCAGATGTTTCGCATCCTGATCGCCAAGCCGGGCCTCGACGGGCACGACCGCGGCGCCAAGGTGGTGGCGCGGGCGCTGCGGGATGCCGGCTTCGAGGTGATCTACACCGGGCTCCGGCAGACCCCCGAGCAGATCGCCGCGGCGGCCGTCCAGGAAGACGTCGACGCGGTCGGCCTGTCGATCCTTTCGGGCGCCCACAACCGGCTGCTGCCGGAGATCTCGCGCCTGCTGCGCGAGGCGGGGGCGGGGGACATCGTCGTGTTCGCCGGCGGGATCATTCCCGAGCGTGACATCGAGGGGCTGCGGGAGGTCGGCATCGACGCCATCTTCCTGCCGGGCACTCCGACGCAGGAGATCGTGAACTACCTGAACCGGCGGCTGGCCGCCTGAGGCGAACGATGACGAGAACGATCCTGCTGGCCGACGACAGCGTGACGATCCAGAAGGTCGTCGAGCTCACTTTCCTCGACGAGGACTTCGAGGTCATCACGGTGGGGGACGGCGCCGAGGCGATCGGCCGGCTCGAGGCGGCGCGGCCCGATCTCGTCATCGCCGACGTCCACATGCCCGGCGCCGACGGCTACGAGGTCGCCGAGACGGTCGGCCGGGTGCTGCCCGGCACGCCGGTGATCCTGCTGGTCGGAACCTTCGAAGTCTTCGATTCCGAGCGCGCCGCGAAGGCCGGAGCGACCGAGTACCTGAAGAAGCCGTTCGACTCGCAGGAGCTGCTGCGCCGGGTCAAGGAGCTGCTGGCGGCCGCCCCGGCGGTGACGCCGCGCTTCGAAGCGCCGGCGGCCCCGGCCTGGGAACTCGAGGCGCCGGCTTTCGAGCCGGCAGTGGAGTTGCCGGAGTTCCCGCTCGAGCCCGAGGCGCCGGTTGCGTCGTACGAGCCGCCGGCGCTCGCTGCCGTCCCCGAGCCTGCCCCCGCGGCGGCGCCCGCGATCGCGGCAAGTTCCGGCGCGCTTTCCGACGCCGACGTCGACCGGATCGCCCGGCGGGTCGTCGAGCTGATCGGCGGCGACGTGGTGCGGGATGTCGCCTGGGAGGTCGTTCCCGATCTCGCGGAGGTCCTCCTGCAGGCTCGCATCCGCGAGCTCGAGGCCTCGGTAGAGTAGTCCTTTCCGCCCGCCTCGCCGTGTGCCCGCCGGCCGCACGGCTGGCGGGCGGTGGAAGTTTCGATCACGGACGGAGAGTCGGATGGAAACCCGTTTCGAACCCGCATCTTTCGAGCCGCGCTGGCAGGCCGAGTGGGCCGAGCGCGGCTGGTTCCGCGCCACGGCCCGGCCCGGGCGACGGCCGTACTGCATCCCCATTCCGCCGCCCAACGTCACGGGCAAGCTGCACATGGGGCACGCCCTGCAGTCGACGCTGCAGGACCTGCTGACGCGCTGGCGGCGGATGCAGGGCTGGGACGCCCTGTGGCTTCCCGGCACCGATCACGCCGGCATCGCGACCCAGCTGATGGTCGAACGCGAGCTCGAAAGCCAGGGGAGTGGCCGCCTCGAGCTCGGGCGCGAGAAGTTCCTCGAGCGCGTCTGGGCGTGGAAGGAGAAGTACCACGACAACATCCGCCGCCAGCTCCAGGCGATGGGCGCCTCCTGCGACTGGACCCGCGAGCGGTTCACCCTCGACGAGGGGTTGTCGCGGGCGGTGCGCGAAGCCTTCGTGCGGCTGCACCGCGAGGGACTGATCACCCGCGGCGAGTACCTGGTCAACTGGTCGACCGGCCTCGACACCGCCATCTCCGACCTCGAGGTCGAGATGCGGAGCGTCGAGGATCGCCTCTGGCACATCGCCTATCCGATCGAGGGGTCGCAGGAACGGGTGGTCGTCGCCACGACCCGGCCCGAAACGATGCTCGGCGACGTCGCCATCGCCTATCACCCGGAGGACGAGCGGTACCAGAGGTTCGCGCAGCAGCGCGCCGTCGTTCCGGTCGCCGGCCGGACGATTCCGTTCGTCGCCGACGCGGTGGTCGAGCGCGAGTTCGGCAGCGGCCTGGTCAAGGTCACGCCGAGCCACGATCCGGCCGACTTCGAGATCGGCCGGCGCCACGAGCTGACGGGCATCCAGGTGATCGACCGCAAGGGGCGGATGACTGCCGCGGCGGGGGAGGCCTTCGCCGGCCTGACGGTGGACGAGGCGCGCGAGAAGCTGCTCGGTGAGCTGCGCGCCGGCGGCTTCCTGGTGCGCGAGGAGAAGTACGTTCACAACGTCGGCTTCTGCCAGCGCAGCGGCGCGCGCGTCGAGCCGCTGGTGTCGACCCAGTGGTTCTGCGACGTCTCGGGAATGGCGGCGTCGGCGCTCGACGTCTGGCGGCGCGGCGAACTCGAGTTCGTGCCCGAGTCCTGGGGCAAGACCTGGGAGCACTGGCTGACCGGGATCCGCCCCTGGTGCATCTCGCGCCAGCTCTGGTGGGGGCACCAGATTCCTGCCTGGTACGACGAGGCGGGCCGCGTCTTCGTGGCCCACGACCGCGCCGAGGCGGAGAAGCTCGCCGGCACGGATCGCCTGCGCCAGGACGAGGACGTGCTCGACACCTGGTTCTCGTCGGCGCTCTGGCCCTTCTCGACGCTCGGCTGGCCGGACGAGAGTCATCCGGACTATCGCGCCTTCTATCCCACCGCGGTCCTGGTCACCGGGTTCGACATCCTCTTCTTCTGGGTCGCCAGGATGGTGATGACCGGCCTGCACTTCACCGGCAGGACGCCGTTCGCGCGCGTTCACCTGACCGGTCTGGTGCGCGACGCGGAAGGGCAGAAGATGTCGAAGACGAAGGGCAACGTGCTCGACCCGGTCGAGTTGATCGCCGAGTACGGCGCCGACGCCATGCGATTCACCCTGGCGCAGCTCGACGCCCCCGGCAGGGACATCCCGCTCGACCCGGAGCGCATGGCCGGCTACCGCGCCTTCGGCAACAAGATCTGGAACGCCGCCCGTTTCGCCCTGACCAAGGGGGCCGGCGGGCGCGTCTGTCCCGATCTCGCCCCGGAAACGGCCGGGCTGGAGCTGCCCGAGCGGTGGATCCTGCACCGCTTCGAGGAGACGGCCGTCGAGGTCACCCGCGCGCTCGAGGCGTTCCGCTTCGACCTCGCCTGCCGGGACGTCTACCAGTTCGTCTGGAGCGACTTCTGCGACTGGTACATCGAGATGGCCAAGCCGGGGCTGGCCGGCGAGAGTGCGCGACCGCGCGTCGCCGACGTCCTGGTCACCGTGCTCGAGCGCGCCCTGCGCCTGCTTCATCCGGTCATGCCGCACGTCACCGAGGAGCTCTGGCAGCGCCTGCCGGGCCGCGAGGCGATCCATCCGGAGACGATCTGTCTCGCCCCCTGGCCGGCGGCGGAGCGCGCGCCGGCCCTCGCCGAAGCCGACTCCGAACGGATCTCGTTCCTGCGCGCCTTGGCCCTGGTGGTCCGCAACGATCGCGCCGAGCGGGGCCTGCCGCCGAAGACCAGTGCGACGATCCACTTCGACGACTCCGCGAAGGAGCAGCTCCTCGTCGAGTACCTGCGCTCGCCGGAGTTGCTGGCGCTGCTCGGCAGCCTCTGCCGGGTGTCGCGGATCGAGGCGGGTCTGCCTCCCGGCGGAACGGGCCACCGGCACGTCCGCCTGGGTGTGAGCTTCTCCCCGGTCTTCGAGCAGGCCGCGGCGGGAATCGACTCGGCGAAGGTCGCCGCCGAGCTGGCCGAGATCGAGGCGCTGGTCGAGCGGGTGCGCTCGCGGCTCGCCAATCCCGGCTTCGCGGACAAGGCACCGGCCGCGGTCGTCGAGGGGGCGCGCCGCCAGCTGGCCGAGCTCGAGGAGCGGCGGCAGCGGCTGGTCGCCGTCGTCGGGCCGGCCTGAGGCGAGATGAGCCGGCGCGCCACGACCGTCGCCGACTTCTCTGGCGCCTGGGCGCGTACCCTGCCGGCCGGCCTGTCGCTGGTGGTGGCGGACGAGATCGGTTCGACCCAGCAGCTTTCGCGCCGACTGCTCGCCCGTCACGCCGAGGAGGGCGAGCGCCCGGGCCCGTTCGCCGTGCTGGCGCTCGCGCAGTCGGCGGGCCACGGTCGCCGCGCGCGCGGCTGGTCGAGTGGTCACGGCCTCGGCGTCTGGTCGACTCTCGTCCTGCCCGTCGCGGCGGAGCGGCTGCAGGAGGCGCCGATGCGCGCCGCGGTGGCGCTCGCCTCGGCGCTGCGCGAGGCCTCCGGCGTCGACTGCCGGCTCAAGTGGCCGAACGACCTGGTAATCGCCGGCAGCAAGGTCGGCGGCCTGCTCGTCGACGTCACCAGCCGCGGGGAGCGGGAGGCCTGGCTGGCGATCGGCTTCGGCGTCAATCACGGGCACGGCGCCGACGCCCTGCCGACTCCGGCCGCGACGTCGCTCGCGCTGCGACTGCCACCCGGGCGCCCCCTGCCGCCACTCGAGGAGGTCGCCGCGCGCCTGCTCACGGCGCTATGGCACGAGCTGACCGGCGACGGCGACGGGTGGCTGGAGCGCTACCGGGAGCTGTCGGCGCATCGTCCGGGGGACCCGCTCGTCTGCGAGCTGCCCGACGGCGTCGTCGAAGGGCGCTTCGCCGGTTTCGAGGAGCATGGATTCCTGCGCCTGGCGACGGATGCGGGGGAGCGGGTGATCCGCTCGGGGGAGGTTTACTCATGGTGAGCAAGGGTGGACGCGCGGGCGTCGGAAAGCCGGACAGCGATCTCCTGCTGGTAATCGACGCCGGCAACACGAACACCGTCTTCGGGATCTGGCGCGGCGACGTGCTGGTCGAGAACTTCCGGCTGTCGACCGATCACGATCGCACCGCCGACGAGTACGGCGCCGTGCTGCTCACCCTGCTCGCGCGCACCGGCCTCGACCCGGCGCGCATCGGCGACATCGTCATTTCGTCGGTGGTGCCGCCGCTCCACCCGACGCTCGAGCGGCTGGCGCGCGCCTACTTCGGGCACGAGGCACGCTTCGTCGAGCCGGGGATCCGCACCGGCATGCCGATCCGTTACGACAATCCGGCCGAGGTGGGCGCCGACCGGATCGTCAACGCTCTCGCCGCCCGCGAGCTCTACGGCGCACCGGTGGTGGTCGTCGATTTCGGCACGGCGACCACGTTCGACATCGTCAACCGCAAGGGCGAGTATGCCGGCGGCATCATCACGCCCGGCATCCTGATCTCCGCCGAGGCTCTCTTCGCGCAAGCCTCCCGCCTCTACCGGGTCGACATCCGGCCGCCCGAACAGCTGGTCGGTCGCAATACCGCCGCGGCGATGCAGGCGGGGATCTACTACGGCTACATCGGGCTGGTCGACGGCATTCTCGAGCGCCTGCTGGCCGAGACGCCCGGCCTCGAGGAGATCGTCGCCACGGGCGGCCAGGCGGAGATGATCGCCGCCGGCTCGAAGCACATCCGCCGCGTCGAACCGCTGTTGACCCTGATCGGGCTGCGCCGCCTGCATGAGCTCAACAGCTGACGGCGACGCGCCCGGTTCGAGCGAGGACCAGGCCTACTTCCGGACCCTCGAGGAGCGATTCCTGGCCCTGCGGGGGAGAGCGACGCTGCTCTCGCCGGAAGACTGGCGGGTGGCGCGCGACTGGCGCCGGCTCGGCATCCCCGCCGAGCTGGTGGTGCGGGTGATGGAGGAGCTGTTCACCCGCCAGCGCGAGCGCCGTTCACGGCGGGGCATCTCGAGCCTGCGCTACTTCCGGGCCGCCGTCGAGGCGGCCTTCGAGGAGCAGCTCGAGCTGGCCGCCGGCGGCACCCGGCGGATCGCCGATCCCGGGCCGACCCTGGCCGAGCGGCTCGAGCGCCTCGCCGCGGCGCTGCCGGCGGC
>JAIOJQ010000252.1 GCA_019911865.1 Thermoanaerobaculia bacterium
GCAACTCCACCCTTGCCCCCCCCACTCCCCGATCATCTCAGGGACACACAAAAGGGACACACAAAAGGGACACCCAAAAGGGACACACAAAGGGGACACACAAAGGGGACACATAAAAGGGACACACCAGCTCCCCCCTCGGGGTTCCCTTACAGGCTGGACAGGGACTCGGGCGTCCCGGGCGGAGTCACCAGACGACGACCGGTCGCAGCCTCGACCTGTCTCAGGAACGACTCCGGACCGAGCGGCAGGCCCGAGGCGGTGTGTCTGCGGAAGCACTCCATCTGCTCGACGCGGAGGCGCTCTTCAACGAGCCGCTCGATCGGGCCGATGGCCGTCGCGACGGGTGTCGGATCGACCAGTGCGTCGCCCGTTCCCGCTACGTGCGACGCCCAGCTCGAGAACGGCCAGCCGCCGGGGCTCGGCGCGAGGCCGGCGCGTACCGGATTGAGCAGGATGTACCGGACGGCGGCGCGCAGGTGGACGAGGTCCATCGGGAAGGACCCGAAGCGACCCTGCCAGAGATACCCACGCCAGCCCTGTCGACGGTTGATCCGCGTCGTGAACCGCCGGTGAGCCCGGGCCAGGGCCCGGGAGAGGGCCGCGGGCGCCGCCGGAACGGCGACCAGATGGACGTGGTTGGGCATCAGGCAGTAAGCCCAGATGGCGACTTCGTGTCGCCGGCAGGCCTCCGCCAGCAGGTTCCGATAGAGGAGATAGTCCGACTCTTCGAGAAAGGTCGGCTGGCGGCGATTGCCGCGCTGCGTGACGTGGTGCGGGACACCTGGGAGCACAAATCGCGCTGTTCGTGGCATATCCGAAGAAGACGCAGGTCGGCGCGCGGATCTTGCGTCGGCCGCCCTGCGGCGCTCGCATCCCGGCCGCGACGAGCTCGTGTGTCCCCTTTGTGTGTCCCCTTTGTGTGTCCCCTTTGTGTGTCCCCTTTGTGTGTCCCCTTTGTGTGTCCCCTTTGTGTGTCCCCCGGGGGGTACCGGGGTCAGTCGAGGTAGCCGAGGGCGCGCAGTTCGGCGATCGAGTCGGGGTCGAGGGCGGGGGGAGGGACCTGGTCGGCGGCGGTCAGGCCGGCACGGATCGCGTCGAGGCAGGCGGTGAGGGATTCCGAGGCGGGGCTCTTCGGGTCGACCAGGCTGCGCCGCTCGTCGGGATCGGCCTGCAGGTCGTACAGGCGGCGTTCGCCGCGGCCGAGGGCGAGCGCCTCGAGCTGTCCGGCGGCGACGACGCCGGCCTCGATCAGGCCGGCGCGGCGGGCCCGCGCCGCCGCCTGCACGGACTGGACGGCCCCCTTGTGGGCCTGGACGCAGATCGGCCGCTCGGCGACCGGCTCGCCGGCAAAGCGCGGCGCCAGGTCGCGTCCGGCGAAAGACGGGTGGGCGGGCAGGCCGAGCAGGCCGAGCAGGGTGGGCGCGACGTCGAGGGTGGAAACCGCGTCGTGCGCGACACCGGCCGGAATTCTCCCCGGCCAGTGAAAGCCGAGGGGGATTCGCAGGGTGGGCTCGTGGACCAGGCGGCCATGCCCGTGCTCGCCGTGCTCGCCGAAGGCCTCGCCGTGATCGGCGAGAAAGACGGTCAGCAGTGGGCGCTCCGGCGAACGCTCCCGCCAGCCGGCGAGCAGGCGGGCGACCTCGGCGTCGACCGCGGCGATCTCGCTGTCGTAGCGGTCGAGGTCGGTGGCCCGCTCGGGCGAAATGCCGAGGCGCGGCGCGAAGTCCGCCTGCAGGCGATAGGGAGCGTGCGGCTCGACGTAGTGGACCCAGAGCAGCAGCGGCCGGGTGGCCGACTCGGTGCGGCTGTCGGCGAGCCAGGCGAGCACCGAATCGGTCAGGTCCCTGCCGCGCGCTTCGTCCTTGAAGAGGCCGAACCAGCGCTTGCGGCTGGTCAGCAACTCGTAGTGCTGCCACTCCCCGGCGAGGCCGGAGAGCTGGTCCTTGAGCGTCCAGTTGCCGAGCACCGCGGCGGTGCGGAAGCCGCGCCGCCCGAGCAGTCGGGGGAGCGAGGCAAGGCCGCTGCGGATCGGCAGGCCGTTGCGGGTCGAGCCGTGGACATGCGGCGGCACCGAGGTCCAGAGCGACGCCAGGGCCGGCGTGGTGAGCGGCTCGACGGTACGCGCTTCGGCGAACCGCAGCCCCTCACCGAGCAGCGCGTCGATGGCGGGGGAGGTCGGTCGCGCGTGCCCCCAGGCGCCCAGTCGGTCGGGACGCAGCGTGTCGACGGTGATGACCAGGACGTCCGGGTAGCGCGGCGGCTGCGCCCCGACGCTGGCGCCGTTCGCCGTGAGAGCGAGCGCCGTCGCGAGGCAGCGGGCGAGCGCGGCAGGACGCGGAGGGACGCTCACTCGGCGGCGGGGAAGAGCTTCCGGTCGAGTCCGGGCACGAGCCGCAGCGCGTTGCCGAAGTAGAGCTTGCGCAGCACTTCGTCGGGCAGGTCGAGACCGTAGAGCCGCCAGAAGGCATGCCGGCGGCGGTAGTAGGGGAAGTAGTCGTCGGCGGTCTCGAGCACCCGGAAGTAGGGCGGGAACTCGCCCGGCTGCCAGGAGTCCTTGCCGAACAGGACGCGATCCTGGTAGCGGATCAGCCAGTCGCGGGCGAAGCGCGGCTGGCGGCCGAGCTCGGCGAGGACGGCGCCGATCTCGGTGTGGACGTTCGGGCAATCGTCGAGCAGACGGCCGAGCCGGGCGAGGTCGTTGCCGAGCCAGCCGAGGTGGGCATTGATGAAGATGGTCTCCGGGTGGCGGCGGAAGAGCGCGTGCTGTTCGGCGATCAGCTGGTCCCAGGAGACGTTGGATTGCGGATCGCGATAGCGCCCCGGGATTTCGATCAGCTCGTAGAGCCGCTCGTTGTTGCCGTCGCGCGGCTGCCAGAACTGGAACGGATCGGCGGTGTGGATGAGGACCGGGACGCCGAGCCGGGCGCAGGCTTCCCAGATCGGGTCGAGCCGCGGGTCGTCGACCGGGATCCGCACGCCCGCGACGTCCAGGTTGTCCATGCCGAGACTCTTGTAGATCTTCAGCCCGCGCGCCCCGGCGGCGACGTCGGCCTCCAGCTCGGCGACCGCCCGCTCCGCCCATCCCGGCGAGCCGACGCCGGAGAAGTCGACGTTGGTGAAGTGCACGACGCGGCCCGGTGCCAGCCGCTCGGTCAGATCGAGCATCGAGAGGAAGTAGTCGCGCTCGCGCAGCGCGAAGCGGGTGGTGCCGTCGGGCTGCTCGATGCGCTGGAAACCCCGCCCGGAGAGATTGACCACCACGGCGACGTTCAGGGCGTCCATGTCGGCGATCAGCTGGCGGACCTTCGCCTCGTCGAGGGCGAACTGATGGCTGTGCACGTCGACCAGCGGGAACTTCGCCCGCGTCACCGGGTGCTCGGGGACGACGAGGGTCGACGGTGGGTCGTAGACCATGAACGAGAGGTCGGCGGGATCGGCGGGCGCTGCGGCGGGCGCCGTCGTGGCCTGCTGCGCCGGCGCCAGCGTGGCGACCAGCGCGAGGACGGAGAAAGGCAGGGCTCTTCGCATGCCGCGAATCCTATCCGGATGCCGGCTGGAGGTCGTCGGGGCCGGCTGCCTCCAGCACCCGAGGCGAGCCCGGCCGGGCTGACGCGTGGCTTCCAGAGTAGACTCGCTGCCGTTCATGACGACCTTCAGCCGTGAAGCGACCGTAGCGGCCGCGGAGTTCCGCCAGGTGCTCGTCGAGTCGACGCTCGGCGAGCGCCGGCCGGTCGACGACCTCGCCCGCCTCGCGAAGATGGTCGCGCACGCCAACCTGATCGTGACCGCGCGTGACGATGGCGGCAGGTTGATCGGCATCGCCCGCTCGGTCACCGACTTCGCGTACTGCTGCTATCTCTCCGATCTCGCGGTCAGCCGCGAGGTCCAGCATCAGGGGATCGGGCGCGGGCTCATCGAGGAGACCCTTCGCCACCTCGATCCGGGGGCGAAGATCATCCTGCTCGCCGCGCCGGCCGCTGTCGACTACTACGCCAGGGTCGGCTTCGAGCGGCACCCCTCGGCCTGGACGCGCGGCGCGTAGCGCCGGAAGTCCGAACTCCCAACGGTACCGCCGCCAAGGCGGCAAGTGCGAAACGGCGCGGCCTCCGGATCGAAAAGGCTTCCATAGAAGGGGTCCGAGCTCGCCGCGCCCGTGGCGAGCGCCAGGCGCCGCCGGCCGCCGAATCCGCAGCAACTCGTCAGCCCGGCTCCGACGCGCCCTGCCAGGCTCCACCTCGAGGCGCAAGGTCACCGTCAGCTCGCTCTCAGCCGACCCCTTCTGATATGGAGCCTTTGTCTTTCTATTCGAGCTTCTTGCCTTCGCATTGCTTTCGTCTCTCTCAAGTAGCAGGTGGCGCGCGGGGAGGCGGGGCGGACCGGGGTTTGGGGTTGGTCTGATAGGCTCCATCGCCCCGCGGGGGAGGGACCGGCCGTTCGGGCGCCCTCCCCGCCGCGCCCCACGAAACCAAGGAGTTTTCTGCCGTGAGCCGCTCGCAGCGGACGGATGTCCGCAATATCGCCATCATCGCCCACGTCGACCACGGCAAGACGACCCTGGTCGACGCGCTGCTCTGGCAGAGCGGCACCTTCCGCGCCAACGAGGTGGTCGCCGAGCGCGTCGTCGACTCGATCGACCTCGAGCGCGAGAAGGGGATCACGATCATGGCCAAGAACATCGCCGTCCGCTACAAGGGGACGCACGTCAACATCGTCGACACCCCCGGCCACGCCGACTTCGGCGGCGAGGTCGAGCGGACGCTCAAGCTGGTCGACGGCGTCATGCTGCTGGTCGACGCCAGCGAGGGACCGCTGCCGCAGACGCGGTTCGTGCTCAAGAAGGCGCTCGAAGCCGGCCTGCCGCCGATCGTCGTGGTCAACAAGATCGACCGCCCCGACGCGCGGCCGCAGGAGGTGGTCAACGAGGTCTTCGACCTGTTCATCGACCTCGACGCGCGCGAGGACCAGCTCGACTTCCCGATCCTCTACACCAACGCCCGGAAGGGGACCTGCCGCCTTTCGCCCGACGGGCCCGACACGACCCTCGATCCGCTGTTCGACCAGATCCTCGCCACCGTCCCGGCGCCCGAGTTCGAAGAGGGCGAGCCACTGCAGCTGCTGATCACCAGTCTCGACTACGACGACTACGTCGGCCGGCTCGCCATCGGTCGCCTGTTCAACGGCTCGATCCGCAAGGCCGGCGAGATCTCGCTCTGCCGGCTCGACGGTTCGATCGTGCCGGGCAAGGTCTCCAACCTCTACAGCTACGAGGGACTCAAGCGGGTCGAGGTCAGCGAAGCGGGACCGGGCGACATCGTCGCGGTCGCCGGGCTCGAGTCGGTGTCGATCGGCGAGACGATCTCGGAGCGCGAGAACCCGAAGGCGCTGCCGTCGATCCAGGTCGACGAGCCGACGATCGCCATGACGTTTTCGATCAACACCTCGCCGCTGGCGGGTCGCGAGGGGGCGCACGTCACCAGTCGCAAGCTCAAGGACCGTCTCGAGCGCGAGATCCTCACCAACGTCGCCATCCGGCTCGAGCCGACGGAGTCGGCCGAGTCGTTCAAGGTCTCGGGACGCGGCGAGCTGCAGCTGGCGATTCTGATCGAGATGATGCGTCGCGAGGGATTCGAGCTCTCGGTGGGCAAGCCCGAGGTGCTCACCCGCACGATCGACGGCAGGCTCCACGAGCCGATGGAGATGCTGACCATCGATTGCCCGGAGGATTTCATCGGCGCGGTGACCCAGAAGCTCGGCGAACGGCGCGGCCGGATGATGAAGATGTCCAACCACGGCACCGGCCGCGTGCGCATGGAGTTCCGCGTGCCGTCGCGCGGGCTGATCGGCTTCCGCAACCAGTTCCTCACCGACACCCGCGGCACCGGCCTGATGAACCACCTGTTCGACGGCTGGGAGCCGTGGCAGGGCGACATCGCGCACCGGCCGACCGGCGTGCTGGTGGCCGACCGCCCCGGCAAGGCGACCGCCTACGCCATCGAAGGTCTGCAGCCGCGCGGCGAACTGTTCGTCTCGCCGACCGACGAGGTCTACGAGGGGATGATCGTCGGCGAGAACGCGCGCGAGAAGGACCTCGACGTCAACATCGTGCGCGAGAAGAAGCTGACCAACATGCGCGCTTCCGGCTCCGACGACACGGTCCACCTGGTGCCGCCGCACTTGATGAACCTCGAGCAGGCGCTCGAGTTCATTCAGGAGGACGAGCTGGTCGAGGTGACGCCGAAGGCCTTCCGCCTGCGCAAGCGGGTGCTCAAGGCCAACCAGCGCTGAGGCGGGGAGAGCGGCGCGTCGGCGTCAGTCGGCGGAGGCGCCGCGGTAGGGCTCGGTAAGCGTCGAGCGCAGCTCGGGGTGGCGGATCTTGCCGCCGAGCAGGGCGGAGCGCGCGACCAGCACCGCCGAGAGCAGCGCGAAGAGCGCCGTGGCGCCGATCAGCCACGGGAGCGTCGGGCTGTCCCGCTTGACCAGCAGAGTGCCGAGCGCCGCCGCGGCGAGCACCAGCAGCGCGATGCGGGCCACCTCGGCCGCTTCCTCGTGCGGCTCGACCCAGGTCTCCTCGAGGCCGAACTCGGCTTCGAGCTGCTCCTCGGCCCGCTCGCCGCTGGCAAAGGCGACCAGGCCGACCAGGGACGCCACGACGATCATCGCCAGGCCCGCCGTCTCGAGGCCGCGATTGCGCCGCCACAGCCCGACGACGGCCAGCAGCAGGCCGACGGGAATCCCCAGGATGGGGAGGTGGACGATGATCACGTGGAGATGGGGCCAGTTCATGGTGGTACCTCGGCGCGATTCTGGCGACGACGGCTGGCGCAGACGGTAGCCCTTCCCGGGCCCCGGCAGGCCACCCATCCGGGCGGGCGCACCCCGCGCTTGCGTCGGTCCCCCTCGCTCGGGGAAGCTTTCGCCGCCATGACGACCTGGGTGATCGGCGACGTGCACGGCTGCTACCGGACGCTGCGCCGTCTACTGCGTCGTCCCGGACCGGCGGCTGCCGGGCGCCTCTGGTTCGTCGGCGACCTGGTCAATCGGGGGCCGCGTTCGCTCGACGTCCTGCGCAGCGTCGCCGATCTCGGCGACCGCGCGGTGGTCGTCCTCGGCAACCACGATCTGCACTTCCTGGCCCGGGCGTTCGGCGTCGCGCCGGCGCGACGGGGAGACACGCTCGAGCCGCTGCTCGCCGCCCGCGATCTCGCCGAGCTCGCCGGGTGGCTGCTGGCGCGTCCGCTGCTCGCCGAGGAGGGGAGCGACGTGCTCGTCCACGCCGGCCTCTCGCATTGTCTCTTCGGCCATCGGCGATAGGTTCTTCACGAGAGCCACGACGGCCGTGCGGTGCAACTTGCCGCTCTCCTGCTTCCTGAGGCGGCGGACGAAGCCGATGGCATCGAATTTTGGGTTCTCCACGTCGAGCAGCAATACAGAGTAGCGGCGAGAGAGCATCAGGCTCTCGCAGTAGTCTTCTGTACTTGCAATTTCGC
>JAIOJQ010000253.1 GCA_019911865.1 Thermoanaerobaculia bacterium
CCGCCGCGGCGAGGCGGGCCGCTCGGGGAGCACCGGCTCGGCCGCGGCAAACGTGGCGTCGAGCCCCCGCCCCACCCGGCGCGTCACCCAGCGGATGCTGCGGTAGACGAACCCCGTGAGGCCGCGGGTGCGCGCCGGCGCCGCGCCGGCGAGCGACGGCCACGGCCGCACGATGCCGCGATGCATCGCCTCGACGAGGTCGGTCACTCCGACCGTCGCCTCGACCGCCAGCCGCGACAGACCGCGCAAATCGTAGGGATCCCGCAAGGGTGCGCTCATCGCCGAAACCGGAGGCCCACCGGCCGCCCCGGAACGGCCAGCCTATCCCCGGACCGGGCGGCGGGTCCGGGGACCGACTCCCCCGCCCGCCCGGCGGACCTGTTGCCGGTCATGTTCCGGCGCCCGGCGCGGCTCTAGAATCCTCGCAACCCGGAGGGTCAGGTCATGGCGATCCATCGCAGAGACTTCCTGCGCGGCATCGTGGCGGCGGGCGGCGCGTACGCGTTCCGCGGTTTCGTCCCCTCGCGAGCCTGGGCCGCGAAGCGATTTCCCGCCGGCGTCTGGGGCGGCAACGTGCCGACCTGGTGTCACGACCTGGTGCGCGACGGCGGCCGTATCCCGCAGGTGGCGCCGAGCCGCTCGGTCGACTTTCTGATCCTCGGCGGCGGGCTCGCCGGGCTGTCGGCGGCCTACAAGCTGCGCGACACCTCGATGCTGCTGCTCGAGCACCTCGACCGCGTCGGCGGACACTGCGTGCGCGACCGCTGGAACGACATCTGGTTCGCCGGCGCCTCCGCCTACTTCGTCGAGCCCGAGCCGCCGCTCGACGAGTTCTACGCCGAGCTCGCCTTTCCGCTCCGGCAGATCGCCGAGCCGGCCGACAGCGCCATCCTCGGCTGGAACTCGGTCGTCGACGTCTTCGGCGCCGGCCTCGAGAATCTCCCCTATCCGGACGCCGTGCGGCGCGACTTCGCGCGCGCCCGCAAGGACTTCGCCGCGATCCTCGAGAGCGACGACTGCCCGGTGATGCCGCTCGCCGAGACCAGCGAGGCGTCGAAGCAGTACGACTCGATGAGCTTCGCCGACTGGATGCTGCACGAGAAGAAGTACCACCCCGCGGTCAAGGCCTACGTCGATCTCTACTGCCGCTCGGCCTTCGGTGCGCCGGGCTCCGAGAACCTGTCGGCGTTCGCCGGGCTGAACTTCTACGTCAGCGAGTTCGGCGCCCGCTACACCTTCCCAGGCGGCAACGCCCTGGCCGCCGAGCTGCTGCGCGACGCCATCCACGCCGCCGGCTCCGGCCGGATTCTCTCCGCAACCACCGCCGTCCAGGTCGAGGACCGGGGCGGCAAGGTGATCGTCACCGCGATCGACCCGCACGGCGAGCCGATCGCCATCGAGGCCGGAGCGGTCCTGGTGGCCTGCCCGAAGTACGTCGCCAAGCACATCGTCAAGGGGCTGCCGCAGGACCAGATCGCCGCCATGGACGGTCTCGCCTACGGCTCCTACGTGGTCGCCAACGTGCTGTGCACCAGCCCGGTCACCGACGGCTCCTACGACACCTGGACCGACGTGGCGCCGTTCACCGACGTCCTCATCGCCGACTGGATCACCCGCGAGGAGGGCAACCAGCCCTCGTCGAAGCACCAGGTGCTCACCGTCTACTACCCGACCGGCTACGAGATCGACTCACTGCTCGACGACGACGCCTACGACCGCTACCGCGACACCGTCGTCCGCCACCTCGACTACCTCTACCCGGGAGCCGAGGCGAAAATCGAAGACGTCAAGCTCTATCGCTGGGGCCACGCCCTCTGCCACGCCAGTCCCGGCTGGTACACCCGCACCTCGCCCCTCGCCGCGCGCCCCTTCGGCCGCGTCCTCTTCGCCCACTCGGACAACCAGGGCCTGCCCGCCTTCGAAGCCGCCCTCGTCGAAGGCATCTCCGCCGCCGCCCAAGCCAAAGCCCTCCTCGCCCCCTGAAAATTCAGTCAAAGGCAATTTTCCCGCTGACGGGAAATTGCCTTTGACTGAATTTCTCCGCTCGCCCGCTGCAGCGCGCTCAGCGAGGCGCTTCTCCCGGCCGCTGCGGCCACTGCACGAAGAAGCCGTCACCCCAGACGATGTCGGTACCCTCGTCGGCAGGATCGAAGGGGCCGGGCGTGTAGCAGTCGGCGTCGAAGACCCCGTCGGCGCCGGCGCTGCGGATCATCACGATCCGCTCGGCCAGCAGGTCGTCCCGCCGCAGGTAGACCTCGTACGGCAACCCCCAGGCGTCGAACTCCGGGATCG
>JAIOJQ010000254.1 GCA_019911865.1 Thermoanaerobaculia bacterium
GCCCGAGCCCGAGCCGCAACCGGCCGCGGCCGAACCGCCCGCCCCGCCCCCCGCCGCGCCGCAACCGGAACCCGTGGCAGCGCAGCCCGCGGCGAAGCCGGTTCCGGTCACTCCCGCCGCACCTCCGAAGCCGACCGTGCGCGAAGGCGACCTCGTGCAGGCCGGCCCCGGCGTACGGCCTCCCGTTCTTGTCAGCTTCGCCACTCCGCAGTATCCTCCGATGGCTCGCCGGATGAAGATCGAAGGGACGGTCGAGCTTTCCCTCCTGGTCGACGAAACCGGCAAAGTGCTGGACGTCCGGCTCGACAAGGGGGTCCAGCAGAACGTCGGCATCAACGAAGCGGCGACCCAGGCGGCGAGAACCGCCAAGTTCAACCCCGCGACGAAGGACGGCGTGCGGGTCAAGATGTGGTACCGCCTGACGATCCCGTTCAGGCTCTGAGGGAGAGCGAATGAGTCTCAATGACCAGCAGCGCAAGTTCTACGAGAACACCCTGACCGTCACGAAGCAGGAGATCTCCGACCTCGATCGCCAGATCGAGGAGGAGCTCGCAAAGGTCAAGGAGAAGCTCGCCCAGCTGCAGAACGCCAAGAAGGCGAGTCGCCAGATGTACGACGCTGCCTGCCTGCGGCTAGGCATTCCGAACGACCTCGAGGCCGAGGAAGAGGGCTCCGCGGAGATCTGATCCGCCGATTCCGCCGCCGCACCGGCGCGGACCCTCCGACAGGCGCCGTTCGCTCGCCGAAGCGACAGGCGCCTGTCGCGCTTTGAGGCTCCGGCCCGGCGGCCACTCAAGCCATGGCCTGGTTCAAGAAGGAACGCAAACCCAAGCAGGCGCGCGACGAGCGCTCCCGCTCCTCCGTGCCCGAAGGCCTCTGGGTGCGCTGCGACGGCTGCCGCGAGATCATCTTCTCGCGCGAGCTCGAGAAGAACCTGCGCATCTGCCCGAAGTGCGGCTTTCACTTCCGCATCGACGTCGACGCGCGCATCGCGCTGCTGATCGACGACGTCGAGCCGGCGGAGCTGTTTGCCGGTATCCGACCGGTCGACCCGCTCGGATTCGCCGATTCCAAGCGCTACGCCGACCGGCTGAAGACCTTCCAGAAGGCGCTCGGCGTCGCCGACGCCGTGCGCGTCGTCACGGGCGGCGTGGAGGGAATTCCGGTCGTCCTCGCGGCGATGGACTACCGCTTCATCGGCGGCTCGATGGGTTCGGTGGTCGGCGAGAAGATCACCCGCGCCGCCGAGCACGCCATCGAACAGCGCCGGCCGCTGGTCGTCGTCTCGGCCTCGGGCGGCGCCCGCATGCAGGAAGGGGTCCTGTCGCTGATGCAGATGGCGAAGATCTCGGCGGCGCTCGGGCGCCTGCGCGAGGCGCGGCTCCCCTACGTCTCGGTGCTGACCGACCCGACCACCGGCGGCGTCACCGCCTCGTTCGCCATGCTCGGCGACGTCAACATCGCCGAACCGGGCGCGCTGATCGGTTTCGCCGGCCCGCGCGTCATCGAGCAGACCATCCGCCAGAGCCTGCCCGAGGGGTTCCAGCGCTCGGAGTTCCTCCTCGAGCACGGCTTCCTCGACCTCGTCGTGCCGCGCCCGGAGCTGAAGTCCACGGTGGCGCGCTGCCTGCGCCACCTCGCCTGAGCCGGAGCGCCGCGCGGTGAGCCGCGAGCGCGTCGATGCCCGGCTGGCGCCGCTCGAGCGGCTCGGCATCCGCCTCGACCTCGCGCCGATGCGCCAGCTGCTCGCCGCGGCCGGCGACCCGCAGCTCGCCGTGCCCGTGGTGCTGGTGGCCGGCACCAACGGCAAGGGGTCGACCGCCGCGATGCTCGCCGCGATCGCCACCGCCGCCGGACTGCGCACCGGTCTTGCCACTTCGCCGCACCTCGAACGGGTCGAGGAGCGGATCCGCTTCGACGGCGAACCGATCGACCCGTCCCGCCTCGCCCCCCTGCTCGACCGCCTGCTCGAGTGCGCGGCGGCCGCCGGCCTGGCGCCGCCCACCTACTTCGAGGTCACCACCGCGGCCGCGTTTCTCGCTTTCGCCGCAGACCCGGTCGACCTGGCGATCGTCGAAGTCGGCCTCGGCGGCCGGCTCGACGCGGCCAACGCCGCCGAGCCGATCCTCTCCCTGATCACCCCGATCGCCCTCGATCACACCGAGTGGCTGGGAACGACGCTCGCCGCGGTGGCGACGGAGAAGGCCGGCATCCTGCGCGCCGGTCGCCCGGTCGTGCTGGCGCGGCAGGATCCGGAAGCTGCGGCGCCGCCGCCGATCGCGTCACGGTCGAGCGCGTCGAGGATCTCGGTCTCGCCGGCAGCCGGCTCTCGGTGCGCCTCGACGGCCGGCCGCTCGAGCTCGCTCTCCCGCTTGCCGGCGCCCACCAGGCCGACAACGCCACGACGGCGCTCGCCGCCGCCCTGGTGCTCGCCGCGACGGGCTTTCCGGCAATCGACGCCGGGGCGATGCACCGCGGCCTCGCCGCCGTGCGCTGGCCCGGGCGACTGGAAACGATCGCATTGCCGGACGGCACCGAAGTCCTGCTCGACGCCGCCCACAATCCGCACGGCGCCGCGGCGCTCGCCGCGACGCTGGCGCGCCTGGGAGAGCCGTACGTGCTGCTCTTCGGCGCGCTCGCCGACAAGCAGGTCGGCGGCATGCTGCCGCCGCTCGCCGACGGTGCGGCGGCGATCGTCCTGGCGCGGCCCGATTCGCCGCGCGCCCTCGATCCGGCAATACTCGCCGCCGGCCTCGACGCGGGAGTCGAGGTGCGCGTCGAGCCCGAGCCGCGCGCCGCCCTGGCCGCCGCGCTCGACCTGGCGCGACGGCTGGGACTCCCGCGCGTCGTCGCCTGCGGCTCGATCTACCTGATCGGCACCTTGCGGGCGCACCTTCGCGAGCTCGCCGGAGTGGCCGGCGGCTGAGCTGCGACGCTAGCGGTCACCTCCCGCACCGCGCGGCGGCGGTCAGTCGAGCCGATCCGACCAGCGGCAGGTGCTGCCGGCCTCCGTCTCGAAGCCGTCCAGGAACAGCTCCGGCACGGGACCGAGGTAGAGCCGGTCCCACTCCACCGTGAACGGCGGCTCGCCGGCGGCCATCGGGTTGTTGTCGACGTGGAGCCGCACCGAGCGAGTCTCCGGGGAGAGGGCGATCGGTCCGGAAATCCGCTCCCAGGCCGGCGCCGTACCGTCCGCGACGACGGCGCTCCAACCGAAGTGCGCCTGGCAGCCCGCGTCCGTGAACAGCTGCAGGTAGAGCCTCGCCCAGACGCCCGCCTCGGTCCGGTACATCCCGCCTGCTTCGAGTCGGTCGACGACGCTGCCGTCGACCGTCACGCAGGTTTCGGAGGCGAAACTGAAGTACTGAATCGATCCGGTCGATGCCGACGCCCCCTCGATCGCCTGCGACAAAAGGCAGCCGCCGCTGTCCGGGACCAGCTCGAGGGTGCCGGTCTGGATCTGCCAGCCTGCGCTGCCGGTATCGAACTCGGGGTTCTCGATCAGATTCTGCGCGGCGGCCGGGCCTCCCAAGGCCACCGCGCCGGAAACCAGCCAGACCATCAGCGGGCGGACGTCGATCATCGCTCCTGTCTCCTCGGGACCCGTCGGGCTCCGTGTCGGTTGAAGGGAGCCGGCGGGAGGCGTACCAGCCGCCGGCAGCCCCGTTCGGGGACTCCCTCACTGACGTGCCGAATGCGGACGAATCGGCTCAAGCCGTCCGCGGCTGGGCTCTCGGGCTGCCCGGCAGCGCCGCCGGTCTCCTCGCCGGGCTGTCGCTCGATTGCGCGGGCGCTCAGCGCGCGGCGGGCGGCGGCAGGTCGCGCGCCACCACCACCGAGTCGAAGCCGCAGCGGTTGTGCGATCCGTCGCAGAACGGCTTCGACTCCGACTGGCCGCATCGACAGAGCGACACGACCGTGCGCCCGCCGAGGCCGAACGGACGCCCTTCGCCGTCGACGATCTCGAGCGCTTCGCCGGCGGCGACTTCCACCTTCAGCGACCCCTTGTCGCGCACCACGATCTTCATTGCACCGCTCCTCGCTTTCACTCGCCGATGATCTTGACCAGCACGCGCTTGCGGCGCCCGCCGTCGAACTCGCCGTAGAAGATCTGCTCCCAGGGCCCGAAATCGAGCCGGCCGCCGGTCACCGCCACCACCACCTCGCGCCCCATCACCTGGCGCTTGAGATGCGCGTCGGCGTTGTCCTCGCCGGTGCGGTTGTGGCGGTAGCCGCCGCGCTTCGGGTCGCTGCCGGCGTCGAACGGCGCCAGCCGTTCGAGCCAGCGCTCGTAATCCTCGTGCAGGCCGCTCTCGTCGTCATTGATGAACACCGACGCGGTGATGTGCATCGCGTTGACCAGGCAGAGCCCCTCCCGGATGCCGCTCGCCGCCAGCGCCCGCTCGACCTCGCCGGTGATGTTGACGAACGCCCGCCGCCCCGGAATCTCGAACCAGAGCTCCTGGCGATGGCTCTTCATGCGGCCGTCCCGGGCGAGACGGCGAGGACCTCGTCGAAGACTTCCCGCAGCGCCGCCGCGAAGGCCTCGACGAAGTCGGTGCGGCCGCGCGGCTCGGCGACGAAGGGGTTCATCACCGTGCAGCGCAGCACCGCGACGCCGCCGGCGCGGCGGTAGTCGTCGGCGCTCCAGCCGAGCAGCTCGAGCAGCGGCAGCGGCGCCGCGCCGTAGTCGGCCTCGCGCAGCAGGGTGCGGGTGACCACGAAGTCGACCTCGCGCGGCGGCCGCCCGGGCGCGATGCTCATGCGCGCGTGCACGGCGGCGACGAAGGCGTTGGCCTCTTCGAGCGCAGCGAAGCGCGGATGGCGGACGCCGAAGCAGACGATGTTGAGGTCGGGCTCGGGCAGGGTGACGACGCGGAAGGGGCCGAAGTCGCCGGCGGCGAGCCGCCGGTGGAGCGCCAGGGCGCCGCGCGCCGTGGCGCCGATCAGCCGCCCGTGCCCCTCGCCGTCGAGCGGCAGGACGCGGTGCGACAGCCAGACCGCCGCCGCCGCGGCGCCCGGCTTCGACCCTTCGAGGATGTACGGTCCGATGGCGGCCAGCGAGGCCGGGCTCTCGTCGTGGAATACGTAGGGGGCGTCGGTGGCGACCAGCTCGCGCACCCGGAGGTCGCGGAAGAGGACCGCGCCGGCCGGATAGGGGACGAAGCCGAACTTGTGCGGGTCGATGGTCACCGAGTCGGTCCCCTCGACGGCGATCAGCGCCCGCCAGACTTCGGGTGACGGCCAGGCGTGCGGCGCCGCCTCGGCGCGCGCCGCGGCGAGGTCGCGCCGGCTGCCGTCGGCGGCGCGGGTGATCGAAATCGCGTAGCCCCCCCAGGCGGCATCGGCGTGCAGCGCGAAGGCGAGGCCGTGCTCGCGCCCGGCCCGCTGGCGCGCCGCCAGCATCCGGTCGACCGGGTCGACGGCGCTCTCCTCGGTCGTTCCGACCACCGCCACCGCCGCCAGCACCGGCGTGCGGCTGGCCGCCAGTTCCGCGAGCAGCCGCTCGAGCGCCTCCACGTCGATGCGGAAGCGGCGGTCGACCGGCACGTAGCGCAGCTGGTCGCTGCCGATGCCGAGGGCGCGGCAGATCTTCTGCCACGAGTAGTGCGCCGTCGACGGCACCAGGACGACCGCCGGCGGCAGCGGGTCGCCGAACTCGAGGGCGAGCCGGCGCCCGTACTCCTGGTGGCCGACCCGGGCGAGCGAGTGGCGGGCCAGGACCTCGCTGGCCCGCTGCCGGTCGGTCGCCGCGGCGAGCAGCCCGTCGGCGGCGTCGAGGGCCGCGCCGGGCGGCGTATTGAGCAGCTCCCAGAGGCCGAGCCGGCCGATCGGCGCCCGGCTGCCGTCGGCGCGGCCGAGCTCGAGGTCGCCGAGTCCGAGCTCGTCGGCGGCGCCCGACAGCGCCACCGGCAGGTATTTGACGTTGCGCGCCACCCAGAAGGCCTCGAAGTTGGCGATCGTGCCGCCCGAGGTCAGGTGCCCCCAGGCCGACTCCGGATAGCCGACCATCACCGCCAGCTGCGCCGCCGCCTCGAGCTCGAGCCGGGTGGTCACCGGCGAGCCCTCGACCGCGACGTTGTTCGGGTTGTAGAGCAGAGTGGCGAACCAGCCGACCAGCGAGGCCAGAGTGAGGTCGGCGTTCATGTGGCCGATGTAGCGCGGCGAGAAGAACGGGACGCCCCCCTTGAGCTCGCCGAGCAGGGAGAGCAGCTCCTGGGCGAGCAGCGACTGCGATTGCTCGTAGCCGGGCCGGCGCTTGTCGAGCTCGCTGATCTCGAAGCCGTCTTCGGGATGGAAGTTGCGCCGCCAGAAGACGTGGTCGCGCAGCGCCTCGAGCAGCAGCCGCTCGAGCACCTCGGCGTTCTCCGCCTTGGGGCCGAGGAAGAGCGAGGCGAGGTCGAGCGGCGGCCGGTCCATCGCGGCCGAGTCTATCGTCGCCCCCTTGCGCCGGCGGGTGAAAACCCGCCACGATCGTCCTGCGTATTCAGCCGCAGACCCAGGAGCCCGACCGATGACCCGCCTTGCCCGCACCCCGGCCCGCGCCGTGGCCGCCCTCGCCCTCGCCCTCGCGCTGCCCGCCGGCACTCCCGCGGCCGAACGTCCGGCCGCGCCCAAGGAGCATCCGTCCGAAAAGCTGTTCGCCGGCCTCGCGCTGCGCGAGATCGGCCCGGCGCTCGCCTCCGGACGCATTTCGGAGATCGCCGTCGACCCGCGCGATCCGTACCGCTGGGTGGTCGGCGTCTCCTCGGGTGGCGTCTGGACGACCGACAACGCCGGCACCACCTGGACGCCGGTCTTCGACGGCGAGGGCTCGTTCTCGATCGGCGCGGTAACCCTCGATCCGCAGAACCCGCTCACCGTCTGGGTGGGCAGCGGCGAGAACAACTCGCAGCGCTCGGTGGCCTACGGCGACGGCGTCTACAAGTCGATCGACGGCGGCAAGAGCTGGAAGAACGTCGGATTGAAGAGCTCGGAGCACATCGGCCGGATCCTGGTCGACCCGCGCGACTCCGACGTCGTCTGGGTCGCCGCGCAGGGTCCGCTGTGGAGCGCCGGCGGCGATCGCGGCCTCTACAAATCGACCGACGGCGGCGCCACCTGGAAGGCGGTGCTGGCAATCTCCGAGCACACCGGCGTCTCGGACATCGCCTTTCACCCGGGCGATCCCGACACCGTCTACGCCACCGCCTACCAGCGCCGGCGCCACGTCTGGACCCTGATCAACGGCGGGCCCGAGTCGTCGATCTGGAAGACCACCGATGGCGGCGCCACCTGGCGCAAGGTCGAGCGCGGCCTGCCGAAGGTCGAGCTCGGCCGCATCGGCCTCGCCGTCGCACCGGGCGAGCCCGACTGGGTCTACGCGGTGGTCGAGGCGGCCGAGGGCGAGGGGGGCTTCTTCCGTTCGACCGATCGCGGCGAGAGCTGGGAGAAGCGCAGCTCCTACGTCCCGGGCGGCCCGCAGTACTACAACGAGATCACCGTCGACCCGCGCCGCCCCGAGCGCATCTACTCGATGGACGTCTTCCTGATGGTCAGCGAGGACGCCGGCGCCAGCTTCCACGAGCTCGGCGAATCGAACAAGCACGTCGACAACCACGCCATCTGGATCGATCCCGAGCGCAGCGAGCACCTGCTGGTCGGCTGCGACGGCGGCATCTACGAGAGCTTCGATCGCGGCAGGAGCTGGACCTGGAAGGCCAACCTGCCGACGGTGCAGTTCTACAAGGTGGCGGTCGACGACCGGAAGCCCTTCTACCATGTCTACGGCGGCACGCAGGACAACTTCACCCTCGGCGGCCCGTCGCGCACCCTGTGGCAGCACGGCATCCTCAACCGCGACTGGTCGGTGGTCCTGTCGGGTGACGGCTTCCAGGCCGCCGTCGAGCCGGGCAATCCGGACGTGGTCTACGCCCAGGCGCAGTACGGCATCCTGGTGCGGGTCGATCTGGCCACGCGCGAGGAGACTTTCCTGCAGCCGATGGCCGAGCCGGGCGACGAGCCGCTGCGCTGGAACTGGGACTCGCCGCTGCTCGTCTCGCCGCATTCGCCGACCCGGCTCTACTTCGCCGCCCAGCGCATCTTCCGCAGCGACGACCGGGGCGACAGCTGGCGCCCGGTCTCACCCGACCTGACGCGGCGGATCGATCGCAACCAGCTCGCCGTGATGGGCCGCGTGCAGCGCGCCGACGCGGTGGCCAAGAGCTCCTCGACGTCGCTCTACGGCAACGTGACGGCCCTCGCCGAGTCGCCGCGCGTCGACGGGCTGCTGTGGGCCGGCACCGACGACGGCCTGGTGCAGGTGAGCGAGGACGGCGGCGCCAGCTGGCGCAGGATCGACCGCTTCCCCGGGGTGCCCGAGCGGGCTTATGTGCGCGAGATCGTCGCCTCGGCGCACGACGCCGACCGCGTCTACGCGGCGTTCGAGGATCACAAGTCGGGCGACTTCCGCCCCTTCGTCCTGGTCAGCGAAGACCGCGGCCGCAGCTGGCAGGGGATCACCCGCGGCCTGCCCGAGCGCGGCTCGATCTACGCCCTCGCCGAGGACCCGGTCGACCCGCAGCTGCTGTTTGCCGGCAGCGAGTTCGGCCTCCACGCCAGCCAGGACGGCGGCGCCAGCTGGTTCCGCCTCACCGGCGGCCTGCCGACGATCCAGGTGCGCGATCTGGTGATCCAGCCGGAAGCCGGCGACCTGGTGGTCGGCACCTTCGGCCGCGGCATCTGGATCCTCGACGACCTCACGCCACTGCGTCACGCCCGGCCCGACCGCCTCGCCGGCGCCGGGGCGCTGCTGCTGCCGGTGCGCCCGGTCGACGGATTCGTGCCGGCGATGCCGCTCGGCTACCGCGACAAGGGGTTCCAGGGGGACGCCTTCTACGCCGCCGCCAATCCGCCGTTCGGCGCCCTCTTCTCGGTCTGGCTGGAGGAGGAGATCCTGCCGGCCCGCAAGGCGCGCCAGAAGCGCGAGAGCGAGCTCGAGAAGGCGGGCAAGGCCGCGCCCTACCCCACCGCCGACCAGCTGCGTGCCGAGGCGGCCGAGGAGAAGCCGGCGCTGGTGCTGCGCGTCGCAGACCCGTCCGGCGCCGTGGTGCGCCGCCTGCCGCTCGAGCCGAAGGCCGGCCTGCAGCGCGTCGCCTGGGACCTGCGCTGGCCGCCCGCCGATCCGGCTTCGCTCGAGCCGCCGAAGATCGTCAACGCCTACACGCCGCTGCCGACCGGGCCGCTCGCCGCGCCGGGCCGCTACACGGTGACGCTGGCCCGCCGCCAGGGGGGCGTCGAGACCGACCTCGCCGGCCCGGTGACGTTCGAGGTGGTGCCGCTCGCGGCGCGCACCCTGCCGGCGACCGATCGCGCCGCGCTGCAGGCGTTCGTCGTCGAGACAGCGGCGCTGCAGCGCGCCGCCCTCGGCGCCTCGGCGCTCGCTGGCGACACCACAACGCGGATCGCCCTCGTGCGCCGCGCCCTCGACGAC
>JAIOJQ010000255.1 GCA_019911865.1 Thermoanaerobaculia bacterium
GTGCAGCGAGGCCTCACCGGGCCGGCCGGTGCGCAGCGTGGCGGCCGGGACGACCCCTTCCCGCTCGGCCGCCACGGCCCGCGCTTCGTCGGCCTGCCGGCGCTCCTCGATGCGCGCTGCCAGGGAGCGCGCCCGGGAGTCCTCCGGGCGGCGCGCCAGGACTTCGGTGATCCTCGACAGCGCGTCGGGAATCGCGCCGGCGGCGAGTGCCTGCCCGGCCTCGCCGAGCAGCCGTTCGAGCCGCTCGGCCTCGGCATTGGCCTGTCGCACCTCGCGCTCGCGCGCCTCGATACGGGCGAGCAGCGCCGTCAGCTCGGGGTCGTTGCCGAGCTGTTCGACGGCCTCGGCGACCCTCTGGCGCGCCGCCGCGTACTCGCCGCGGCCGAGCATCGACAGCGCCTCGCTGCCGGCGCGCGTCAGCTCCTCCTCGCGCTCGTGCCGGGCGCCGGCGCGGGCGGCGTCGAGCCGGCGCGCCGCCTCGCCCGGGGCGGGAGGCGGAAAGAGCTGCTGGATCTCGGCCAGCCGGGCGGCGAGGTCCTCCGCCGACTCCGGGCGCGAGCCGGGCTCCTTGGCCATCGTGGTGAGCAGCAGCCGCCGCAGCGGATCGGGGATGCGGCGCTCGGGATCCGAGACGTCGAACGGCACCGGCTCGCCGTGCAGGTGGGCGGCGATGAGCGACGGCAGGTCGTGGCCGCGGATCGGGTAGCAGCCGGTCACCAGCTCGTAGAGCATGACGCCGAAGGAGTAGAGATCGGCCCGCGCGTCGATCTCCGGCGAGATGAGCTGCTCGGGCGACGAGTAGCGCGGCTTGCCGAGGTAGAGCGAGGTGGCGGTGCCCTTGCCCTCGGCGCGCAGCGTCTTGACGATTCCGAGGTCGATCAGCTTGACCAGCGGCTCGCCGTCGACGTCGCGGGTGACCATCAGGTTGTCCGGCGCGACGTCGCGGTGAACGAATCCCTTGCGATGCAGGAAGCCGAGCGCCCGCAGCGCCTGCTGCGCCAGGGCGAGGTCGAGCGGCACGTCGCGCGCCTCGGGGCGTCGGCCGAACTCCTCGACGGTGAAACCGTCGATGTACTCGAGGACGATCGATGCGTTGCCGTCCTCGTCGACCGAGAAGTCGTAGAGCTGCGCGATGTTCGGGTGCCGCAGCTGGATCGCGGTGCGGGCCTCGCGCAGGAATCGCTGCCGGAGGTCTTCGTCGGAATTCAGGTGGGAGCGCAGAACCTTGACGACCCGCAGCTCGTCGAGCAGCCGGTGGCGGACGAGGTAGATCGCCCCCATGCCTCCTTCGCGGAGGCGCCGGACGACTTCGTACTTGGGATCGACGCGCGGCGTAGTCAAGCGATGGCAGCCTCCCGGTCAGAACTCGAAACGAAGGCCGAGGTTGACGTTCGCGAGCTCGAGGTCGTCCCGGAGGAACCAGCGATCGTAGGCGACGAAGAAGCTGCCCCACAGATACTGGAAACGCAGCGCGACCCCGGCCGCCAGCCAGTCGCCGTCCGGGGGATCACCGAAGACGAGGAACGAACCGCCGGTGGCGACGTCGCCGAGAAAGCGGGCGCGGGCCGGATCGGCGTCGTCGCCGAAGTCGTGCCACCAGTTGGCCGTCAGCTGCGGGACGACGAGCCCGCCCGGAATCGAAAATGCCCGGCCCCAGTCGACACCGGCCGTTCCGAGCAGCGAGTCGATCTCCTGCTCTTCGACGGCGAGCCCGAAATCGACGCTGCCGAATCCGGTACCGGGCAGCTCTGCGACGGCGCCCGTCTCGCGGAAGCCGTCGATCGAGGCGCGAACCCAGCTGCCGCGGGCGAAGAAGGTCAGCGAACCCGCCCGGCCGTCGATCGACCGCCCGAGCTCGAGATCGGCGCCCACCTGATCACCGTCGAACTCCCCCCGCGCGGTCAGATCTCCCACGATCGGCAGCGGAATCCGGCGGCGCTGGTCGTAGCTCGTCTCGCCGTAAGTGACGACCGCCTGGAAGTAACCGTGTGCCCCTTCGCGGATTCCGTAGGCCGACACGGCCAGGGCGTCGGCCTCGAGACGGCCACCGTTGCCGGCAAGGTCGGTGTCGTTCTGAAGTGCCGTCAGCGCCAGCCCCAGAAAGCCGTTCGCCGACATGGCGCGATCGAACCCGGCGGTCAAGCCGGCCGTGTCGAAGTCGAAGGCATCGGTTTCCACCCCGGAAGCATGCTCGCCGCTCGTCAGTCGGCCGCTGGCGAAGAACCCCCACGGATTTTCGCGCCGCGGCTCGGCGACGGAATGCACGACGGCCGGCGCGTCCTCCGCGTCGAGCCCAGCGTAGAGGCGGGCGAAAGAATCTTCCAGGCGGCGCGCGAAGGCTCGCGAGTCGGGCGATGCGGCCGAAGCCAGCAGATCGGGTGTCAACCGGATCCCGTCGATCTCGAGCGCGATCTGGTCGACGGCTCCACGCAGCGCGCCGCCGCGCAACGCCGAGAGGCGCGACACTACCGAGGACTTCAGCTGGGTCATGCCGGTGATGGCCGTTGTTCCCTCCGAGGCGAGGCCGGTGGGCGTGAAGGCCCGGACTGCCTGATCTCTCTCTTCCCGGGTCGTCAGAGTCGAGGTCATGTAGACGCAAAGGGGTGTCGGATCGGGAGTCGGACGCTGTTGTCCGGTCTCGTCGACGAACACGTCGAGGCAAATGGCGTCGAGCGCTTCGGCCGCGTCTCGCCAGGTGCGGCGTTCGGGCGTCAACGCACCAAGGCTGGCGGTCTCGATCAGGAACTCGATCGGCGGCGAGCTGGTGGAAACCCGGGGATCGACGATCGAGGCACGGATCCGTGTCGTTCCGGCGGTCGAGAAGCCGAAAGTCGCGAGGGCCTCGCCTCCGCTGCCGGAGACCACCGTCGTGTCGCTGCGGCCGACACCCGGCGACCCGGGCGAGGAGACGACAGCGAACTCCACCTCGACGCCGCCGACCGGAGTTCCGTTGGGCGTCGTGATGCGCACGCCGATCGTCTGGCGGTCGCCGAGCACGAGATCGAACGATGTCGGCCCGGCGGGGACGA
The DNA here is from genome assembly GCA_019911865.1 of Thermoanaerobaculia bacterium. Classification (GTDB taxonomy): domain Bacteria; phylum Acidobacteriota; class Thermoanaerobaculia; order Multivoradales; family JAGPDF01; genus JACTMI01. The sequence goes on from JAIOJQ010000255.1 coordinate 3,030, forward strand.
GGATGACGGTCGGATTCGGAGGAGGAGGAGGAGGAGGAGGAGGAGGCGCCACGGCGCGACTGACGATGGTGAACAGAACCGGCGTCGCTCCCGAGACGAGGGCTTCGATCCGGGTCGTGCCGGCCGCGGGGATGTCGAAGCGGGCGGTGGAGATGCCGCTCGTGTCGGTGTTCGACCTGGACGATCCGTGGGCGCCGGCCGTCGAGCTGACAACCCGCCAGTCGACCAGCTGACCGGGAGCGGGAGATCCGCCGACTCGCAGTTCGACGCGCAGGCGGACGGCGGTTCCTGCGGTCACTTCGAGACGGCTCGCACCGACCGGCGACAGCACGAGCGGTAGCCCCTGGGCCGAAGCGGGACGGGGACCGGTCAGCAGCGCGGCAAGCCCGGCCACGCACATGACGCCGAGGCCGAGGAGTGGAGGTGTTCTGCGGAGCATGGGAACCTCCTCTGAGTCGGCCGGCGCGCCGGCAAGGCACGCGAAGGCCGGTTTTCGGGATCTGGACGGAGTGTAGCAGCCTACGTCAGCAGGCGGAGCGCGAGGGTTCGAAGTCCGGCCACCCGCGGTCGCGCTGGGAGATCACCTCGACCGACGCCGGCCAGCGGATGCCGAAGGCGGGATCGTCGAAGCGGGCGCCGCGCGAGGCCTCCGCGACGTGCTCGACCGTCATCGCGTAGTGCACTTCGCAGCCGTCCTCGAGGGTGAGGAACCCGTGGGCGACGCCGGGCGGAATCCAGACCGCCTCGCGCCCGTCGGCCGACAGCTCGAGCTCGACGGGACGCAGGCGGGTGGGCGAGCCGTCGCGCAGGTCGACGAGGACGTCGTGGATCCGGCCGCGCGTGCAGCGCACCAGTTTCCCCTCGCCGTGCGGCGCCGCCTGCCAGTGCAGACCGCGCAGGGTCCCCCGGCGCGGGTTCCAGGAGAGGCTGGTCTGGACGAACTGCGAGGGGATACCGGCCGCGGCGAACTCGCGCGCGCACCAGGTGCGGGCGAACAGGCCGCGCTCGTCGACGCTCGGCTCGACGGTGATGCGCCAGGCGCCGGCGGGCGCCAGCGGCTCGAATCTCACGGCAGGACCGCCACCTCGGGGATGGCGACCACGAAGCGGCCGCCCCACTCGCGGATGCCGGCCATCTGGCCGGCGATCTCCTCGCGCAGGTTCCACGGCAGGATGAGCACGTAGTCCGGGCGCGTCTCGAAGATCGCCTCCGGGGCGCGGATCGGAATCCGGCTGCCCGGCAGGAAGCGCCCCTGCTTGTGGGGACTGCGGTCGACGGTGTAGTCGAGGAAATCGCCCCGGATGCCGCAGTAGACGAGCAGCGTGTTGCCCTTGGCCGGCGCTCCGTAACCGACGATCCGCTTGCCGGCGCGCCGGGCGCCGATGAGGAACTCGAGCAGCTTGCGCTTGGTCTCGCGCACCTTTTCGCCGAAGGCCTCGTAGTAGGCGAGCGTCTCGAGGCCCTCGCTCTTCTCGCGGGCGCGCAGCGCGGCGACTCGCGGCCCGACCGGGTGCCGGCCGCCGTCGCGGCGCTGCGCGTAAATGCGCAGCGAGCCGCCGTGGGTCGGCAGCTCCTCGACGTCGAACAGGTCGAGTCCGTGCGCGGCGAAGAAGCGCTCGACGGCGACCAGCGAGAGGTACGAATAGTGCTCGTGGTAGATGGTGTCGAACTGGTTGCCCTCGACCAGCCGCGCCAGGTGCGGAAACTCCATGGTCAGCACACCGTCGGGCTCGAGCAGGATCGCCAGCCCGCCGACGAAGTCGTCGAGGTCGGGAACGTGCGCCAGCACGTTGTTGCCGAGCAGCAGGTCGGCGCTCTGACCGGCGGCGACCAGCTCGCGGGCCGTCTGGCGACCGAAGAAGCGGACCTCGGTCGGGATGCCGATGGCGCGCGCCGCTTCGGCGACGTTGGACGCCGGCTCGATGCCGAGCACCGGCACGCCGCGGTCGCGGAAGTGGCGCAGCAGGTAGCCGTCGTTGGAGGCGATCTCGACCACCCGGTGCGCCGGTCCGAAGCCGAAGCGTTCGACCATCGCCTCGACGTAGCGCCGGGCGTGCTCGACCCAGGAGGTCGAGTAGGAAGAGAAGTAGGCGTAGTCGCTGAAGATCTCCGCCGGCGTCGCGGCCTCCGGCAGCTGGCAGAGCCAGCAGCGCTCGCAGACCCAGACGGTCAGCGGATAGAACGGCTCGGCCTGCGCGAGAGCTTCGGCGCTCAGGTAGGAGTTGGCGAGCGGCGAGCTGCCGAGGTCGACGAATACGTGCTCGAGCGGCGCCGCGCAGGCGCGGCAGGCTGGGCCGGGCACGCTCAAGCGGGGCTCCCCGCCGGCGTCGTGACCTGCGACACGGCGTAGGCGGCGATCTGCCCCTCGCAGAGCGACCGGGCGTCCTCGCCGGCGGCGAAACGGCGGTACCAGTCCACCGTCCACTCCACCGTCTCGTCGATGCGCAGGCGGGAGGTCCAGGCCAGCTCGACGCGCGCCTTCGTGGCGTCGAGCTTGAGGAAGATGTGCTCGTGGTGGCGCGGCCCCTCCTGGGGCTGCCAGGTCGGTTCGATTCCCCAGGCTCGCTGCAGCCGCTCGGCGAGCCAGCCCACCGAGCGGGCGTCCTCTTCGTGCGGCGCGAAGTTCCACGCGTCGGCGAAGCCGGCGCCTTCGTCACGGTGCAGCAGCTCGGCCAGCCGGAGATAGCCGGAGAGCGGGTCCAGGACGTGCTGCCACGGGCGGATCGCCCCCGGGTAGCGCAGCTCGACCGGACGCCCCGCCTCGAGGGCGCGCACCGTGTCGGGAACCAGGCGATCCTCCGCCCAGTCGCCGCCGCCGACGACGTTGCCGGCGCGCGCCGTGGCGACGCGCGTCTCGGCGTCCTCGCCGGAGAAGAAGGAGGATCGGTAGGCGCGGGTGACCAGCTCGGCGGCCGCCTTGCTCGCCGAGTAGGGGTCGCGCCCGCCGAGCGCCGACTTCTCCCGGTAGGACCAGAGCCACTCCCGGTTCTCGTAGCACTTGTCGCTGGTCACCACGACGAGCGAGCGCACGCCGCCAGCCCGGCGGACCGCTTCGAGCAGGTGGACGGTACCGAGGATGTTGGTCGAGAAGGTGCCGACCGGATCCTCGTAGCTGCGCCGCACGATCGGCTGGGCGGCGAGGTGGAGGACGACCTCGGGGCGTGCCTCGCGCAGCGCCGCGGTCAGCCGGTCGAGGTCCCGGACATCCCCCTCGACGGCGCGCATGCCGCGGCCGAGGCGGGCGGCCTTGAACAGGTTCGGCTGAGTGGCGGGTGGCAGGGCGTAGCCAGTCACCGTCGCACCCATGAGCTGGAGCCAGAGGCAGAGCCAGGCTCCCTTGAAGCCGGTGTGGCCGGTCACCAGGACGCGGCGACCGCGCCAGAAGTCCGCGTTGACGATGACCTCCCCCTTTCGTGCGTGGGTCGGTTGGTGCAGGAACCCGCGGCAGCGGGGTGAAAATCGTAACATCGGGGGGACCGCGGCGCCACGTTCCCGGCGCTTGCCGCCCCTTGCTGCGGCGCCGTTGTGCTACCGTAATGGGCCGCGTGAGCCCCGTGACCGTCGATCCCGAGCTCCTCTCGATCCTCGTCTGCCCGCAGAGCCGCGGGCGTCTCGAGCTGGTCGACCTGCCCGAACCGGTGTGCGCTCGCCTCGTCGAGCGCTACCGCGAGCATTTCCGCGACGAGACGCCGGTCGTCGAGCAGGGTCTCTGGGCCGCCGCCTCCGGCCTCGTCTATCCGATCGTTTCGGACATCCCGGTGCTGCTGGTCGACGAGGCGATCCCCGCCGCCGAGATCGGACGCTGAGCGGATGAGCGCCGCGCCGGCCGGCCTGCGCCTCGTGCCGCCGCCGGAAACGGCGGCAGGCGAGACTCCGGCGGCCGAAGCGGCGACTCATCCCCTGAACGAGCGGCTGCGCGGCGGCCTCTTCGCTTCGCATCTGCTGACCACCTGGGCCCTCGGCCTCTCCAACGCGCTGCTCGGCCTGGCAATCCTCGTCGCGCCGCTGCTCGGGCCGGTGCGCCTGCCCGCCGAGCGGCCGGCGCGCCGCATGCTCGCCATGGCCGGGCTCTACCTCCTGTTGCTGGCCGGCGCGATCGGCGCCTCGCGCGCCGTGTCGCTGAGCGCGCGCGCCTTCTCGGAGATCTTCAGCTTCGCCACCTTCGGCTTCGCCCTGGTCTGGATCCGCGGCGAGCGGCGGGTACGCTGGCTGCTCGATGGCTTGGTGCTGGTGGGCGCCTTCGTCGCCCTCTCCGGCCTCGCCCAGGTCCTGCTCGGCTACGGCGACATCGAGCGGCGCATCCGCGGGCCGTTCTCGCACTACATGACCTTCGCCGGGACGCTGCTGCTCATCGATCTGGTGCTGATCGCCCGCATGCTGCTGCGCCGCGAGCGCCGCGCCGGCCACGGCCCGACCGCGTGGCTCGACCGGCCGGCGGTGGCCTGGACCGCCCTCGTCGTCCTCAACCTGGCGCTGATCGGCAGCCTGACGCGCAGCGCCTGGATCGCGCTGGTCGCGGCGCTGGCCGGCATCACGGCGCTGGTGCGCCCGCGCCTGCTGCTGTGGGCGCCGGTGGTGGCGCTCGGATTCCTGGTTCTCGCGCCGGTGCCGGTGGTTTCGCGCGTGCTGTCGATCACGGCGGTCGGTGAGGCCTCCAACTACGACCGCATCGCGATGGCGGAGGCCGGCGCGCGGATGGTGGACGAACGGCCGCTGCTCGGGGTCGGCCCCGACATGGTCAAGCACCTCTATCCGCTCTACCGCCACCCGACCGCGCCGCGCCTGCTCACGCCGCACCTGCACAACGCCTACGTCCAGCTGGCCGCCGAGCGTGGCCTGCCGGCCCTCCTCGTCTACCTCGCACTGGTCGGCTGCGCCCTCGTGGCGGCCTGGAACGGATTCCGCGACGGCGCCGCGGCCGGCCGGCCAGGCGGCCGGGCCGATCTTCACCTCGGAGTCCTCGCGGCGCTGGTCGGCTTCTCGATCGCCGCCCTGTTCGAGAACAACTGGGGGGACACCGAGGTGCAGCGGCTCGTCCTGTTCCTGCTGGCGGTGCCGTTCTGCCTCGAGGCGGGGAAGGGCGAAGCGGGCGCCGGGACGGCGTGAGCGCAGCGGCGACGCCGTTCGGCGCCTTTCTCGACGACCTGCGACCCGGACTCGAGCGCGACCTGGACCGCCTGCTGCCGGCGGCCGGCGCCCCGCCGGCACGCCTCCACGCCGCCATGCGCTACAGCGTCCAGGCGGGCGGCAAGCGACTGCGACCGGCCCTCGTCGTGCTGGCCGGCGAGCGATTCGGTGCCCCGCGCGATCTCCTGCGGGCACCGGCCGCGGCGGTCGAGCTGATCCACACTTACAGCCTCATCCACGACGACCTGCCGGCGCTCGACGATGACGACCTGCGGCGCGGCCGGCCGACGCTGCACCGTGCCTTCGACGAGGCGACGGCGATCCTCGCCGGCGACGCCCTGCTCACCCTCGGCCTGACGCTGATCGCCCGCGAGCCGTCGGCGGTGCCGGGGGAGCGCCGCTCCGCCGCCGTGGCACTGCTCGGCGAGGCGATCGGCACCGGCGGGATGATCGGCGGCCAGATGGAGGACCTCGCCGCAGAGGCGGCCTGGCCGGAGGCGCCCGAGGCCGCCCTCGACCGCATCCATCGCGGCAAGACCGGCGCCCTGATCGTCGCCTGCCTGCGCCTCGGGGGGCTCTACGCCGGGGCGAGCGCGGACGAGGACGGCCGACTGGCGGCTTTCGGCGAGCGCCTCGGTCTGCTCTTCCAGATCGGCGACGACCTGCTCGACGTCGAGGGGGAGGTCGGGCGGCTCGGCAAGACCCCCGGCAAGGACGCCCTCGCCGCCAAGCTGACCTACCCGGGCCTTTACGGCACGGCGGCGAGCCACGCCCGGCTGGCGGCGCTCGCCGCGGAGGCACGCGCCCTCGCGGAGGCCCTTCCGGGCGATGCTAAACTGCTTCATTCTCTGGTGGATCTCCTCTCGGAAAGGACCTCCTGAGGCGATGACCTCCCCCCTGCTCGACCAAGTCCACTCGCCCGTCGACCTGCGCCGCCTCGAGCCGGGCCAGCTCGAGCAGCTGGCCGACGAGCTGCGCGAGGAGATCGTTGCCTGCGTCTCGAAGACGGGCGGCCACTTCTCCTCCAACCTCGGTTCGGTCGAGCTGACGATCGCGCTGCACTACCTGTTCGACACGCCGCGCGACCTGCTGGTGTGGGACGTCGGCCATCAGACCTACCCGCACAAGATCCTCACCGGGCGGCGCGACCGCATGGAGACGCTGCGGCAGTTCGGTGGGCTCTCCGGCTTCTGCCTGCGCTCGGAGTCGGAGTACGACGTGGTTGCCGCCGGGCACGCCTCGACCTCGATTTCGGCCGCCCTCGGGCTGGCGGTGGCGCGCGACCTGCGGGGCGAATCGCACAACGTGGTGGCCATCATCGGCGACGGCTCGATGACCGCCGGCATGGCGTTCGAGGCGATGAACCAGGCCGGTCACCTGGGCACCCGGCTGGTGGTCGTTCTCAACGACAACTCGATGTCGATTTCGCCGTCGGTGGGCGCGCTGACGAAGTACCTCGAGGCGCTGATGGCCGGCCGCCACTACGCCAAGCTCAAGGACGACGTGAAGAAGGTGCTGCACCGGATCCCCGGCATCGGCGACCCGATGCTCGAGGTCGCCAGGGGGCTCGAGGAAGGGGTGCGCCAGGTCTTCACGCCGGGCACGCTGTTCGAGGAGCTCGGCTTCCGCTACGTCGGACCGGTCAACGGCCATTCCGTCCCGGCGCTGCTCGAAGCGCTCGCCGAGGCGCGCGACATCGACGGTCCGGTGCTGGTGCACGCGGTCACCAAGAAGGGGAAGGGCTACAAGTACGCCGAGGACGAGCCGGTCGAGTACCACGGTCCGTCGGCCTTCGACCCGGTGGCCGGGATCCAGAAGAAGAAGCCGGCCAGCGCCGCGGTCGTCGCGCCGAGCTACACATCGGTGTTCGGCAAGGCGGTGATCAAGCTCGCCGAACACGACCCGCGCATCGTGGCGATCACCGCCTCGATGCCCGACGGCACCGGCCTCGTCCCCTTTTCGGAGCGCTTCCCGGACCGCTTTCTCAACACCGGCATCGCCGAGCAGCATTCGGTGACGCTCGCCGGCGGACTGGCGCTCGGCGGCGTGCGCCCGGTGGTGGCGATCTACTCGAGCTTCCTGCAGCGCGGTTTCGACCAGATCTTCCACGACGTCTGCCTGATGGATCTGCCGGTGACCTTCGCGCTCGACCGCGGCGGCATCGCCGGCAACGACGGGTGGACCCACCACGGCCTGTTCGATTTCGCCTACTTCCGCATCTTCCCGAACACCATCGTGATGGCGCCGAAGGACGAGAACGAGCTGCAGCACATGCTCGCCACGGCGGTCGAGCAGTCGCACCCGACGGCGCTGCGCTATCCGCGCGGCAACGGAGTCGGTGTGCCGCTCGACGCCGAATTCCGCCAGCTGCCGATCGGCAAGGCGGAGGTGCTGCGGCGCGGCCGGCACGGCGTGGTCTGGGCGATCGGCTCGACGGTCCATCCGGCGCTCGAAGCGGTGGAGCGGCTCTCCCGCGAGGGGATCGAGCTCGGCCTGGTCAACGCCCGCTTCGTCAAGCCGCTCGACCGCGAGCTTCTGCGCGCCCACGTCCAGCAGCTCGGCGGCGCCGGAGCCCGCCTCGCCACGGTGGAGGAGCACGTGGTCGCCGGCGGCTTCGGCTCGGCGGTGAGCGAGGCGCTCACCGAGATGGAGCTGCACGGCGCCGAAGTTCTGCACATCGGCGTCCCCGACAAGTTCATCCCCCACGGTTCTCAGGAGATTCTGCGCAAGACCCTCGGCCTCGACGCCGACGGGCTCTACTTCCGCTTCCGCACCTTCTTCGCCCGCGGCCTCGCCGC
>JAIOJQ010000256.1 GCA_019911865.1 Thermoanaerobaculia bacterium
CCAATCTCCGCCGCCAGGTCGCCGGCTCCCGCGGCGCGGATTCCGGGGCTGCTCGGCGCCGCGGGAGCCGGCGACCTGGCGGCGGAGATTGGCCAGCGCTCGCCGCTGGCCGTCCTGGCGACGCGCGAGGAGACGCTCGGACTCGGCCTGACCCTGCTCACCGCCGACGACGACGGCGAGCGCGCCCTGGCGCGCTTCGTGACCGCGGACGGCCGGCGGGCGCGGGTCACGATCTTCGTCCGCTCGGGCGGGTTCGAGGCGATCGACCCGCTGGCCGCGCAGGCGCGGCAGGTGGCGCTCGGCGAGCTGCCACCGGCTTCCGACGTGGTGGCCACCGGCACGCTGCTGCTGCTGCTCGGTTTCCATCGCCACCTGCTCGCCACGCTGGCGCTTTCGCTCACCCTCACCCTGCCGGTGCTCGCCGGCGTCTTCGCGGGGCTGCTGCGCCGGCCAACGGACGTCTTGCGCGCGCTGGTTCCCAACGTCGTGCCGATCGTGCTGCTGCTCGGCGGCATGGGATGGGTGGGCATCGGCCTCGACGTCGCCACGGTGATGGTCGCGTCGATCGTTCTCGGCCTGGTGGTCGACGACACGATCCACTCGCTGGCGCGTCACCGCGAGCGCCGCGGCGAGGTGGGCGGCGCGGCGGCGATCGCCGAGCGGCTCGAGCGCACGGCCCCTGCCTACCTGCTCACCGGCGCCATCCTCGCCGCCGGCTTCGGCGTCTGCGCGCTGTCGGACTTCGCGCCGATCGCCCGCTTCGGCTCGCTGTCGGCGGCTACCGTGGTGATCGCAGTGCTCGCCGACCTCACCCTCGTACCGGCCCTGTTCGGCCGCGACTGAGCGGGGCAGAAGCAGAAGAGCAAGCGGAAGAAGAACAAGTGGAAGAAGAAGCAGAAGATGCACAAGGGTGCTTCATCGCTTGCTGCGGGGCGCGAGGGGTCGGAACCGGGATGGAATCGACGGAGTCGAAAGGCAAAGACGAAAAGCTTCCAGAGAAGGGAAAGACGGATTCCGGTGGTGGGCCAGGGTCAGCAGGTCTCGCCGGCGCCAGCTGCCTCCGGCCTGTCCCGGAAGAGCCAGGACTGCCAGGGCGACCTCCGTCCAGAGTTTTCCCTTCCATGCAAGTCTCTTGTCTTCTCCCGCCGCCCCGGCGCCGACGACCGCTTCGCCCTGATCCCCCGCTGCCTCGGGAAAGCCGTGTTTCTCTTCCATGGATGTTTTTTGTCTTCCCCCGCCGCCCCGGTGTGGACGACCGCTCCGCCCTGACCCCTCGCTGCCTCGGGGAAGCTTCTTGCCTTTGCCTTTCACTCTGCCTCGAGTCCCGTTCGCTCCTGATCTCCGGGCCTCTGTGTTTTCATTCACGCCATGAATGATTATCATTCACGCCATGAAGGCCGTTCCCCGCCTGGTCGCTCCGGCCCTCGCACGCCGCCTGCGCGTGATGCCCGCCGTGGTGCTCACCGGCGCCCGCCAGACCGGCAAGAGCACGCTCGCCGCCGAGCTGGTGCCCGGGGAGCGGCGCTACCGCACGCTCGACGATCTCGACGTGCTCGATGCCGCGCGCCGCGATCCGGAGTCGCTGCTCGGCGGTCGCGAGCCGGTCACCATCGACGAGGTCCAGCGCGAGCCGTCGCTGCTCGCCGCGGTCAAGCGCGCCATCGACCGCGACCGCGCCGCCGGCCGCTTCCTGCTCACCGGTTCGGCGAATCTCCTGCTGATGCGACGGGTCTCCGAATCGCTCGCCGGCCGGGCGAGCTATCTCACCCTCTGGCCGATGACCCGCCGCGAGCAACTCGGCCATGGCGCCTGCGGTCGCTGGGAGGAGCTGCTCGCCACGCCCGATGCCGATTGGCGCGACCTGCTCTCCGCGGCCGGGGAGCCGGCGGAGGACTGGCGCGCGCTGGCGCGCCGCGGCGGCTACCCGACGCCGTCGCTCGAGCTTTCGACCGCCGCCGACCGGCGCATCTGGTTCGACGGCTACGTCCGCACCTACCTCGAACGTGATCTCCAGGACCTCTCCTCCATCAGCGCCCTGCCCGATTTCCGTCGCGTGATGCGCGCCGCGAGCTTGCGCCTCGGCCAGCTTCTCAACCAGACCGAGCTCGGCCGCGACGCGGGGCTGCCGCAGGCGACGGTTCACCGCTGGTTGAACCTGCTCGAGACTTCCTATCTGCTGGTCCGCCTGCCGGCCTATGCGGTGAACCGCACGAAGCGCCTGATCAAGTCGCCGAAGCTCTACTGGGGGGATACCGGCCTGGCGCTGCACCTGGCCGAGTCGGAAGATCCGGGGGGAGCGCACCTGGAGAACCTGGTGCTCCACGACCTGTTGGCCTGGCGGGACGCGCGCGTCGATCGCACCGAACTTGCCTACTGGCGTACGGTGTCCGGCGAAGAGGTCGACTTCGTGATCGAGGCGGGCGGCAAGCTCCTGCCGATCGAGATCAAGTCGACCCCGCGGCCGCGCCTCGCCGATGCCGCGCCCCTGCGCTCCTTCCGCGCCGAGTACGGCCGCAAGTCCCGGGCCGGCCTCCTCCTCCACACCGGCAGCACCCTCGACTGGCTCACCCCGGACGTCCTCGCCGCCCCCTGGTGGGCCGTGCTCTAGATCCGTCGTCGTCGGGACCGAAATGAAATCAAGAGAGTGAAAGACAAAAACGAAAAGCTTTCATAGAAGAGAAAGACGGCTTCCGAGGGGCAGCGAAGGTCCGGAGCGGAGCGGCCGTCGACGCGAGGCGGCTGGCAGAGACGAAAAGCCTCCATAGAAGAGAAGACGTTCCTCTGCGAGCCGCGAGGGGTCAGTGCGGAGCGGTCGTCGAGGCCGAGGCGGCGGGCGAAGACGAAAAGCTTCCAGAAGGCAAGACGGGTTCCGGAGGCGGGCCGGGGTCGGCAGGTCTCGCCGGCGCCGGCTGCCGCCGGACGGCCCGGGAAGAGCCAGGAATGCCAGGGCGACCGCTGTCCAGAGTTTTTCCCTTCCATGGAGGTTTTCTGCCTTCGCCCGCTGCCCCGGCGCCGACGACCGCTTCGCCCCGACCCCTCGCCCCCCGAGGGGGAATCCGTCTTTCCCTTCTGTGGAAGCTTTTCGTCTTGGCCTTTCACTCTGAAGATCTTCGTGCGGCCTCGACCCTCCGCTGCCGGCACGAACTTGTCGCGGAAAAAGAAGCGGCCCGCCCCGGAGGGGACGGGCCGCGGGAACTGCCGGAACGCGGGTGGATCAGTTCTGCGTCGCGCTCCACTGAGAGGTGTTACCGGACTCGAAGCCGTCGAGGAACGGCATCGTGTCCGGCGCACAGACCTGGACCTCGACGTCGTCGAGGAACCAGGCGCCGTTCGGCCGGCCGACCGAGCTGTCGGAGCCGAAGCGGAACCGGAAGTGAACCGTCTGGCCGGCCCAGGCGTTGATGTCGACCACCGAGTTGAGGAACGGCTGCGGATCGCCGCACCAGGCGTTCAGGCCGCCGAGCGGGTTCTGGAAGGAACCGCTCACCAGACCGTTGTACGGATCGGTCAACAGGTCGGCGTCCAGAACCTGGGTGAAGGACGTACCGCCGTCGGTCGACACCTCGAGGATGGCACCGTCGAAGCAACCTCCGGAGGAGTCCTCCATCTCCTGGTAGTTCCAGAACTGCAGCGACAGGTCGCCAGAGGCCGGCAGGACGATCGCCGGCGAGAGCAGGCGCTGGTCCGAAACGGTCGCCGGGCCCTGGGCCCGCCACGAGAAGGTGCCGCTGTGGGCCTGGACCGAGGACTGCGCCCAGGTGTTGCCCGTGCCCGACGAGGTCCAGCCGGGGGCGCCGGCTTCGAAGTCGGTGAAGTAGACCTCGGACGGCACCGTGCCGATGCCGCAGTCGCCCGGCAGGGCGACGGTCGCGAACGAGTAGACGGCCGAATAGGCGCCGTCGCCGCAGGCGTTGGAGGAGCGGACCCGCCAGTAGAGCAGCACGTTCGACGGCAGGTCGGGAGTGACCGAGGTCGAAGTTCCGCTGGTCGTCGCCGTCCGGATGATGTTGGTGAAGGCCGCATCGGTCGCGACCTCGAGCTCGTAGTCGCCGTCCTGCGCGACCGGGTTCCACGAGAACGTCACGTCGAGCGGGACGCTCGTCGCGCCGTTGGCCGGGGCGACCAGTGCCGGCGCGCCGGGTGCCGCATTGAAGACGCGCAGCTGGAGGGCGAGGTCGAAGTTGGTGACCCCGTCGTTGCCGTTTGCGGTCATCAGATAGTCACCGGGAGAGACGCCCGCCGTGTTGCCGATCGTCAGCACCGTGTTCTGCGGCAGCGGCCCGGTGACCGGGTTGAGCGAGAAGCTGGCGTTCGAGGGCGCCGGATTGCCGGTGAGGCTCATGGTGACCGGCGGCGCGAAGGGGGGCGTGACGGTGACCGTGTAGAGGGCGGAGGTACCGGCGCAGATCTCGACGCTGGAGGGGCTGGCCGACAGGCCGGCAGCCGGCACGACGGTGTCGCAGCTGCTCGCCGGCCCCATGCAGGCGGGACTGGAGCCGACCGGCGTGACGATGTAGGAGTACTCGCGGCCGTTCTGCAGGCCCGTGTCCTGGAAGAAGGTGCCCGCCGTGGTGCCGACCAGCGTCTTGCCGAAGCCGCACTGGAACTCGCCGTCGGCGCGGTGGATCTGGTAGCTGGCGGCGTTCGGTACCGCGCTCCAGGAGAGATCGGCCGCGGTGTCGTTGCCCGAGACGGTCACGTTCGGTGCCTGGGTCGGCGCCGAGGCGCAGCCGCCGTCCTGCACGGTCGGCGTCGCGCAGGCGATTTCGTGACGGTTGAAGGCCGCGTAAATCGCCTGCATGTGCGGGGTACCGTCGGCGAGGTTGCCGTTGTCGTCGTCGGCACCGAGGAACTGGAGGTAGCCGCCGGTGGCGGCGCAGCCGCCCTGCGTGCCGTTGGTGAGGACGAACCAGGTACCGACGTTGTCGGCGCCCTTGAAGACCAGCCGGGTCGCCAGCGCCATGGCCGTATTGTCGTCCATGCCGTAGAAGGTCGGCAGGTCGCGCTTGGCGAGGTCCCAGGCCGACTCGGCGTAGAGCGCGCCGCGGCAGTGGACGCTTCCGCAGTTGGAGTTGGCGTTCACCCAGGCGACCGTGTGCGGCTGGCCCGAAGTGCGGTGGGCCCAGTCGATGTCGCGGATGCCGGTGCAGCCGGAGGCCGGGGTGCAGGGGTCTCCGTAGCCGCCGCACAGGGAGCCGTCGATGAAGAAGCCGCGCCCGACGCACGACTCGTTGAGGCGGAACGCCGCGTAGAGGTCCGCGATACCCTCACCCGGGGCCGAAATGCTGCCGTTCGTGCCGTTGTCGTCGAGGCCGTGGCCCCACTCGTGATCGAAAACGCCGGCGAGCTGGCCGGTATTGCCGCACGGGTTCCCCTCGCGGTAGAAGTTCACCGTCGAGCCGTTCCAGAACGCGTTGCAGGTCTGGTTGATGTTCATGTTCGACGTCAGCTGGGCGTTGAGCCAGGTGTTCGCCGGTCCGCTCGGCGACTGGCCGCGCGCCATCTCGGCGATCCGGTTGAGCTCGTAGAAGCCGGTGCGGGCCGAGTGGGTGTTGCCGGCAGACGACGATCCCGGCGGCGTGTCGCAGTCGGGATCCGGGCTGACGCCGAGATCGAGATCGCCGCTGCCGCTGCTCTCGCTGATGGCGCCGCAGTTGTCCTGGATGCGGACGAACGGGCCCTGCAGCTGGGTGGTGATGTTGCCGCTGATGTTGAACAGATTGCCGCCGGAGTCGGTGACGCCCGATCCGCTCGAATGGGTGAACGTGGCGAACGGCATCGGATAGCCGGGCACTTCGACCCCGTCCGGAGCCTGGCCGTCGTAGGAAGCCGGATAAACCCCGCCCTTGATGTTGCGCGTCGCGTAGTGGTTGGTGTCCTGGAAGAGGAGGACCTCACCGCTATGCGCGTCGACCGCCGCCTCGAAGCTGTTCAGCGTGCCGAGATCGGGGCGCATCGTCCAGACGAGGCGGTGGTTCCAGCCGTGGCCGGGCTTGCCGTCGACCCCGAGGGGAAGCAGCTCGAGGGTCGGCTTGGCCTGCCAGCCCGCCATCTCGAAGGGCGCGAGGTGCGCTTCGAGGGCCGCTGCCGCATCGCTCTCGGAAAGGGTCGGAACGGTCGAAACGCCGATCTTGCCCCAGCGCTCGGCGCCGAGCAGGATCAGGTTGCCGTGGTTGACCGTCGCGCTCAGTGCGGCGCCGCGCACGGGAACGCCGCGGATCTGGCGGCCGGCGTGGATCTGGACGAGCGCTCCGCCGTCGGTGACGCCGAGGCTCGGCACCAGTTCCGCGGGGTCGAATCCGAGCTCGCGGCGGTGCTGACCGAGAAAGCGGGTGAATTCATTCCAGGCCGCCTGACCGACGCCGTCTCCGGCGGGCGCCGCGACGAAGCCGAGATCGTCCCACGTCAGGTCGTTGCCGACCCCGGTGCCGGGGATGAGCGGCCGCGCCAGCAGCAGGGTCGCCCAGCTGCCGCCGCGTGCGTCGAGCCGGGCGTACGCGGGCTCGAGGCCCAGTTGTGCCAGGTCGGCGCCGCGCTGCGCGGCTTCCGTAGCCTCGAGCTCGGCGAGGAGGCGCAGCTCCGGGTCGGCTTCGAAGCCGGCCGGCCGGACCTCGCGGGAGGCGAGCGGCGAGGCCTCCGGCCGCACGAAGGCGAAGGCCGGAACGGCGGTCAGCAGGAGTGCGGCGATTGCAAGCCACGATTGCGTCCTTCTCATGCTCTGCTCCCTTCGATCGGCAGGGGTACGCGACGTCACCATTGCGTCTCCTCGTTGTCCGGCTGCGAAAAGACGCACCTGCGTCCCGAACCGCGAGCCGAAGTTGTGGTCTGAACGGCCGGAGTCTACCCGCTTCCGCGGGCGGCGCAAGGGGGGTCGGAAGAAGCTTCGGGCCGCGGTCAGCGGCAGAAGTTCGCCAGCTCGGCCGGCTGGTGGAGCTGGATGTGGTGCGAGCTGTCGACCGTCAGGTAGCCCTTCTGGCGGAAATCGACCATCACCTGGTTGACCCGTTCGCGCGAGGCGCCGACCAGCTCGGCGAGGTCGGTCTGAGTTAGCCGTAGTCCGATTTTCGTCCCCTCGGGGGTCGCCTCTCCGTAACGCTCGGCGAAGGCGAGCAGCTGGCGTGCCAGCCGGCCGGCCACGTCGAGCGAGGAGAGCGACTGGATCTGCTCGTTGGCCATGCGCAGGCGCGAGGAGAGCATGCGCACCAGGTTCTGGGCGAACTCGGGGGTGTTGCGCAGCAGGTCCTGGAAGGCGTTGCGGTCCATCCAGAGGAAGGTGCATCGCTCCATGGTCATGACGTTGGCCGAGCG
>JAIOJQ010000257.1 GCA_019911865.1 Thermoanaerobaculia bacterium
GCTCGCCTTCTGGATCGCCGAGACCGCCCGCGAGTGCGCCGGCGCCGCCGGAGCGCTCGCCAGCTTCGAACAGCGCCATCCGGGCAGCCCCTTCCTCGCCGAGGCGCGGCGCGCCATGACCCGGCTGCGCGCCGAAGCGGGACCGCGCTGCTCGTGAGGCACGCCCTGCGCTGCGTCACCCGCGGCCGCCGGCCGCTCCTCGCGACTCTGTTCATCGCCCTGGCCGTGGCCGCGACGGCCGCGGCGCAGATGCCCCGCGTCCAGCGGGCCGAGCTGCGCCTCGCCGCCGCGGCGAGTGCGTTCGCGCCGGGGACCGCTGCCCGGCTGGTGGCGATCGCCGACGTCGAGCCGGGCTGGCACCTGCAGGCGCACGTGCCGACTTTCGACTACCTGATTCCGACCGTGCTGACGGTCGAGGCCCCGCCGGAATGGCCGGCGGCGACGGTGGAGTATCCGCAGCCGGAGATGTACCGCTTCGGTTTCGCCGAGGAGGAGCTGGCGGTCTACCAGGGGCGCGTCCGCTTCTTCGTCGACCAGCCGGTGCCCGCCGACGCCGCGGGCGAAGTGACCCTGCGCGCCACGCTGCGCTACCAGGCGTGCGACGACAAGCAGTGCCTGCCGCCGGTCGATCGCACCGCCGAGGTGACCGTGGCGATCGGCCCGGGTGGCAAGGCGATCGACCCCGAGCTCTTCGCCGCGGACCTGGAGGTGCCCCCCGCCGTCGAGGCGGACGTGCCGGGAGCGGTAGCCGGCCCGTCGGCCGCGCCGGCGCCACCGGCCGCGGCCCCCGGCCTGCTCGGCATGCTGCTGCTCGGCATCGTCGGCGGGCTGATTCTCAATGCCATGCCGTGCGTCCTGCCGATCCTGTCGCTCAAGGTCTTCGGCCTCGTCCGCTCGGCCGGCCAGGGGCAGCGGCACGTGCGCACCGGCGCCCTGGCGACCGCCGCCGGGATCCTCGTCTCGTTCTGGGCGCTCGCCGGCGCCGCCATCGCCGCCAAGACGGCAGGATCGGCCGTCGGCTGGGGGGTGCAGTTCCAGCGCCCCGGCTTCGTCGCCTTCCTCGCCGTGGTCGTCCTGCTCTTCACCCTCAATCTGTGGGGGCTGTTCGAAATCCAGCTGCCCGGTCGGCTGGTCGCCGCCGCCGGCGAGGGGAGCAGCCAGGAGGGGCTCGCCGGGCACTTCGCCTCCGGCCTCTTCGCCACCCTGATGGCCACCCCCTGCTCGGCGCCCTTCCTCGGCACCGCGGTCGGCTTCGCCCTGGCGCAGCAGGCGGCGCAGGTGCTCGCCATCTTCACCGCCATCGCGGTCGGCATGGCGCTGCCCTACCTGTTGCTCGCCGTCGCGCCGGCCCTGGCCCGCCACTTCCCCCGCCCCGGCGCTTGGATGGAGACGCTCAAGGGGGTGATGGGTTTCCTGCTGGCGGGCGCCCTGGTCTGGCTGCTCTACGTGCTCGCCAACCAGGTGACGCCGGAGGCGCTGGCGCTCGTCGAAGGTGCCCTGCTCGCCGTGGCCCTGCTGGTCTGGCTGGCGGCACGCGCCGCGCCCGGTTCGCCGGGCCGGCGGACCTGGTTCGCCATCGCCCTGGTCGCTGCGGTGGGGACGATCGTGCTCGCCGGCCGGAGCGCCGCGACGGACGCACGACCGGCGAGCCTCGCCAGCGATCCGGGTGGCATCGCCTGGCGCCCCTGGGACGCCGCCGAAGCCGAGCGGCTGGCGGCGGCGGGAACGCCGGTCTTTCTCGACATTACCGCCGACTGGTGCGTCACCTGCAAGGTCAACGAGCGGCTGATCCTCGAGACGCCCGAGGTGCGCGGCGCCCTGGCCGAGCGCGGCGTGGTGCCGATGAAGGCCGACTGGACCAATCGCGACGACCGGATCGCCGGATTCCTCGCCCGGCACGGCCGCTACGGCATCCCCTTCTACATGCTCTACCGTCCCGGGCAGCAGCCGCACATCTATCCGGAGCTGCTGACCCGGGAGATCGTGCTGCGCGAGCTCGAGGCGCTGCCCCTCGCCCGCTGAGCGCGGCGGTGGTCAGCCCGCCGCCAGCCAGTGCAGGAAGCGCCGCCGCAGGGGGATGCGCCGGCGCTGCTGTCGCCAGTCGCCGCGCTCGGTCTTGACCCACTCGACGTCGGAGCCCTGGACGCGGATCTTCGTCCCCTCGCCGTGGTCGACGAAGTCGAGCAGCTCCGGCGCGAACCAGAGCGCCTCCTTGAGCTCGTCGAAGTAGACGCCGAGCGCGACGTCGTGGCTCGAAGCGCCGATCACGTCGACCCCCGACTCGGACGGCATGGTGAAGCCGTGGATCTCGCCGATCCGCCCGACCAGGCGGCGCGACTCGGTCTCCGGTCCCGGCCGGATCTTCACCCGGTCGGCGAACGACAGCCCCTGCTTGCGCTCCATCCCACTCCCCCCCCGGCGAGGCTGGCGCACCGGCGGCCGCCGGCGCACCGGATCCTCTGCACTCCCTCCTGAGGACCTGCCTGCGTAATCTGCTGCCCGGAGTCTCCCGGTTTTCGCCCCTCGATTCAAGCCGGGCCGTCAGCCGCGACGCTGGCGCGACTCCGCCCGGCGCTCGGCGAAGGCGGCGAGGCGCTCGCTGAGGCGCGCCTCGAAGCCGGCGGTTCCCGGCCTCCAGAACGAGGTCCCCGCCAGCGCCTCGGGCAGGCAATCGAGGCCGGCGATCCCCCCCTCCACGTCGGGCGCGTACTCGTAGCCGGCGCCGTAACCGGCCTCTTTCATCAGGCGGGTCGGCGCGTTGCGGATCACCCGCGGCACCGGATCGGCGGGCCGCCGGGCGATCGTCTCGCGCACCTTCCCCCAGGCCCGGTACGCCGCGACGCTCTTGGGCGCCATCGCCAGGTAGATCGCCACCTGCGCCAGGGCGAGGTCCCCCTCGGGGCTGCCCAGCCGTTCGTACGCCTGCCAGCCGGCCAGCGCCTGCTCGACCGCCCGCGGGTCGGCGAGGCCGACGTCCTCGACCGCGAAACGGACGAGGCGGCGCGCCACGTAGTTGCCGTCCTCCCCCGCTTCGAGCATGCGACCGAGCCAGTAGAGGCCGGCGTCCGGGTCGCTCTCGCGCAGCGACTTGTGGAGCGCCGAGATGAGGTTGAAGTGTTCCTCGCCCGCCTTGTCGTAGACCAGGATCTTGCGCTGCGCCACCCGCTCGAGGTCCGCGGCGCCGATCGTCGCGCGCCCCGCCGAGACGGCATCGCCCACCGCGGCCTCGAGCAGGGTGAGCGCCCGCCGCGCGTCGCCGGAAGCGAGCTGGACCAGCGAGGCGAGCGCCGCCGCTTCGAGGGACTCCCGCGGCCAGCCGAGCCCCCGCTCGCCGTCTTCGAGCGCGCGCAGCACGAGAGCCTCGAGGTCGGCCGGGCGGAGCGGCTCGAGCACGACGACCCGGCAGCGGGACAGCAGCGCGGCGTTGAGCTCGAAGGACGGGTTCTCGGTGGTGGCGCCGACCAGGACGATGTCGCCGCGTTCGACCCAGGGGAGGAAGGCGTCCTGCTGCGCCCGGTTGAAACGGTGGATCTCGTCGACGAAGAGCAGGGTCCGGCGGCCGGTGGCGGCGCGCAGCCGCTCGGCGTCGGCCATCACTCGCTTGATCTCCTGGATCCCGGCGACGACCGCCGAGAAGGGGACGAAGCGGGCCCGGGTCGAAGCGGCGATCACCCGCGCCAGGGTCGTCTTGCCGGTGCCCGGAGGTCCCCAGAAGATCAGCGACGGCACCCGGTCGGCGGCGATGGCGGCGCGCAGGAAGCCGTCCGCACCGACGACCGCCGGATGCCCCGCCACTTCGTCGAGCGTGCGCGGTCGCATCCGTTCGGCCAGCGGCGCGCCGGCGGCGGGCGCCGGCGCCTCGCGCTGCGCTCCCGGCTCGTCGAAGAGCGAGCCGCCGTCGCCGGGCTCCTGTCGCGCCATGGCGCCTCCCGCCCTCAGCCGAGCGCCCGCACCACCGACTCGGTGAACTCGGTGGTCGACGCCTCGCCGCCGAGATCCCGGGTGCGCAGGCGCGGCTCGGCGAGCACCGCATCGAGGGCGGCATCGATGCGATCGGCCGGCTCGTGCAGGTCGAGGTAGCGCAGCATCATGACGCCCGACTGCATCAGCGCCAGCGGGTTGGCGAGATTCTGGCCGGCGATGTCCGGCGCGCTGCCGTGCACCGCCTCGAAGACGGCGCCGACTTCGCCGATGTTGGCGCCCGGCACCACCCCGAGGCCGCCGACCAGCCCGGCGCAGAGGTCCGAAACGATGTCTCCGTAGAGGTTCTCGAGCAGCAGCATGTCGTAGGTCTCGGGCCGCATGACCAGCTGCATGCAGAGGTTGTCGATGATCCGGTCGTCGTGCCGGATCTCCGGATAGGCCGCCGCCGTGCGCCGGGCGCAGTCGAGAAAGAGGCCGTCACCCAGCTTGAGGATATTGGCCTTGTGCACAGTGGTGACCCGCTTGCGGCCGTGCGACCGCGCATACTCGAAGGCGTACTGCGCCACCCGCAGGGAGGCTTTCTCGGTGATCACCTTGAGGCTCTCGATGACCCCCGGTACGACCTCGTGCTCGATGCCGCTGTAGAGCCCTTCGGTGTTCTCCCGCACGATGACGAGGTCGACCCCGGAGAAGCGGCTCGGCACCCCGGGCAGCGTCCTGGCCGGCCGCAGGTTGGCGTACAGGTCGAGCGCCCGGCGCAGCCGCACGTTGACCGACTGGAATCCTCCGCCCACCGGCGTGGTGATCGGCCCCTTCAGCGCCACGCGGTTGCGGACGATCGATTCCAGTACGTCGTCGGGCAGCGGATCGCCGTGCAGCGCCAGCGCTTCGGCACCCGCAGCGTGGTGTTCCCATTCGAACTTCGCCCCGGCAGCTTCCAGGACGCGAACGGTGGCCGCGGTGACCTCCGGTCCGATCCCGTCGCCGGGCAGCAGTGTGATGGTCGTCATGCACTCTCCTCGAAATCAGGTCGACCGCGGCGCGGCGCCGGCTCAGGGAGCCAGGCGCGCCAGTTCGAGACGCAACTCCCCGTCGCCTGCGAAGACGCCGGCGACGTGCGTCAGCCGCATCCCGCGGTGCGGATCGAAGACCAGGTCGTCGCCATCGAGCCGGCCGCCGCCGTCGGCGTCCCGCCAGAGGATCACCAGTCGCGCTCCGGCCCGCAGCAGGTCGCCGGCCGCGGCCTCGCTGCCCCACCGCGGCCCCTGCGGGCCGAGGATCACGGTCTCGAAGGCGAGCTCGTCGACCGTCCGCCCCGCCGCCGTCAGGTGGCCAGCGAACAGCCGCGGCGCGGTGAACACGAACGGTGCGGCGGTACCGGTGGCCACCGCGAGCGCCGCCTCGGCCGGCGCGCCGCCGGCCGGTTCGACCTGCGCCGCCCCGACGGTGCGGGAGACGGAATCGAGCGCCCCGTCGAGCACCGCCACCACGGTGGTGACGCTCGCCGGAGCGGCGAGCGCCTCCGCCGCGCCGGGCGAACTCCAGCGTTCGGCCGGGGCGAGCGCTTCCGCGCTGTCGTAGCGCTCGAGCCGGACGGCGTAGCGCTGGGTGCCGAAGGGCAGGGGGCGCAGGCCGAGGCCCGGCTCGACCAGCACGAGGCGGGGATCGACGATCCCCACGGTGCTCCAGTCGCTGCCCCAGGCGGGCTGGTAGTTCTCCACCAGCCGGATCGGCGAAGCCTGCGGGTCGGCTCCGACCTCGACGAACGCCGATGCGCCTTCGACTGTCAACCAGCGGACGCGGAGGCGTCGCTCCTCGGGCCAGCGGCGCAGCCGCCCGGCGGGGATGTCCCGCCCGTCGAGCCGGAGCGCCGGCGCCTCGGTGTACCAGACGGTCTCGCCAGTCAGGGTGCGCGCCTCGAGCACCGCGTGGAGCCGGAACGGAGTGCCGGCGGCCATCTCGTGCCGGCCGTCGCTGGCGACCGGCTCGCCGTCGACCTGCACCGCCACCCGGGCGGCGCCGGGCGCCGGACCGAGGCGCTGCTGCCAGCGCGGCGCCAGGCGCCAGAGGATCAGGGCGCCGACCAGCAGGCCGACGACGATCCAGACCCGGCGCGCGCCGCGATCAGACACTTCCTCCATGGCCCTGCCGGGAGCTCCGGACCGAATCCGCGCTCAGTGGCTGCCCAGCTCTTCGAGCCGGGCGACCACGTCGCGGTAGTTCGAGTTGATGCCGTAGACCTCGACGAACGTCTTGCGCGCCGACTCGGCGTTGCCGGTGACCGTGTAGAGGTTGCCGATGTCGTAGAGCAGCCCGAGCGTCGCCTCTTCCGGCAGGTCGGGCACGTCCAGCCCCTTGCGATACCACTTGATCGCCAGCTCGGGCAGCCCCTTTTCGAGGAAACAGCCGCCGAGCAGCGAGCAGCAGTCGATGAGGTACTTCGGATCCTTGGCCGCGAGCTGGAACTCGCCGATCGCCTCGTCGAGCAGCCCCATCTCCCGGTAGGCGATACCGAGGTTGAAGTGGGTGTCGTAGTCCTCCGAGGAGAGGCTCTCGGCGACCCCCTTCTTGAAGCCCTCGACGATCTCCTCGAGTGTCGGCTCGTCGCGGCCGATGGGACCCGACGCCGCCAGCAGCTCTTCCTTGGAGAGCTCCTCCTCGAGCTCGGCCGCCAGGTCGAAGAAGCCCTCCTCGTCCTCGAAGAGCTTCTCCTCGTGCAGCTCCGGACGCGGCGCCGCGGGCACCGCCGGCGGCGCCGCGTCCGGAGCTGCACGAGGAGAAGCTCTTCGA
>JAIOJQ010000258.1 GCA_019911865.1 Thermoanaerobaculia bacterium
GGAGGGGCCCGCGTCCGGGGGTGGTTGCCGGACCGGCGGGCGGCGCGACCCTGCAGGTGGATGCCGGCCCCCCGCGGGGCGTTGTTCCGCGGCGCGCCGCGGCACGCCGTCAGGAGGTTTCCCATGCGCTCCCGTCTCGTCCTCTGGCCTCTGCTCGCCCTCGTCCTGGTTGGCGCCACGGTGGTGCCGCGCCAGGAGCCGATCCGGCCGATCGAGCCGGTGGTGGTCACCGACCCGGCGCTCGTCGAGCTGGGCAAGCAGCTCTACTTCGATCCGCGCCTGTCCAGGTCCGGCTTCATCTCCTGCAACTCCTGCCACAACCTGAGCCTCGGCGGCTCGGACAACCTGGTGTCGTCGATCGGCCACAAGTGGCAGCAGGGTCCGATCAACTCGCCGACCGTGCTCAACTCGAGCTTCAACATCGCGCAGTTCTGGGACGGCCGCGCCGCCGACCTCGCCGAGCAGGCGGAAGGGCCGATCGCCAACCCGGCCGAAATGGCCTTCACCCACGAGCTCGCGGTCGGCGTGGTGGCGACCATCCCGGGGTACGTCGCCGCCTTCGAGCAGGCGTTCGGCCCCGGGCCGATCGACATCGCGCGGGTGACCAAGGCGATCGCCGCCTTCGAGGAGACGCTGGTCACCCCCAACGCGCGCTTCGATCGCTGGTTGCTGGGCGACGACGCGGCGCTTTCCGGCGAGGAGCTCGCCGGTTATCAGGTCTTCCGCACCAGCGGTTGCACCACCTGCCACAACGGACCGGCGGCGGGGGCGAGCTCGTTCCAGAAGATGGGCCTGGTCGAGCCCTACCGCACCGAGAACCCCTCGCAGGGGCGCATCGCGGTGACCGGCGAGGAGGTCGACCGCTTCCGCTTCAAGACGCCGACGCTGCGCAACGTCGAGCTGACCTACCCCTACTTCCACGACGGCGCGGCCGGGACGCTGACCGAGGCGGTGGACGTCATGGGGCGGCTGCAGCTCGGCCGGCGCTTCTCGAAGAAGGAGTCGGCGCAGGTCGTCGCCTTCCTGCGCACGCTGACCGGCGACCAGCCGAGCTTCGTGCTGCCGCAGCTGCCGCCGTCCTCGGACGCGACCCCGCGGCCGCAGCCGTTCGATTGAGCCGGGCGTCGCGACCCTCAGCGGAAGTCGTGGCTGGGGGTCGCGACCAGGTCGGGCAGCGGCTCGAAGCGCTCGGCGCGCAGGGAGACCGAGCCGTCGCGGGCGACGACGATCCCCTCGACCATCAGCCCGGGCGGCCCGGTGAGGGTGGCGCGGTGCTCGGCCAGCAGGGCGCGCGAGACGATCGCCTGCGCCATGCCGGTCTCGTCCTCGAGGGTGAGGAAGAGCGTGCCGTTGGCGGTGCCGGGGCGCTGGCGGACGATCACCACGCCGCCGATGCGGGCGCGCGCGCCCGGCGGCAGGCGCGGCAGCTCGGCGACGGTCACCGCGCCGCGCGCCGCCAAGTGGTCGCGCCAGTAGGCGACCGGATGCGCGCCGGTGGTCATCCCCGACCCGGCGAAGTCGGCCACCGTCTCCTCCACCCCCGTCATCTCCCGCAACGGCATTTCGGGGACAGGCACCCAATCCGGAGTTTCGGGGACAGGCAACAAATCCGGAGAAAAGGGGACAGGCACCAAATCGGGAGTTTTGTTGCCTGTCCCCGAAACAGGAGTTTTCGTGCCTGTCCCCGAAACTCCGGCGAGGAGGGGGCCGGCGGGG
>JAIOJQ010000259.1 GCA_019911865.1 Thermoanaerobaculia bacterium
ACGCCGAAGCGGTCGATCGTCTGGTCGGCGCGCGGCAGCGGCGCGGTGGGCGCGCTCCCCTGCAGATCGAACAGCGCGCCGACCAGACGATCGACCGCTTCGGCGTCGGCGCCCGAGCGCAGCTCCGCCAGCTCGCGCTGGTGGGCCACTTCGAGCTCGGCGCGTTCGCGGGCGGCGCGCGAGCGCTCCTCCTCGCGCGCCCGGGCGACCGCGGCGTCGACGTGTTCGCTGCGCACGCCGGTGAGCTCCTGCAGGCTGCGCCAGAAGGCGCGCCGGTCGCGTGCCGCGGCGGCGACCCGGTGATCGACCAGGCAACGGCGCGGCGACCCGGCGGCATCCACCGCGGCGACGAACGGCAGGCGACGGGCAGCCTCCTCGTCGGCCAGGTCGAGCCACTCGGCGAGCGGCACGAGGTCGTCTTCCTCGCCGGCGAGCGCGAAGCCGGGGCGCCAGGCCGGGTCGGCGAGCGCCGCGTCGGCGAAGGTGAAGGGCGCCGGCTCGCCGCCCGGCAGGGGTTCGCGCGCCCAGTCGGCCTCCGGCTCCGGGTTCTCGTCGAAGGCGAGGCGGCGGGCCCAGCTGGCGCCCGCACCGGGGTCGTAGCGGAAGATCGGTGCGGCGCGCCCGGAGACTCGCGCCGAGGCGAGCAGCCAGGGGTCGAGTCCGGCCGCCGCGGCGACCGGGTTGTCGACCACGTGCAGCGCCGGGCGGGAGCCGCCGAGAGCGCGCTCGAGGCCGGCGACCAGGGCGCGCGGGCGCGCCGGCGAACCCGACTGGACGAAAGTCTCGCGGTGGCCGAGCGCGAACCAGGCGGGCTCGAAGTGCACCGTCTCCTCGACCGGGCCGCGGTCGCAGGCGAGCAGCACGATCTGCACCGGACGGCTCGACAGCAGCAGCCGGGAGAACGCCGCGAGGCCGCCGGCGATCAGGTCCTCGCAGCGCACCCGCGCCAGGATCGGGCGGACGAGGGCGCGCTCGCCGTCCTCGAAGGCGCGCCAGTCCAGATGATCGAGCCAGGGGAGGTGACGCTCGGGGTCGAGCGCGTCGGCCGACTCGAGGCGCACCAGGCGAGCCGCGCGCACCAGGCGCGCCACCGGCTCGGCCGACTCGTCCCACGCCACCGCGGCGGCTTCGCAGGGGTCCGCGACGAGGCGCATCTCGGCCGCCAGGTCGGCCGCCGGATCCACCCCCGACTCGGTCGCCGGCAGCAGCCAGAGCGGCGTCGCCGGGCGCAGGTCGAAGCCGGCCAGCGCGTCGCGCGCCGCGGCGAGGCGCCGGCGCCGCTCGTCGGAGAGCGGCTGGCCGGCGGCGCGCCGGCCGACGACTCCGGCCAGCCGGCCCGGATCGACGAAGCGTCCGCCGAAGCCGCCCAGGCGTTCCACCCGCTCCGGCGGCTCGACGCCGTCCGGACGGCGCTCGCGGTCGAGGTCGAGCAGCGCCGCGGCGAGCCCTGCCAGCTCCTGGGCGGTGGCGGCGAAGGCCCGCCGGGCGGTAGCGGCGCGCCGCAGGGCGGCGAAGTTGGCGAGGTGCAGCACGGCGCGCGGACCGAAGGGGACGAGCCGGGCATCCTCACCGAGCCCGGCCATGCGGGCTTCGATCGCCGTCAGGAGGTCGCGTCGCGCGCCTTCGGCCAGCGCCAGCTCGTCGGCGACCTCG
>JAIOJQ010000260.1 GCA_019911865.1 Thermoanaerobaculia bacterium
CGGTGATCGTCGATGACGGCAGCGATCCGGCGGCGCTGGCGCGCCGGGTGGGCGAGCTCGGCGGCGAGGCGCGCGGGATCGCCTTCGGCGGCCCCGCCTGAAGCGCCGGAGCAGCGGGGAGGGAGCCATGGGCGAGGCGTCGGTCGCAGTGGAGGCGGTGCTCGCGGAGCTGCGTGAAGGCGCCGACGAGGTGCGCGCGGGCGGGGTGGGGCCGGGCTTCCCGGCGATCCACCGCGTCAGCCGGCAGAAGCTGATCGGCGCCAACGGGCGGGTGGCGATCCTCGCCGGAGCGCGCACGCCCTTTACCCGCGCCCAGACCGACCTGCGCGAGCTCGACGTCATCGACCTGGCCGGCATCGCCGGCGGCGAGGCGGTGGCGCGCGCCGGCGTCGACCCGGCGCAGCTCGACCTGGCCTTCTTCGGCTGCGTGATGCCCGCCCTGTACGGCCCCAACCTCGGCCGCGAGGCGGTCTTCCGCGCCGGCCTGCCGGCGTCGATCCCCGGCTCGGCGGTCAACCTGGCCTGCGCGTCGTCGAACCGCGCCATCGTTTCGGCCGCCGAGGCGATCCTCTCGGGCGAGGCCGAGCTGGTACTCGCCGGCGGCGCCGAGTCGCTCTCCAACGTGCCGGTGCCGTTCCGGCGCGGCGCGGTGCGCAAGTTCCTGGCACTGCAGAAGGCACGCTCGCCGGCCGCCCGGCTGCGCGCGGCGGCGCGCCTGCGGCCGCGCGACTTCGCGCCGGATCCGCCGGCGATCGCCGAGTACACGACCGGCATGTCGATGGGCGAAGCGTGCGAGAAGATGGCGCGCGAGAACTCGGTATCGCGCCGCGCCCAGGACGAGATCGCGCTGCTGTCGCATCGCCGCGCCGCCGCGGCGGCTGCGGCGGGGCACTTCGCGCAGCAGATCGTGCCGGTCTTTCCGCCCCCCGGGCACGCCGTCGCGGTCGAGCGCGACAACGGCGTGCGCGCCGACACGACGGCCGAGGCGCTCGCCGCCCTGCGACCGGTCTTCGACCGTCACCACGGCACGCTGACCGCCGGCAACTCGTCGCCGATCACCGACGGCGGCGCCGCCGTCGTGCTGGCGAGCGAGAAGCGGGCGCGCGCCCTCGGCCGGCCGATCCTCGGCTTCGTCCGTTCGTGGGCCTGGTACGCCGTGCCACCGGCGGGCCAGCTGCTGCAGGGGCCGGCGTACGCCGCCCCGCTGGCGCTCGAGCGGGCCGGTCTGCGCCTCGCCGACATCGACCTGGTCGAGACGCACGAGGCTTTCGCGGCGCAAGTGGTCTCCAACCTCAAGGCGTTCGCCTCGCGGCGTTTCGCCCGCGAGGAGCTGGGCCGCAGCGAGCCGATGGGAGAGGTCGACCTCGAGCGCTGGAACGTCGATGGCGGCTCGATCGCCCTCGGCCATCCGTTCGGCGCCACGGGCGCCCGGATCACCCTGCAGCTGCTCGCCGCGCTCGAGCGTCGCCACCTGAAGTTCGGTCTGCTCACCGTCTGCGCCGCCGGCGGCCACGGCTTCGCCATGGTCGTCGAGCGGGACTGACCCCGAAGGAGGGCGCCCCGTGTCCGTTCGTCCGCTGCTCGCTGCCCTCGCCCTGCTCGCCGTGCCGCCGGCCGCCGCCGGCCAGCTCGAACCGACCCCCGCCGAGCTGTCCGGCTACCGGGAGACGCCGTCGTACGAGGAGACGCTCGCCTTCCTGCGCTCGCTCGGCGAGCGCCTGCCCGAGCTGCGGCTCGAGGAGTTCGGACGGACGGGGGAGGGGCGGCCGATGACGGTCGCCATCCTGTCGCGCCAGGGCGCCTTCACGCCCGCCGCCGCCCAGGCGCTCGGCAGGCCGGTGGTGCTGATCCAGAACGGCATCCACGCCGGTGAGATCGACGGCAAGGACGCCTTCCTCGCCCTGTTGCGCGACTTCGCCGCCGGGCGCCGCCGCGAGCTGCTCGACGCCGCGACGCTGCTCGTCGTGCCGGTCTACAACGTCGACGGTCACGAACGGGTGTCGCCCTGGAACCGCCCGAACCAGAACGGCCCGGAGCGCGGCATGGGCTACCGCGCCAACGCCGCCGGCTACGACCTCAACCGCGACTTCACCCGCCTCGACACGCCGGAGGCGCGCGCCCTGGTCGGTCTGGTCAACCGCTGGCAGCCGCATCTGCACGTCGACGTCCACGTCACCAACGGCGCCGATTTCGCCTGGGTGCAGACCTGGATCGCCGCCGGAGCACCGCTGCTCGCCGCGCCACTCGACGGCTGGCAGCGCGCGGCGATGCCGCGCATCTTCGCCGCGGTCGCGGCGGCCGGCTACCCGAACGGTCCGTACGTCGACCTGATCGACCGTCTGGACCCGGCGCGGGGGATCGACAGCCGGGTCTTCGAGCCGCGCTACTCGACCGGCTACTTCCCGCGGCGCAACATTGCGTCGATCCTGATCGAGAACCATGCGCACACCGACTATCGGACGCGCGTCGAGGCGACGCTCGCCTTCTTCGTCGCTCTGCTGGAGGACCTCCGTGCTTCGGGGCGGGAGCTGGTCGCTGCGGCGAGCGCGACGAGAAACGCCACCGAAGAGAAGGGTCGGCCTGGCGCCGAGCCGTCGGAGGTCGTGGTGACCTGGCGGGCGGGGGAGGAGGATCGCATCCGCGTCCCCTTTCGCCCCTGGCGCGTCGTCGAATCGGCTGCCACCGGTTCCCCCTATCTGAGCTTCTCGGCGGAGGGCATCGCCGCGCTCGACGTTCCCTGGCTCCACCGGGTGGCGCCGGACCTCGTGCGGGCGCGGCCGCGGGGGTACGTGCTGCTCGCGGGGTGGCCCGAGGTCGAGGCGAGGCTGGCGGCGCACGGGTTGCGTTTCACCCGGCTGGAGTCGCCGGTCGAGCTGGAGCTGGAAGTGGCGCGGGCGGTGGCGCCGCAGTTCGCCACGCCGCCGTTCCAGGGGCGGACCCGGGTGACGGCGGAGTTCCGCTGGGAGCGCCACCGACGGAGGGTGCCCGCGGGCTCGCTCTGGATCCCCGCCGACCAGCCCGACTTCGAGCTCGCGGTGCAGCTGCTCGAGCCGGAAGCCGCCGACTCGCTCTTCTCCTGGGGGCTGATGTCGACGGCGCTCGAGCGGCGCGAGTACATCGGCCCGGACCGCCTCGACGCCGAGGCACGCCGGCTGCTCGCCGATCCGGGAGTCCGCGCCGAGTGGGAGCACGCCCGCGCGGATCCGGCCCTGGCGGGCGACCCCGTCGCCCGCTACCAGTGGTGGTATCGCCGCACGCCTTACTGGCACGACTTCGTCGGCGAGCTGCCGGTCGGGCGCCTGCTCTCGCCGCTGCCCGGCGAAGGGAGCGAGCGTGGCGCCGGCCAGCCCGCGGCGCCCTGACGCCGCGGTGGTGCCTCAGGCCGGCGGGCGGGCCGCGACGAATCGCGGCTCGGCAGCGCTGGCGATGCGGCGGTAGTTGTCGCGTTCGAACCAGGCGCGCAGGGCGGGCGAAATCGGGTAGACCATCGCCAGCGGCCGCCAGCGAAAGGCCTGGCCAGTGGCGGCGTCGACCAGGCCGCCGCCTTCGACCGCCAGGCTCCCCTGCAGCGCCGGCAGCGCGGCGACGCTGCGCACCAGGCCGCGGAAGACCGGAGCATCGCGCGGGTCGACGAAGCAGAGCGTGTCGACCGACTGCGCCGCCGGGTGGAAGTGCGACGCGGTCACGCCGATGCCGTCGAGCTTGAGCCGGTCGCAGACGAGGACCAGTGCGGCGAGCGTCTCGCGCAGCATGCCGAGGCCGGGGTGCTGCTGGCCCGGCAGCGCCGGGCGGTCGGCGGTGAAGGCGAGGCGCGGGTTCTGCAGCAGCAGCCACTCCAGCCAGAGCAGCTCGAAGCCCGGGATGGTGGCGCGGTCGCGCCGCGCGCGCAGTTCGAGCAGCAGCTCGCGGCGGTCGGGGGCGCCGAAGATGCGCAGCGTGTCGGCCGGACCGGTCAGGTCGAACTCGACGGTCGGGCGCTCGAAGCCGAGCCGCTCGAGCTCGCCGAGGTAGCCGAGCCGCTCGAGCGCCAGCTCGATGCCGGCCGGAGTGTAGAAGCCGAGAAAGCGGCGCCGCGCGGCGCCGGTCGCGCCGAGGCCGCCAAACAGTTCGGCGACGTCCTCGTCGGAGAGCAGCGCGTCGTCGTCGCCCGCCAGCTGCGGCGCCGGAAGCGTTCCGGCGATGTGGCGGAAATGCTCGACGACCAGGTCGGCGGTCGACGGCGGTTCGAGCGCGGTGCCGCCGAGAGCGAGCGCCGAGAGCGACCGTGCGGTGTGGCGCCAGGCGTGGTCGCCGTAGCCGCCGGCCAGCAGGCGGGCCACCGGCAGGCGCCGGCGCGCCAGCTCGGCGTGGACGAAGCGGTCGCGTTCGACGATGCCGGCGGCACTCACCCGCCAGTCACCGAGCGCGTCGTCGTCCGCCACGTCGACGCCGGCGAGGAAGAAGACCAGCTGCGGCGCGAAGCGCTCGAGCAGCGGCGGCAGCTCGGCGCGCAGGCGCGCCAGGTAGAGCTCGTCGTCGACGCCGCTGCCGAGGGCGATCGAAGTCGTCTCCACCCCGGCGGGCTCCTCCCAGTCCCGGTTGTGGATCGAAAATGTGTGCACGCTCGCGTCGGCGGCGAAGAGGGCGCGCGTGCCGTCGCCGTCGTGCAGGTCGAGGTCGAGAACCAGGACGCGGCCGGTGAAGCCGTCGTGGCGAAGGCGGCGGATGGCGATGCCGACGTCGTGGAAGAGGCAGAAGCCGGCGCCGTGGTCGGCGCGCGCGTGGTGCAGGCCGCCGCCGAGGTGGACCGCCGTGGCGCGCCGGTCGAGCGCCAGCCGCGCCGCCAGCGTCGTGCCGCCGGCCATCCGCCGCTGCGCCACGACGAGCGGCCGCTCGATGGCGTCGTCCAGCCGCTCGCCGAACGCCTTCTCGGTGCCGCCGGGCCGCTCGAGCGACTCGAGGTACTCGAGGGTGTGGACGCGCAGCAGATCGGCCAGCGGCGGCTCGGGGGCGAGATGGACGCGGCGGCCGGGCAGCAGCCCCTCGCGGCGCAGGAACTCGAGGATGCGCGGCGCCCGTCGCGCGTCGTGCAACCGCCCCGGCACGGCGGCGCAGCACTCCGGCGCCCAGACGACGTCGAAGCGGGTGCGGCGGAAGGGGCGCCTCAGCGTGCGGAGTCGACGCCCCAGACTGGCGGCCCGGCGGCTCATCGCAACGTCACGATCGTCGCCCCCCAGCCGCCGGCGCCGCCGGGGGCGTCGGCGAAGGAGAGGACCCGCGAATCGGCCGCCAGCAGCTGGCGCACCGCCTCGCGCTGCACGCCGATCCCGCGTCCGTGGATGATGCGCAGCTCCCGCAGACCTGCCGCATGCGCCG
>JAIOJQ010000022.1 GCA_019911865.1 Thermoanaerobaculia bacterium
TCGAGGCGCGCCTCTTCGCCGGTCGCGAGGCGGCGCTCAAGCCGCGCGTCGACCGCCGGCGCATCGCCTTCGCCGCCTGTTCCCTCGCCGAGGGCGGCAACCCGGTCGCGCAGCGCCGCGATCACCGCCCGCGCCGCCGCCCCCTCGGCGAGGGAACAGGCGGCGAAGGCGATGCGCCGGCGGTCGACGCGCGGCTTGAGCGCCGCCTCGCGACCGGCGAAGAGGCGCGCCTCGAGCCACTTCGGGCCCTCGCGGAAGCGGCAGTCGCGGGTCGGACAGGCGAGCAGCACGACACCCCCGGCTCCGCCGCGCACCAGCAGCTCGATCGTCGCGCTGTGCACCGAACCGGCGCAGGCGACCGGCTCGAGCCGTGCCCCGGCGACAAGGAGCTCCTGCGGCCGGCCGCCGAGCCCGTTCAGGCAGGCGAGGACGACCACCTCGCGCGCCCCCGGTGGCCGCGCCGCGAGCTTCTCGCGCGTCGTCGCCAGCTGGTCACGCCCCGTCCGGCCGAAGGGACCGACCCCCATCGGCGCGCAGGCGGCAGCACACAGGCCGCAGCCGACGCAGCGCGCCGGATCGACGTGCGCCACCAGCTCCGAGGTCTGGGCGCCGAAGGCGCGCGGCACCATGGCGATCGCCTCGTAGGGGCAGTCCTGGTAGCAGTCGGTGCAGCCGGTGCAGGAGTTCTCGTCGACCCACGACACGTTGATCGCCGAGCGCGGCCGCCAGAATCGCGTCAGGGCGGCCAGCAGGAGAAACGCCACGACCCACAGCGCCAGATGGACGGCGGGCGGTACGCGCAGCGACACCGGCAGCCAGAAGGCGAAAAGGAGGTCGAGCGGCACCGGTCCGGGCAGGGCCAGCAGGTCGGCCGCCGGCGGCAGGACCACCGGCCGGATCGCCGCGAACAGCGCCAGCAGGGCGAGTACCGCCAGGAGCAGCCGGCGCGGCGGCAGCAGCGCCGGCCGGGCGACGCGCGAGACGTGGATCCAGAGACCGGCGGCGAGGCCGAGCGGCAACGCGACGTGCAGGAAGAGGTTCATGAAGAAGAACGACGAGGGCACCGGCGTCTCGCCGTTGAAGGAGCGGCCGAGCGGCGTGGCGAGCACCGGCAGCAGGTCGAGCAGGCGCGCCCCCTGGGAGGCCACCAGCGCTCCCTGCACGTCCCAGACGAGCACCAGTCCGGTCCAGCCGCTCGCCAGCACCACGCCGAGCAGCGCCACGCCGCTCAGCCAGGCGAAGGCGCGCGGCCCCCAGGTGTGCCCCTGCACCAGCTTGCGCAGCAGGTGGACGACGATCGCCACCATCGCCAGGTCGGCCGAGTAGCGGTGCACCGAGCGCACCCAGCCGCCGAGGAAGATCGACTCTTCGATGCGCGCCACCGAGCCGTGCGGGTCGCCGATGCGGTAGAAGAGGAAGAGGTAGATGCCGGTGACCAGGGTCACCAGGAAACAGAGCACCGCCAGGTTGCCGCTCTGGTGCAGCGGATTGAAGCGCGATCCGTAGAGGCGGTCGAAGAGGAGCTCGAGCGGCCGCAGCAGCGCCGCGACGGCGCCCCCGGCGCGCGGCGGTCCGGCACCTCGCGCGTGCCCTGCGAGCGGAACACCTGCACGCCGTCGCGGTTCCACACCTGCACGACGAGCGGCGCGTCGACGCCGCCGACC
>JAIOJQ010000261.1 GCA_019911865.1 Thermoanaerobaculia bacterium
CGACGCTGCGCCTGCGCGCCGGGCCGCAGCAGGGCTCGGCGCGCAGGCGCAGCGTCGCCCGATCGGCGAGCGGCGCGATCTGTTCGATCCAGCGTCCCAGCCGCGGCTCGCTGCCGAGGTACCCGGCCCAGATCCAGTCCCAGGTGAAGCTCTCGAGCAGCACCGACGGCACGCCGGCCAGGTGCGCCGCGGCGATCGGCAGCGGCGCGCTGTCGGCGACGACCAGCGCCGGCGGGTCGGCGGCAAGATCGGCCGCCAGCCGCTCGATGGCGCCGGGAGCGAAGAGCGCCGCGAGGGCGGCCACCGTCGCCGGCAGGTCCGCTTCGAGGGGCCCGCGCTGCACCAGCCCGACGTCCCACGCCTCGGCGCGATGTTCGAACTCCACGCCGGGCAGCGCCGCGGCGAAGAACCAGCGCGGCACCGTGGTGCGGATTTCGAGCCGGGCGCGCCCCGCCGGCAGCTCCGCCAGCACCGCCCCCAGGCGGGCGGCATGGCCGAAACCGTGCGGCGTGACGAAGGCGACGAGGCGTCCGGGAGCGGCCATCGGCGGGCGAGTCTACGGCCCGGCGCAGCGCCGGCGGCGGGAGCTTTCGGGCGGAGCCGCCGTGCGGTATCCTTGGCAGCGCTGCCGCGCTTCCGCGCGGAGCCACCGCGGATCCATCCGCCCCACTGCCGACGAGGTCCACCATGTCCGAAACCGGGAATCCCCCTGTCACCGAAACGCTTCCGGCCCCCGAGCCGGAGACCGCTGCCGGCAGCGACCGGCCGGAGGGGACTCCGGTCGACCCGGTGAGCGCCGACGCAGCGCCGGCCCCCGAGGTCGCCGCCGAGCCGGTTCCCGCCGTCGCAGCCGACGAAGCTCCCGCCGGGACGGCCGGCGAAGTCGTCGCCGAGGTCGCCAGCGAGACGGCGCCGGCCGGCGAGCGCAAGCCGGGCAAGGGACGCGGCAAGGGGAAGGGGGCGGGCAAGCGGCCGGCCCACCGCCGCTCCACCCGCTCCGAGGAGTTCGTCGCGCCGACCCCCGAAGAGCTCGAGGGGATTCCGAGCGAAGGCGTCCGTCTCGCGGTGCGCGAGGGGCTGCCGGTCGCCGGCAAGGTGATCGGCTGGAACCAGGGCGGCTTCCACGTCGCCGTCGACGGCATTACCGGCTTCTGCCCGCGCTCCTCGATGGAGATCGGGCCGCCGCACGAGCCGGCCCAGTACCTCGACCAGACCCTGCACTTCCGCGTCCTGCGCGTCGAGGAGAAGGGGCACCGGCTGATCCTGTCGCGCGCCGCGGCGCTGCGCGAGGAGCGCCGCCACCAGGCCGAGGAGATGCGCAAGAGCCTCGAAGTGGGGGCCGAGCTGGAGGGACGCGTCGTGGCGCTCACCGACTTCGGTGCCTTCGTCGACCTCGGCGGCATCGAGGGGCTGCTGCACGTCTCCGAACTGCGCCACGGGCGGGTGGGCAAGCCGGCCGACGTGCTGACCATCGGCCAGACGGTCAAGGTCAAGGTGATCAAGCTCGGCTCGGGCGGCGAGCGCGTCTCGCTGTCGATCAAGGCGCTCGAGCCCGATCCCTGGACGGTGGCCGCCGAGAAGTGGACCTCCGGCCAGCCGTTCACCGGCAAGGTGCTGCGCAAGACCGAATTCGGCTGGTTCGTCGAGCTGGCCGAAGGGGTCGAGGGGCTCCTCCACCCGTCGCAGCTGCTGCCCGGCATGGGCGACGACGACCCGAAGCTGGCGCCCGGCGCGACGATCGAAGGCTGGGTGCGCGAGCTCGACACCGCGCGGCACCGCGTCTCGCTGTCGCTGCGCGAAACGCCGGCCGGCAACCCCTGGGAAGGGGTCGAGTCGCGCTTCGCCGAGGGTGCCGTGGTCACCGGCACGGTGGAGAAGATCCAGCCGTTCGGCGTCTTCGTGACGCTCGAGCCGGGGCTCACCGGCCTGCTGCCGGGCTCGGAGACCGGGCTGCCGCGCGGCGCCTCGCTCGGCAAGGCCTATCCGGTGGGCAAGCAGATCCAGGTGCAGATCTCGCAGGTCGAGCCGCGCCGCAAGCGGATCTCGCTCACCCTCGAAGGCAAGACGCTCGAGGGCTCGCGCGCCGACTATCAGGCCTACGTGAAGAAGACGCGCTCGAGCACCAGCATGGGCGCCCTCGCGGCCGCTCTCAGCCGACTCAAGGACCCGAGTCGCTGAGGGCGGCGCGGCGACCGGCTCCGGCATGGACGAGCGGCTGAAGCGCCGCCTCCTCGCCGAGGCGGTCGACGAAAACCTCCGCACCATCCGCAACCAGCCCCCGGGCCG
>JAIOJQ010000262.1 GCA_019911865.1 Thermoanaerobaculia bacterium
CGCCAGGCGCGCAGGTGGCTGCGCAGGCGGCGCAACGCGACGCGCAGATCGTGCAGCGCTGCGGAATCGTCGCCGCGCGCCAGGGCCTGGCGCGCCGCGATGGCGCGCTCGAGCTCGAGCAGGCCGATCCGGCGCGCTGCCTCGCCCGCAGGGCGCTCGAGCAGGTCGGCGGGCAGTGGCTCTTCGGCGTTCCTCACGCCAGGCCCCGCAGCTGCCCGGCGGTCAGGTGCCAGAGCAGGATCGCGCCGCCCTCGCCTTGCGGGTCGCCTTCGAGCAGCGCCGCGCCCCCCTTGCGGAAGGTGGCCAGCGGGCGGTCGCGCCCGGTCAACAGCCGGGCCTCGAGGCGCGACAGGTCGGGTTCGTGACCGACCAGGGCGAGCGTGCCCCCCGGCGAGGCGAGCGCCCGGCGGAGTCGGTTGGCGGGCTGCCCGGCGAGAACTCCGGGGGCGAGACTCGCGTCGATCTCGACCGCGGGAGCGGGCCGCTGGCGCGCCGCCTCCTCGGCCAGCAGCGCGGCGGTCTGCCGGCTGCGGGTGAGCGGGCTGGCGAGGATCCGCTCGAGATCGGGGACGAGCGCGACCAGGGCTCGCGCCCCTTTGCGGAATCGGCGCTCCCCCTCCTCGGTGAGCGGGCGCCCGGCGTCTTCGCCGCGCCACAGCGCGCGCTCGACGGCCGGGGCGTGGCGCACGAGCAGGATTCGCACCCGGGGCTCCGGCGGCGCCCTCAGCCCTGCAGCCGGTAGCCGACCCCGATCACCGTCTCGAGCCGGTCCGCCTCGGGACCGAGCTTGCGGCGCAGGCGGCGAACGTGGGTGTCGACGGTCCGGCTGTCGACGTCCTCCGCGTAACCCCAGACGTCGGCGAGCAGCCGGGCGCGGCTCTGGACGCGGCCGCGACGTTCCATGAGGATCCTGAGCAGGCGGAACTCGGTGGCGGTGAGCGGAATCTCGACGCCGTTCACTTCGCTGCGGTGGGCGGCGGTATCGAGCACGATGCCGCCCGCCTCGAGGCGGGCCTCCGCCTCCGGTTCGCCGGCATGGCGGCGCAGCACGGCGCGGATGCGCAGCACCACCTCGCGCGGGCTGAACGGCTTGGGGATGTAGTCGTCGGCCCCCAGCTCGAGGCCGACGATACGGTCGACCTCCTCCGCCTTGGCGGTCAGCATCACCAGGGGGATCCGGGCGGTCGCCGGGTCGCGCTTGAGTGCCCGCGTCACCTCGAGGCCGTCGAGGCCGGGGAGCATCAGGTCGAGAAGGATCAGCTGTGGCGGGCGCCGCCGGACCTCTTCCAGGGCGAGGTCGCCGCGCGGAATCACGTCGACCTCGAAGCCCGCCTTCGCCAGGTTGAACCGCAGGACCTCGGCGAGGTCGGGCTCGTCTTCGACCAGTGCGATGCGGGCTTCGGCCATCGCGCGGAACGCTAGCATGCACCTTCCGCAGGCTCTGTGGAAATCCCTGCGGAAGAACGGCCCCCGGCGGGGCTCCGGGCCCGGCCGAGCGGGGCTCCGAGCGGTTTGCACAGGATCTTGTGCAAGAGTGTTTCCGCTGTTTGTTTTCAGGAAGTTACGTTCAAGTAGTTGAGCCTGCTGGGGGTTCGCTCCTGTCAGTCCTGCCAGTTTTCCACAGCACGCCGTGACGGGCCGGTGACGTAGGCCGTAACTTGCTGCAACAGTTCGCCTTGACACTGTCGGCGGGCGGCGAGTACCTTCGTCCCCGGGCGCTGGCCCGACCGGAACGGGGAGGTGAGATGGACACGACGACGGCGATCCGCTGCTACCTGATCTTCACCGGCACGGGGCCGATCCTCGTCCTGTCGACCTATCCGGAGCTCACCGATCCGCGGCTGATCGCCAAGCTCGAGTACAAGGGGATTACCCGCTTCATCGCCTACGAGGTCTCCCTGGCGGCGGTTCAGGAGCGCTACGGCGAGGCCTTCGCGGGAGTCGAGCGCGACCTCGGGGCCGCCCAGGACATCCGGGTGCTCGACTTCAACGGGCACCAGATCATGGCCAACTTCTCGCTCGCCGAGCTGGGTGAGCCGATCAAGGTCGGCGGCTGAGAGCCGGCAGCACGAAGCCGGAAAGCAGTTCGCCGACCAGCGGCAAGGGCAGGCCGACGACGTTGGAGTGCTCGCCGTCGAGGCCGCTGACGAAGGCCGCCGCGGCCCCCTGGATGCCATAGGCCCCGGCCTTGTCGTGCGGCTCTCCGGAAGCGACGTAGGCGGCGATCTCCGCCGCCGAGAGGGTGCGGAAGGTGACTTTCGTCAGGCAGGCGCCGGCGCGCTCGCGGGCCGGTTCGCCGCCGCTGCCGGGAGCGACCAGAGCGACGCCGGTCCACACCTCGTGTTCGCGGCCCGAGAGCTGGCGCAACATCTCCGCCGCTTCGGTGTCGTCGGCCGGCTTGCCCAGCACCCGGCCGGCGAGCGCCACCACCGTGTCGGCTCCCAACGCCAGCTCGCCCGGGCGCGCCACCTGGCGCGCCTTGACGCGGGCCAGGCGCAGCACGAGCGCGCGCGGCGATTCGCCGGCGAGCGGTGTCTCGTCGGCATCCGAGGGCCGCACGGTGAACGGGAGGCCGAGGCGCGACAGCAGCTCGCGCCGCCGCGGCGAGGCCGAGGCGAGGATCAAGGGCGGCAGCGCGACGGGTCCGGTCACGGGTAGTAGCCCGCCGCCGACCGGGCGGTGACGCCGCTGCGGCGGACGTCGATGTCGATCCGCCGGAAGGCCTCGCCGCCGCTGGCGTCGGACTGGTAGGAGAGCCGGTACTGCGAGCGTAGCTCGCGCTCGATCGCCTCGAAGATCGGGCCCAGCCGGCTGGTCTCGGAAATGCGGAACGAGCGGCCACCGGTCTCGGCGGCGAGCCGATCGAGCGTCATGCCGGGGAAGTGCGGCCTGGCCGGCACGTCGAGGCCGATCGAATAGATCGTCACGCCGGTCCGGCGGGCGTAGTCGAGGACCTCTTCGAAGCTCATCCGGCTCGCCGAGTCGGCGCCGTCGGAGATCAGGACCAGCGCCCGCTTGCCGCCGAGGCCGCTGAAGTAGTGCAGGGCGAAGGCGATGCTGTCGTGCAGCGCCGTCTCGTCGCTGATCTCGAGGTCGGCGAGTCCGCCGGCCAGCTGCTCGATCGACCCGGTGAAGCGGGTGGCGAGGCGCGGGCGATCGCCGAAGGTGATCACTGCGACCCGATCGCGCGGCGTGAGCACCGACTGGAAGAAGAAGAAGGCCGCCCGCTCGGCGGCCGGCAGGTCGTCGACCATCGAAGCGGAGATGTCGAGCATGACCGCGGCGTGGATCGGCACGTCCTCGACCCGCTCGAAGCGGCGCAGAGACTGCACCCGGCCGTCCTCGCGGATGACGACCTCGCCCGCCTCGAGGTCGAGCACCGGTCTGCCGCGGCGGTCGGTGACTGTGGCGAGCAGCTCGACGAAGTCGACGTCGAGCTGCTCGCCGAATCCCGCCCCGTCGGCCAGCCGGAACGCCTCGGCAGCGCCGCCGCCGGAGAGGAAGGCGACGGCGCGCACGCCCGCCGGCCGGCCGCCAGCGGTACGGGGGAGCGGCGTCCGCCAGGGCGGCTGATGGAGAACGACGCGCAGCTCCTCGTCGACTTCGAACTCCACCCGATCGAGCGTGGCTCCCTCGGGCAGGTCGACCGCGGCGTCGGCTTCGAGAGGTCCGTCGCTCGCTCCGCTGAGTGCCAGGCGCACTGCGAAGCGATGCGGCCCGGCATTGACCGGCGCCGTGTCGCGCGCCAGCTCGCTGCCTTCGGAGTCGAGGGCGACGGCGGCGACCTCGTGCAGGCGTGGCGCCGGACCGAGGTCGAGCTCGACGCTCCACGGCGACCGGGTGCGCGTCATCACCCGCCGGCCGTCGAGTTCGAAGGCCACCGCCGCCGCGCTGCCGGCGCGCAGCTGCGCCTCGAAGCGGGTCTTGCCGGTCAGCAGGCGGTCCGGGAACGGCAGGAGGCGGAGCGCCGGCTCGCCAGCCGGTTCGCCCACCGGTCCGGCGGTGGGGACATCGAGGGCCCGTCGATAGGCGAAGCAGCGCGCCGGCACCGCGTCCGGCGCCGCGGTTACGGTGATCGCCAGCTCGTAGTGGCCGGTGGGGAGGAGGCGAACGAAGGGGACCTCGAGCGGCCCGTCGAGGTCCCCCGTCCGCCAGTCGACGCGGAAGGACTCCACGCGGTGCTCGCCGCGGGTCACCTGGCCGACGACGTGCAGCCAGTCGGGCCGTCCGCCTGGCGGCACCGGCGCGCGGAAGCGGCCGTCGAGGCGCGTGCGCCCCCCGGCCTGCGGAGAGAACGCGACGCTCAGCTCGCCGGCGAGCGGCAGGGCGTCCGCGTCACAGCGCAGGGGAGCCTCCGGGGCGGCGGCGCCGCGCAGCGCGGTCGGTACCAGGGCCAGGAGGAGCGCGGCCAGCGGGGCTCGGAGAGGGTGCACGCCGCGATCCTAACCGCCTGGCGCGCGGCGTCAGGCGTCCGACCGCCGGGCGAGCACGAAGCCGTTGCCACGCAGCCAGACGGCCACGGCGAGGCGTTCGAGGTCGCAGCGCACGAGGTCGGTGCGCTCCCGGTCGACCGCGAAGCCGCGCGCCGCGAAGCGGGCGATCCAGTCGTCGTGCGGCCGGCAATTGATGTGTCCGTGCCCCGTCTGGCCCGGTGGCGCGGCGGTGAACCAGATCCAGCGGCGGGAGAGCCGGGTGAGGGTCGCCACCAGCTCGTCGCTGCGCGCCGGCCGGATGTGCTCGGCGACTTCGACGCAGCAGACCAGGTCGTGGATCCCCTCGGACGTGGTGAAGTCGCCGATCCTGATCCGCGATCGCAGCTCCGGCGGGACCACCGCGAGGACCTCCGGCGACACTTCGGTGCCGACAGTGTCGCGGCCGGCGGCGAGAAACGGCTCGAGGAGGAATCCGTTGGCACAGCCGACGTCGATCACGGTCGCGAAGTCGAGGTGAGCGAGGAGGGAGTCGGCGAGGATCCGGTAGTCGGAGCGGAACCGCTCGCGCGCCGCGAACTGGCGGCGGTGGAAGGCCGAGGGAATGCCGAGCCGGGCGCGCAGGCGCTGGAACATGGAATGGACGGTCCGGGTCCGGGAGAGGGGGGCCGGCGGTCGCCGTTCAGGGATAGTAGCCGCGCATCGTCTTGACCTCCAGGCCGGCGCGGTCGACTTCGACGGCGACGGTACGGAACTTCGTCGACGGGGTGGCGTTGGTCGACTGGTAGGCGAGCAGGTAACGCGAGCGCAGCTCGCGCTCGATGGATTCGTAGACCGCGGCGAGTTCGTCCGGCTGGCGGACGTGGAAGGACTGGCCGCCGGTCTCCTCGGCCAGCTGGCGCAGGACCCGGCGGGTCTCGAGTTCGCCGCGGCCGATGTCGAGACCGATGGTGTAGATCGCCACGCCGGCGCGGCGCGCGAAGTCGAGGGTCTGGTCGAAAGTGAACCGGCTGTTCTCGTCCTTGCCGTCGGAGAGCAGCAGCAGGGCCCGCTGCCCCTTCAGTCCGTTGAAGTAGAAGAGGGAGAAGACGACCGAGTCGTACAGCGAGGTGCCGCGCTCGGCCTTCAGGCCGGCGAGGCCACCTCCCAGCTCGTCGAGCCGGTTGGTCATCGGCACGGCGAGCGTCGGCCGGTCGTTGAAGGGGATCAGCGAGGCGCGGTCGCGCGGCGTCAGGATGTCGCGGAAGAACTGCAGGGCCGCGTCGCGGGCCACCGGCAGGTGGGGCTCCATCGAGGCGGAGACGTCGAGCAGCACGGCGACGTGGATGGGCAGACTGTCGAGCTGCTCGAAGCGGGTCAGCTGCTGGGGGACTTCGTCCTCGCTGACGCGGAAAGCCTCCGCCGTCAGCCCGGAAACCGGGCGCTTGTCGCGCGCCAGGACCGTAGCGTAGACCTCGACGAACTGGACATCGAGCTCCTCGAGGTTCTCCGGCGCGTTGACGAAGACCAGTTCCTCGGTCGAATTGCCGTCGACCTGGTAGGCGACGGCCCGCACGTACGCGATCTCGCCGCCCGGAGGCAGCACGATCGGCTGGGTGAAGGGCTCCTGGTAGAGGGTCGCCACCAGCTCTTCGTTGAGCCAGAACTCGACCCGCTCGAGCGTCGCCCCCTCGGGCAGCTCGACCGCCGCCTCGGCGCGCAGCGAGCTCTCGTAGCGCGCCCCGCGACGCGGCTCGAGCAGGCGCACGGCGAAGCGGTGCGGGCTGGCGTTGAGCAGCGCCGTGTCGGAGGCCACTTCGCGGCCCGCCTCGTCGTAGGCCGTGGCGGTCAGCGTGCGGGTGCGCGGCACCTCGCCGAGGTCGAGCTCGACCGAGAAGGGGGGGCGGTTCTTGCGCAGCAGCGCCTTGCCGTCGAGGGTGAACTGCACCTCGCGGATCGCCGTGCCGGTGGTCAGGGTGTCGAAGCGGATCAGGCCCGACTGCATCGAGCCGTGCGGATCGATGATGCGGATCGTGTCGTCGAAGGTGGACAGCGCGGCGTTGGCTTCGGCCAGGAGGCGGCCGGTCTCCGGGTCGGGCGGCGGCGCTTCGCCCTCGATCACCGGCACCGACAGCTCGCGCTCGAAGCGGAGGTAGCCGCCGCCGTTGAGGTCCTCGATCTTGACGATGAGCTGGTAGTCGCCCGGGCGCAGGAAGCGCTCGAAGACCAGCGGCACCGCCGGGGACTCGACGGTCGCCGCCGGCAGGTCGAACTTGTAGCGGAAAGAGTCGAACAGGCGCCCCTCCCGCACCACCTCGCCGTTGAGCACGAAGTTGTAGGAGCGGTGGCCGGCGATCTCGCCGGGGACGAGCGCATCGCGCGGAATGCCGACCGTCGTCTGCACCACGGTGCGGCTCTGGCGGCGGCCGGGGAAGGCGATCGCGACGTCGCCGGGAAGCAGGATGGCCGTCTCGGGCAGGTCGGTCGAGTAGGCGTTGAAGGTCGAGACCCATTCGCTCGCCGGCTGGGCGATCGGCTCGAGGGCGCGTGCCAGGGTCGTCGTGTAGTTCATGTCGCCGCGCCGGAAGACCGACAGGATGCCGGCGGCGAACTCCGGGCTGCGCACGCAGGTGTAGGAGATCTGCTGCGCCAGCTCGTTGACGTCGTGGAACGGCGAAGCTGCCTGGAAGAGCGCGTGGAGGCCGTCGGAAGGCATCCAGAGCTTCCACCGGCCGAGCCCCGAGGGCTGCTGGAAGACGAGGATCAGTACCTCCTTGACGCGCGGGTTCGACGGATAGAGCCACACCTCGGTCGGCCAGAGCAGGATGCCGCACTGGTCGGACAGGCGCAGGGCCGGCGCGCCGTTGAGCAGGTAGAAGCGCGAGCGTTCGTCGCCGAGCGAGCCGAACGACTGCCGCGCCTCGCTGACGCGGCTCTCCCAGTCTTCGCGGATCTCGTTGCGCGCGCTTTCCGGATAGGGATCGCGTACCAGCCAGAAGCGATCGATGAAGGCGTCGCGCTGGTAGTCCTTGTCGAGGCGCAGAAAGGTGTCGCGCTCGCCGCGGGTGATCAGCAGGGCGACCTCCTCGAGCCAGCGCCGGTACTTCTCGGGCAGCGCCGCTTCGAGTTCGCGGCGCTCGGCGCGGCTCGGCGGATCTTCGGCGGCGGCTGCGGCGGCCGGCGCGAGCGCCAGCACGAGCAGGGGCAGGCAGCGGACGAGTTGACGCAGGCTGGCCATCCCGGTCGAGTGTTGCAGATCCGGTGCCGGCGCGGCCGGGGGGGCACGCTAGACTTTCGCCGCCATGCGGCCGGTCTACCTGGATCACAACGCCACCACGCCGCTCGACCCGCGGGTGCGCGAGGCGATGCTCCCCTGGCTGGGGGAGCTGTGGGGCAATCCGTCCTCGGTCCACCGCGCCGGACAGGCGGCTGCCGACGCGGTGGAGACGGCGCGCGAGGCCGTGGCGGGGCTGCTCGGCGTCGAGCCGCCCGAGATCGTCTTCACCGCCTCCGGCACCGAGGCCAACAACGCGGTGATCGCCGCGGTGGGCGGGGGCGGCGGGCGGATGGTTCTCTCGGCTTTCGAGCACCCTTCCGTGTCGGGCGCTGCCGACCTGCTGGCGGCGCGCGGCGTCGAGGTGACGCGGGTGCCTCCGGGCCCGGACGGCGTGGTCGATCCGGCGGCGATCGAGGCGGCGCTCGAGGGGCCGACGGCGCTGGTGGCGCTGATGCTGGCGCAGAACGAGCTCGGCACCGTACAGCCGGTCGCCGTGGTGGCAGCCGCCTGCCGGCGGCGCGGCGTGCCGGTGCTCTGCGACGCCGTGCAGGCGGTGGGCAAGATGCCGGTCGACGCGCGCGCCCTGGGGGTGGACTACCTGACCCTGGGCGGGCACAAGTTCGGCGGCCCGCCCGGCGCCGCGGCGTTGTGGATCCGCGGCGGCGCGCCGTTCGAGCCGCTGCTGGTCGGCGGCGGCCAGGAGCGCCGGCGCCGACCAGCAG
>JAIOJQ010000263.1 GCA_019911865.1 Thermoanaerobaculia bacterium
GGCAGGTTGAGCGCTCCGCGCAGGTGCCCTTCCGGCCCGGCGAACTCCTCCGGCTCCCGCAGGTCGATGACCCCCAGCGCCGGCACGTCGCGCAGCATGGTGAAGGCGATGTCCGGCGACACGCGCCGGAACGGCTCGCGCTCGCGCAGTCGGTGGACGAACGAGCTGCAGCCGAGCAGCAGCACCGCACCGGCGGCCGCCGCGAGCCACCATCCGGCGCTCCGGTCCCCGGCGGTGCGCCCGGCACCGCCCTCAGCGGCACTCGGCGGCGACGGCGGCATCCAGATCGTCGTAGGTCGGGAAGAGATCCGCCAGCTGCGCCACCTGGAGGAGCTTGACGATCCGCTCCGAGGGGCGCACCAGTACCAGACGCCGGCTGCGCTCCTTGAAGCGGGCCAGATAGCCGACCAGCTCGCCGATCCCGGTCGAGTCGATGTAGTTGATGCGGTCGAGGTCGAGCAGCACGTGTCCGCCGCCATCGTCGAGCATCCGCTCGAGGGTCTGGGCGAGGAACTGGGCACTCTCGCCGAGCTTGATCACCCCTTCGACCGCGAGGACGAAGTGGTCTCCGATGCGACGCTTTTCGACGATCATGGGCGCGATTTCCGGTGCCAGTCTAGCAACCGCTCCCGGTCACCACAACGCCGCGCCGCCGGTCGCCGGAGCGGGCCCGCCGCGACTCGCGCTCCTCCCGTAGACTCCGCGGGCTCGAAGATCCGTCACCCCCGGGAGACCCCATGCGCCGAATTGCCCCCTTGCTGCTCCTGCTCTGCGCCGCCGCGCTGCCGCCCGGCGCCGAAGCCGCGGCGTTCAGCCGCTTTCAGCACGGCGGCCGCGCGACCGCGCAGGCCGGAGCTTTCGTCGCCCGCGCCGACGATCCGGCCGCGGTGACCGTCAACCCGGCCGCCCTGACGCGGCTCGACGGCGTCGGCCTGCAGATCGGCCTCGACTTCGACGCTCCGACCGTGCGCGCCGAGAGCGCCGCCGGCGCGCACCGGGCCGAGCACTCGATCCAGTTTCCGCCGGCCGCCTACCTGACCTGGCGCTCCGACGCCGCCCCGTTCGCCCTCGGCCTCGGCATCGACGCTCCCGTCTGGCGCTTCACCGACTGGCAGACCCGGCTGCTGCCGGAGCGTTTCACCGCGCGGCGCAGCGAGGCGCGCCTCTTCGAGCTGCGCGGCGCCGGCGCGCTCGAGCTCGGGGCGCGCTGGAGCGTCGGCGGAGCGCTGCGGGCGGTGCGCGGCGAGATCGGCTACGGCGACACGCAGCGCTTCGACCCCGGAGTCGAGCCCGGCGGCGGCCCGATCGAGATCGACCGCATCGCCGAGGCGGACGCCGACGGGTTCGGCTTCGAGCTGGCGACGCACTACCTGGCGCCGCGCTGGGGCTTCGGCGCCACCTGGAAGAGCGAGGTCGAGGTCGACGGG
Source organism: Thermoanaerobaculia bacterium (assembly GCA_019911865.1). Lineage (GTDB taxonomy): Bacteria > Acidobacteriota > Thermoanaerobaculia > Multivoradales > JAGPDF01 > JACTMI01. The sequence continues at coordinate 1,428 of JAIOJQ010000263.1, forward strand.
CGGGGCGATCTCGTCTATACCGTCAGCGATCCCGAGTCGGTCCCGGAGGCGCTGGCGCAGGCGGCGCGGGCGGCGCTGCCGGCGGGCAGCTCGACGCTGCGCGAGTCGCTGCCCGAAACCTGGACGGCGGGGATCTGGTGGGGCCCGACGGAACGCCTGAAGCTCGAGCTCGACGGCTCGCTGTCGCGTTGGTCGGCGGCCGCAGTCCCCGGCGCCACGCACGAGCCGGCGCGACTCGACGAGCCGTTCGCCCTCGCCCGACGCGGCGGCTACGACGACACCCTGTCGCTGCGCCTCGGCGCCGAGTGGACCCTGTCGCCGAGCTGGTCGCTCGGTGCCGGCCTGGCGCACGAGCCGTCGCCCGCCGGCGGCGAGGCGGTCGAACCCGGCATGCCGGTGGGGGACCTCACCATCGGCTCGCTGGGCGCCTCCTGGTCGATGGGCTGGCTCGCCTTCGACCTCGGCTGGTCGTACCACGACGCCGCCCCCCTGCGCGCCCGCGGCCAGCAGGAAGATCCGGCCGCGGTCACCACCTACACGGCCCACGCCCAGGTCTGGTCGGTCTCCGCCCGCTGGAAGCTGTGAGCCCCGGGGCGGCCGCTCAGACCGCCGCCGGCGTCGACGCGAACATCCCCGACGTGTAGGCGGTGATGCGCCCGGTGAAGGCCGAGGCGGCGACCGTCAGCGGACTCGCCAGCCAGAGCTTGCCGGGGCCGCTGCGCCCCTTGTAGTTGCGGTTGATCGCCGACACGGTGACCTGCTCGGCGCTCTCCGACACCCCCGGGCCGCAGCCGATGCAGGCGCCGCAGCCGGGGTGGATCAACCGCACGCCGGCGGCGCGGAAGGTGTCGAGGTAGCCCTTCGTCCGCGCGTACTCCTCGACCTCGCGCGAGCCGCACTGGATGATGAAGTCGACCCCCGGCGCCACCTTCAGGCCGGCATCGACCGCCTCCTTCGCCACCCGGTGGTAGAAGTCGAGGTCGTCCATCTTGCCCGCCGTGCAGCTGCCGGCGTAGGCGATGTCGATCTTCACCGCGCCGATCTCCGCGACCTTCGCCCCGTTGGTCGGGTCGGAGGCGACCCCGCGGTCCGGGTCGCCGGGGTCGGCGACCATCGGCTCGAGCGCCGCGAGGTCGATGACGTGGATGCCGCCGGCATATTCGGCGTCGGCGTCCGGCTCGACCGCCGCGGCGCGCCAGCGCTGCGGGTCGACGCGGGGGCGCCAGTCCGAGAGCCAGCGGAACGTCTCCTCGTCGGCCGCCACGATGCCGCTGCGCGCCGTGCACTCGGTGGCCATGTTGGCGAGGGTCGCCCGCTCGTCCATCGACAGGGTCGACACGCCCGGGCCGGTGAACTCCATCACCCGGTTGAGCGTCGCCTGAGGACGGGCGAAGTGGAGCAGGATGTGGAGCATCAGGTCCTTGGCGGTGACGTTGTCGCGCAGCCGGCCGACCAGCTCGAAGCGGATCGACTCGGGCACCTCGACCTGGGTGAAGCCGGAGTGGACGAGCGCCGCGTATTCGGTGGCGCCGACTCCCCAGGTGAGCGCGTTGTTGGCGCCCCCCATGCACGTGTGCGAGTCGGTGGCCTGGATGAACTGCCCCGGCTCGACCATGTGGGTGCGCGCCAGTTCGTGGCAGATGCCCGGCGAGACGCCGTCGCGGGCCGAGAAGTCCCGCACTCCGGTCTGGCGCTGGAACTGCCGCTGCATGTCGCGCAGCACCTCGATCTTGTCGAGGAAGGGACGCATGCGCGCCACCTCGTCGGCGTAGATCAGGTGGTCCTCGAAAACGGCGAAGCGCTCGGGGTCGCGGATCCGGTAGTCCTCGCCGTACTCGCCGGCGAGGAAGGCGTGGACCTGGGCAGTGGTGAACTCGTGGGTGTAGCCGCCGTCGACCGAGACCACCACCGCGTCGCCGGGGCGCACGCAGGCGTCGGGCGCGCCGTCGATCAGGTGCCGGGCGAGGATCTTCTCGGCCATCGTCATCGGCCGCCGGCCGGTCTCGAGTGGCGGCGGCGCCACCTCTCCGGCGGCCAGCGCCTTCGAGTACGGGAACAGGCCGCCCCACTCGATGATCTGCCGGGTGATCGGGTCGTGGCCGCGGGTGAACTCGTCGAGCGGGATCCCCTCGCCCGCCTGCAGGCGGGCGAGGACGTCGTAGCCGCCCATCAGGGTGCCGAGGTTGAGGTTGTTGCGCGCGTGGATGGGGGCGAACGACTCGGCGATGGCGATGCGGATGCCGGCGTACTTCTCGCACTGCGCCGCCGTCTCGCGCGAGCTGCCGGTCCCCTTGCGCTTGCCCGAGACGATGACCTCGAAGTTGCCGCCGGCCAGGGCGTCGCGCTCGAAAATCCGCTTGCCGTCGACGATCAGCCCGGCGTAGGCCTCCCGGGCAATCTCTTCGGGCTGCCAGTTGAAGCAGACCCAGGCGGGGGTCATGACGTCGGTGTTGATGTCGTCGAGCAGCTCGGCGGGGTCCACGTCCGCCATCCGCAAGTCCAGCTCTCCCCGCAGTTGGCGACGAATCAGCTCGGCATCCCGGGTGAGGAACAGGACCCGCTTGCCGGGCGTCAGGCGCACGATCGACGAGGGTTTCATGGCCCGGATTCTAGCCCGGCGACGGGTCAAGGGAAGGTCAGGGACCAGCGAACGGCCGATCCTTCGTCGAAGCCGTCGGCGAAGATCTCCGACCGCTCGACGGCACCGATGTCGGGAGGATCGCCGATCGGCGAGTCGTTGACGCCGGGCAACACGGCGCCGGAGTCGACCAGCGGGCTCGACGGCAGCGGCGTGAAGTCGCCGGCGGCGGGCGCTGCGAAGGCGGGATCGGCGAAAAAGCCACTGAGTTCCTGACCGCTGCCGGCGCGCAGGTCCGGCAGGGACGGGTAGGTGGCCCCCTCCCAGTAGGCGAGGCGGCCCGACGTGGATCGCCAGAGCGCGTCCCGGTCGAAGTCGACCGTCACCGGGTTGACCTTGTAGAAGACATCCGAGGTCGCCGCGAAGACGTTGTTGCGCGCCCGGATCCAGGTGCTCTCACCGGGGTTCAGCAGGGCGAGCGCGGGAGTGTTCGGCGCGCTCGTCCAGAAGCTGTTGTGGTACACGAGCAGCGGTCCGACCGGCTGCGGGTAGCCGCTGTTGATCTTCAGCACGCTCGCCGTGTACCCGTCCTGCTGGCTGGTGCGGGTCGATCCGAAGTCGCGCGCGACGTTGCGCACGATCCAGGTCGGCCCCGGGTAGGCGGGTGCCACGGCGAAGGCCATGTGGACGTCGGCGATGACGTTGTCCCACATCCGCACGTTGGCGCACCAGCCCTCGGGTTCGAAAGCGTCGTCATTGTGGTCGGAGAGCAGGTTCTCGTAGAGGTCGGTCTCGCTGGTAAAGCCGGCCGGCGGGGGCAGCGAGCCGCAGGGTCCGACGCCGTTGAAGGTGCCGCGCAAGTCGTTGCGGCGGACCACGTTGCCGCGCCCGATGTCGTCGGTGAAGACGATCGCGTTGTTCTCCGCCGAACTGCCCTTGGTCCAGTTCCAGTCCCAGCCCGGGATCGACGTGTCCAGGATCTCGTTGCCCTCGATCAGGTTGCGCGCCCCGCCCTTTACCCAGACCCCCGCCGCGCCGACCTCGTGAATGCGACAGTTGCGGACCGTCGAGTCCGACGCGAAGCGCAGATAGACCCCTTTGCCGTAATCGCCGGCACCGTAGTGCCGGATCTCGAGATTCTCGACGCGGACGTGGGAGACGCCGTCGAGGCGGAATCCGTCCTCGAGCCGGGCAACGTGGATCGTGCGCCCCGTCGGCGGCGAGCCGTCGGAGAACTTGACGCGCAGGGTGGAGCCGTCGACGAAGAAACCGCCGGGAGGACCCGCTGCCAGCGCCTGGAGGTCGGCCAGCGAGTCGTAGCGAAAGAGGCGCCCCTGGTCGGTGACGGCGTGTCCCGTCGCGAAAGCGATGGCGAGCGACCAGGTGCCGCCGGTCCCGGAGGTCCAGGGGACGCCGCCGGCGGCGATCGCTGCGTCGGCGCCGTCGAGAACGACGCCCGGTCCCGAGCCGCGGAAGACGATCGGCTGCGCGGCGGTGCCCGAGGTCGTCACCACGACGCTCTCGCGATACGTTCCCGGCGCGATCGAGACCCGGTCGCCCGGCGCCAACCGAGTGGCGGCCGCCTGGATCGTGGCGAGCGGCGCGCCCGGATCGGTGCCGGGATTGCCGTCGTTTCCGCCGGGCGCCACGAAGAGGATACGCACCGTGGGCTCGCGCAGGCCCGGCGGCCGGGTCGCGAAGTCCGCCGTCCGCGTCGCCGGCGCCGTGACGCCGTCCGGATCGACGAGGGTGATCCGCACCTGGTGGGCGACTCCCGGCGCGAGTTCGAAGAGGCTGCCGACGAATCGGGTCGCGTCGACGCGTACGAGCGGGTGCCCCGGACGGAAGGCACCGCTCGCCCCCCGCCGCCACTCGAGCAGCGCGGACGCGTCGCCGTCGACGTCGCCGGAGATCGTCGCCACGACGCCCGCGGCGTGGAAGTTGCCGTGGGCGGCGACGGCGACCAGTGTCGAAGCGGACTGCGCCGCAGCGCTGCCCGAGACGGCGAGCGCCACGGCTCCGGCCAGCGCTGTGAGCCATCTGTCCGATTGCCCCGCGGGTGCATGCCCCGGGCGGCGAAAAAACGGGGGGGACGCCGAATCCGGAGCCGCAGCGATTTCCGCGCTGTCCGGGGCATCCGGCAGGTCGAGCGGTGCGGCGACCTCCGCCGGATCGCGCATCACCCGCGCGAGAACGGCGGCGCCGCGACGCCAGTTGTGAGTCGCCATGCCGAGTGTCCTCCCGAGCCGGCAAGCGAAACCGACCCTAGCTCCCCGAGACGACCGGCGGTATGGCTCGGCTCACACCCTTCCGGTAGATTTCTCCGGTGATCGACCCCCTGGCGCTCGACCTCTACTCCCGGCTGGTGGCGCTCGACACAACCAGCTCGGCGAGCAACCTGCCGGCGATCGAGCTGCTCGCCGGGGTGCTCGACCGGCGGGGGTCCGACTTGCGGATCCTCCGTTCCCCCGACGGCCGCAAGGCGAACCTGTGGGCCCGCCTCGGTCCGCCGGTCGATGCGGCCGGCCGCGGCGGGCTGGTCCTCTCCGGCCACACCGACTGCGTCCCGGCGCTCGAAGACGACTGGTCGAGCGACCCCTTCCGGTTGACCGACCGCGGCGACCGCTGGGTCGGCCGTGGCGCCGCCGACATGAAGGGGTTCGTCGCCCTCGCCGCCGCGCTGGCCGTCCGCCTCGACCCGGCGTCGCTCACCCGCCCGCTCGGCCTGCTGTTCACCTTCGACGAGGAGGTCGGCATGCTGGGGGCGCGCGACTTCGCCCGCGCCTGGCCGGCCGACGAGCCGCTGCCGCGCGCCTGGGTGATCGGCGAGCCGACCTCGCTCGCCGTGGTGCGCATGCACAAGGGACACCTCAAGCTGCGCGTCGCTCTCGCCGGACGACCGGCGCACAGCGGCACGCCGCAGCTGGGCGACAACGCGATCGAGAAGTCGGCGCCGGTCGTCGCGGCGCTGGCGGCGTTGCGCCGGGCGCTCGAGTCCGAGCGGCCGGAGCTCGGCGAGTACTTCCCCGAGGCGCCCTTCGTGCCGCTCAACGTCGCCCGCATCGACGGCGGCGTGGCGCTCAACGTGGTGCCGGACCGCTGCACGATCGACCTCGGTACCCGGCCGCTCCCCGCGGCGGATGTCGAGGCGCTGCGGGCGCGGATCGAGGCCGTGGTCCGCGACGCCGCTCCGGGCGCCAGCCTCGAGACGCTCGGCTGGAGCGAGCCGCTGCTCACCGCCGAGGCGAGTCCGATCCATCGCGAACTGCTCGCCCTCACCGGCCAGCGCGACAGCCGCGGCGCCCCCTTCGCCACCGACGGCGGTCCGCTCTCGGCCCTCGACATCGACGCCGTCGTCTGGGGCCCGGGTGACATTTCGGTCGCCCATCGCGCCGACGAGTGGATGCCGAAGGCCGACATGGAGCGCGCCAGTCGCCTGCTGGTGGAGCTGGTCGACCGCTTCTGCGGCGGGGCGAGCGCATGAACCGGCGCTATCTCACGGCCGATCTCGTGTGGGACGGCGCCAGCTTCGTGCCCGGGCTCGTGCTCGCCATCGATGCGGCCGGCCGCATCGACTCGCTCGGAGATCCGCCGCCCGGCACCCCGGTCGAGCAGCGGCGCGGCCAGGCGCTGCTGCCCGGCTTCGTCGACGTCCACTCGCACGCCTTCCAGATCGGCCTGCGCGGACGGGGCGAGACCTTCCCGCTCGAGCACGGCAGCTTCTGGACCTGGCGCGAGGCGATGTACGAGCTGGTCGGCAGCCTGACGCCCGAGTCGCTGGCGCGGCTGTCGCGACGCACGTTTCGCGAGATGCGCCGCGCCGGCATCACCACCGTCGGCGAGTTCCACTACGTGCACCACGCCGACGCCGGCGCCGCCGATTTCGCCCTCGACGCGGCGGTGATCGACGCGGCGCGCCAGGCGGGAATCCGCCTGGTCCTGCTCGAGTGCTACTACCGCACCGGCGGTCCCGGCCGGCCGCTCGAGGGCGGACAGCGGCGATTCGACGGCATTTCGGTGGAACGCTTCCTCGCCCACTGCGAGGCGATCGCGGCCGGGCTCGACCCGGCGCGCGAGTCGATCGGGCTCGCCCCGCACAGCCTGCGCGCGGTGGAGCCCGGCGAGCTCGCCGAGCTCGCTCAGGTGGCCCGGCAGCGAGGGTGGCCGCTCCACATCCACCTCGAGGAGCAGCGCCGCGAGATCGAGGAGGTCGTCGCGGCCTGGGGCAGGTCGCCGGTCGAGCTCGCCCTCGAAACCCTCGCCGACGGGACCGGGCTCAACGCCACCGGCATCCACCTCACCCACACCGACGCCGACCGTCTCTTCGATCTCTTCGCCCGCGGCTGGACGGCCGGCCTCTGTCCGCTCACCGAGGGCAACCTCGGCGACGGCATCCCGGCGCTCGCCGA
>JAIOJQ010000264.1 GCA_019911865.1 Thermoanaerobaculia bacterium
CACCCGACCCGCTCCGGAGTTCACACCTCCGAGGCTAGCTCAATCTCCCCACCCCCTCCGACAAAATGGGGACAGGCAACAAATCCCGAGTTTTCGTACCTGTCCCCGAAACTTGTCCCCGAAACTGGTACGACCCGCTGACGGATCGGGCGCGGGGACGGGGAGGGGAGCCGGGGCCGCGCGTCTCGCCATCGTCTTTCGGGAGACACCTCCAGCCCGTGACCGGAATTCACCGGCTTCCGGGTTTCGGGAGTAAGGTCCACCCTGCCGCTTCCGGGAGGCTCATCCATGGGATTTCGAAACCGCAGCCGTCGTTGGATCGTCGGGCTGCTTCTCGCGCTCGGCATCCCCCCGCTCGCCGCGCAAGACGGCCAGCTCGACCCGGGATTCGGCGGAAACGGCACCGCCTTTCGGGCGGTCGATCTCGACACCGAGGCCCGTGACCTCGCCCGAGCACTCGCGGTCCAGCCCGATGGACACTTCCTGGTCGCCGGATCGGCGAGCGACGATGACGGGGAGGTGACCAAGGCCGTCGTGATGCGAGTTCGCCCCGACGGGTCTCCCGACCCGGCCTTCGCCAGCGGGGGAGTGTTCGTACTCGACTTCTCGGTGCTCGGCCTGGGCTACGTGCAGGGAAGTGCAACCAGTGTCGACCTCGATGCTGCAGGTCGGATCCTGGTTGCCGGCCATCTGCGCGACGGGACGACCGACCGACCGCTGCTCTTTCGGTTGACTCCGTCGGGAACGCTCGATCCGACGTTCTTCGGTGACGGCGTGGCGGCGGGTTCGCTGGCCGGCGAAGCACGCGATGTCGACGTCGACCGCGCGACTGGCGTCGTCTGGGCCGTCGGTACGACCACGACCGGCTGGATCTGGACCTGGCGCTGGCAGACGGGGACCCCCGCGGAACAGCAATGGCTGGTGCCCGGCGCCGATCAGCAGACGGGCCAGCGCATCGTCGTCCAGCCGGACGGCAAGCCGATCCTGGCCGGCTCGTTCGTTGCCACGGGCAGCACCGACTACGACTTGCTGGTGGCGCGACTCCTCGCCGACGGCACCGCATCGGATCCGTCCTTCGGCGGTGGTGGCCTCGCGACCCACGGCTTCGACGTCGCACCCCCGGACTACGACGACGACGTCGTGCTCGACCTCGCCCTCGATGCCGAGGGGCGCGTCGTGGTCTTCGCCGAAACAGAGGTCGGGCCGGGAACGTTCGATTCCGCGAGCGACCTGGGATTCCTGCGGTTGACGGCCGCGGGCGCGCCCGACCCGACCTTCGGCACCGGCGGATCGGCCCGCGTCAGCTTCCTCGGCAGCGGTGCGCGCGATGCCTGGTACGAGGGTGGTCTCGCCGTGCAGGGGGACGGCCGGATCGTGGCCGGTTCGACTCCCGGCGGCAGTCCCTTCTCCGTGCAGGCGGGAGCTCTCCGCCTGAACGAGAACGGCACGCTCGACCTGCCTTTCGGGGGTGGGGGTACCGGCCGGATCCTGATCGATCTCGAACCCAACGGCGGCGGCGGCGACGAACGCTGCGGATTCGCCGCGATCGGGCTGGAGGCCGGGCGCGTCGTCGGCGCCGGCTCCTCGGAGTGGAACGACCCCGATTTCGACTTCGGCTTTGCCCGACTGACCAACGCCTACCTGTTCGTCGACGGCTTCGAGATCGGCTCGGCTTTCTTCTGGTCCGCCACGGCACCGTAGGAAAGCGGTTGATCGAGCTGCCTGCCTCCGTGAGCACCGGGTTCCGCGCGGCCTGCCCGTGCCTTCTCGCCCTCCACCGCGAGGCAATGGACGAGGCCACCGAAGATCCGCGCGAGCCGCTGCGCCGATTCCGGAAGGGATCGGGCGAGAGCGTCTCCGATTCTCGTGCAGAGCGGCACCTTTTTTTCGCTCGAGCATCGCCCTGCTGCCGAACTCTCCCCTGGCAAGACTCGGACTCGGGACCGACGACAGATCACCGAACCGCCCTGATTCCGACGCCCAGCCTCGCCCGACTCACCGTTGCCGGCCCGTTGACGGTGCGCGCCCGGGAGCGAACGGCGGACGCGGCATGAGTCTGCCGGTGCTCTGGCTCGCGGCACTCCCGGCGCTGCTCGGGCTCGGCCTGGTCGCTTGGGCGGTCGCCACCGTGCGCCGCAACGCCGGTCTGGTCGACGTCTTCTGGTCGCTCTTTTATCTTCTCGCTACGCTCGTCTACGCCGCGGCCGGCCCCGCGCCAGCCGCCCGTGTGGCGCTGCTGCTCCTCCTGGTCGGCGTCTGGTCGCTGCGCCTGGCCGGCTACCTCGCCCGGCGCAACTGGTCGGCCCCCGAGGACCGCCGCTACCGCGCCATTCGCGCCCGCAACCAGCCGGGCTTCGCGTGGAAGAGCCTCTATCTGGTCTTCGGCCTGCAGGCACTGCTCGCCTGGCTGCTCTCCGCCCCCCTCGCCGCCGCGCTCGCCGTGCGCGCGCCGCTCGGCGCGCCGGAGTTCCTGGGCGCCCTGGTCGTCGCCTTCGGCACGACCTGGGAGTCGATCGCCGACGCTCAGCTGGCGCGCTTCAAGGCCGATCCCGCCCACTCGGGCCGGGTGATGGACCGCGGCCTGTGGGCGCTCAGCCGGCACCCGAACTATTTCGGCGAGTTCTGCGTCGCGTGGGGCTTCTTCCTGATCGCGCTCGGTGCCGGCGCCTGGTGGACCCTCTTCGCCCCCGCCCTGATGAGTTTCCTGCTGCTGCGCGTCTCCGGCGTCTCCCTGCTCGAAAAAGACATCGCCGAGCGCCGCCCCGGCTACCGCGACTACGTCGCCCGCACCAACGCCTTCTTCCCCGCACCCCGGCGCCGGCCGTAAGGCCCGTTCCGCCCCCGTCACGCTCCGCCCCCGCTCGGGCGTCACCGGAGCGGGGGCACTGCGCTCGCCGAATGCGAGCCGGAACTCCGGAACGAGATCGCATCGACCCGGGTTTCGGGGACCGGCAAGAAAACCGGAGTTTGCTTGCCCGTCCCCGAATCGAGGCAGCAGCGGACGAGAGGCGATCCTCCACCGCGCTCCCCCGGCCGACGAGTCGGAGCGGAGGGTCTCCTTTTCGTGGCATCCTTCCCGAACGTAGCTCTCGCAGCACCCTGGAATCGAGGGCTCGAGAGGTCGGGCATGAACCGCTCCGAAAGCTCCACTCCGACGCGCCATTTGCGGCGACGTCCTCGGGCCCTGCTCCTTGCATGCATTCTGAGCTCTTCGGCAATGGCGGACGACCGTTGCCCGGGCGCCGTCACGACACTGGATCTCGAACAGTGCCTCGAGCAGCTTCTCCTGCGGGAGCAGGTGATGCTCGACCGGTACTTGTCGGCCGCCGAAGAGGAGTTCCGCGACCGACCCTCGATCCTCGCCGCAGTCGCCGAAGCGCAAGAAGCCTGGATCGCATTCGTCGCAGCGGACTGCAGGGCGATCCACGAACGCTGGGCCCCGGGCAGCCTGCGAGGGTACATGAGCCTCGACTGCAGGATCGCCCACACAGCCCGACGAACCCGCGATCTGTGGGCCGACTTTCTGAACCCGGATCCCTCGCTGCCCGACCCCGCCAGCGAGCCGGATCGATCCCCCCTTCCAGCCCTCCCGGAGACGGACCTGCCACCGCCGGGCGGTCTGCTGCCCGGGTCGCGGGGACAGGCAGAAAACCCCGAGGTTTCGTGCCTGGCCCCGAAACCGTTGGGGGTCAGGGGGCGGCCAGCGGCTCGAGGGTGAGCGGGTCGCGCAGGGGCAGTTCGGTCGACTTGCCGCCGCCGAACTGCGCCATCGTGGCGCGCCCCTCGGGGTCGCCGGGGGCGATCTCGGACCACTTGCCGACCACCAGGATCGCCAGCCGGGCGGGATCGAGGTGTCGGCGTGCCGCTGCGAGCACCTGCGCGGCATCGACCGCCTCGATGCGCGCCCGATAGCCGTACCAGTACTCGTGCGACCGGCCGAGGATCTCGTCCTGGGCGAAGGTGGCGGCGATCTGCGCCGCCGACTCGAAGGAGCGCGGGAAGGTGTCGACGAACGAGCCCTTCGAAACCCGCAACTCCTCCTGCGACACCGGCTCGGCGCGGATGCGCTCGAACTCCTCGAGCAGGATCTCCAGCGCGTAGGCGACGGTCGGATTCTTCGAGGCGTAGCCCATGGTGAAGGTGGTCGGCCAGAAGGCGCCGAGCCCGAAGCGGGAGGAGGCCCCGTAGGCGAGCCCCTCGTCGGAGCGGATCCGCTTGACCAGGCGCGACGTGAAGCCGCCGCCGCCGAGGATGTCGTTCATCACCTCGATCGCCGCCAGCTGCGGATCGGTCCAGTCGTCGACCGCGAGGCTGCGGTGGCCGACCACGACCTTGCCCTGCGGGATGTCCTTCTCGACCCGATAGAGGCCCGGGGCCGGGGCGTAGTCCGGCGTCGACGGCGGCCAGCTGGCCGATTCGGCCGCCTGCCAGCCGTCGAGGCGCCGGGCGATGCGCGCCAGCACGTCGACCGGATCGACGTCGCCCGAGACGGCGATCACCAGGCCCTCCGGGCCGAAGGTGCGCCGGTGGAAGTCGAGCAGCGCCTCGCGGTCGATCGCCGCCAGCTGCGCCGCGGTCGCCTGCCGGGCGCCGAAGTGGTCGCGGCCGTAAAAGAGCCAGCCCTGTTCGCGCGCCAGGATGTCGCTCGCGTCGTCGTTGCGCTGTTTCATCGCCTCGAGCGCCTTGCCGCGCTCGATCTCGAGTCGCGAGGTGTCGAAGCGCGGGTTGCGCAGCATGTCGAAGAGCAGGTCGAGCCCCTCGTCGAGCGAGTGCGACAGGACGTTGAGCGAAGCGCGGGTCCCGGTGTCCCCCGAGGTGACGCCGATCTGCGCGGCGAGGAAGTCGGCCCGCTCGTCGAACTCCTCGGGCGTCCGGCCGGTAGTGCCGCCGACGCGCATCAGCCGGGCCGTCAGGGCGGCCAGCCCCGGCAGCTCCGCCGGTTCACGGAAGGCACCGGTGCGCAGGTGGAGAACCACGTTGACCAGCGGCAGGGCGCGGTCGGGGACGACGTAGGCGACCGCGCCGCCGAGCCCCTCCGTGTGGCGCAGCGCCTCGGCGCGCGGCACTTCGAAGTCGAGAGCGGCGAAGGTCAGCTGCTCGGGGCGCGGCGGGATGGCGGAATCCGCCGCCGCGGCGAGCGGCGCGCAGGCGACGAGAGCGGTGGCGGCGAGAGCAACGCGTGTCCGCCGGCTGGTGATCCCGAACGTGCTCACTGCGCCACCCCCTCTGCCTGCGCGGCGCGCAGTTCCGCGAGTCGCTCGTGCATCGTTCGCTCCATCAGCGCCACGGGCGCCGCGTACTCGGGGGGCAGCGCCCCCTTCTGTGCTTCGAGCCCGGCGATCGCCTGCTCGAGTTGCGCCGCGTCGCCGGCGGCGCGGATCTGCCGCAGCTGGCCGAGGAACATCTGCTGCTGCTCGGCCGGCAGGCCGGCGAGCTCCTCGGGAACCGGCTCGGCGGACGTCCCGGCCTTGCGCTGGTAGGTCGCCACGGTGCGGTTCTCGCGCGTGAAGTACTTCGCCGCCACCCGCTGCACGTCCTCGGGCGTCACCGCCAGCGTCTTCCCGGCCCACGTGTTGAGGTGATTCCAGTCCCCCCAGCCGTCGTAGAAGAGCAGCTGCACGAGCAGGAAGAACGGGTTCTGCAGGTTGCGGAAGGAGCCGGCGACGGTCTGGTTCTTGACCTTCTGCAGCTCCTCGGCGGGCACCGGCTCGGCCGCCAGCCGCGCGAGCTCGGCGAGCAGCGCCGCCTCGACCTCGGCCGGCGTCGCCTCGCCCTGCGTCTCGGCCGACAGAACGAAGAAGCCGTTGTACTTCCACGCCTGCTGCGCGGCGAACGCCGACGAGGCGATCTTCCGCTCGAGCACCAGCTGCTTGTTCAGCCTTCCGGTCTGGCCGTTGAGCAGGCCCGAGATGACCTCGAGGACGTAGTCGTCCTTGTGCTGGAAGGGGGTGGTGTGGAACTGGACGGTGACCTGCGGCTGGCAGTCGCACTCGGCGTTCATCCGCTTCTCGGCGAGCTGCTTCTCCTCCAGCGTCACCACGTCGGGCACCGACCGCTCGCCGCGCGGAATGCGCCCGAAGTAGGCCTCGGCGAGCCGCCGGACCTCGGCGACCTCGAAGTTGCCGACCAGCGCCGCGGTGAGGTTGTTCGGCGCGTAATACGTGGAGAAGAACTCCTGCGCGTCGGCCATCGACAGCGACTTCAGGTCGCTCATCCAGCCGATGGTGTCCCAGTTGTACGGATGCGAGGTCCAGAACATCGCGTTGAGCTGCTCCTCGAACGGCCCGGTCGGGGTCGACTCGACGCGCAGCCGCCGCTCCTCCTGCACCACGTCGCGTTCCGAGTAGAACTCGCGGAAGACCGGCTGCAGCAGCCGCTCGGACTCCATCCAGAACCAGAGCTCGAGCTTGTTGGCCGGGACGGTGATCCAGTAGACGGTCGAGTCCCAGTTGGTCGTGGCGTTCATCCCCGAGCCACCGGCCTCGGTGTAGATCTTGTCGAACTCGTCCTTGACCATCAGCGCGCGCTGTTCCTCGACCAGTTTCGCGAACCGCGCCTCGAGGTCGACGAGGGCCGGCGGCCGCGCCGCCGGGTCGAACGGGTCGTCGATCTCCCCCTTGCGCCAGCGCGCGCGCTGGACGCGGTAGAGCTCGCGGATCTGCTCCTGCAGCGCCTCCTGCTCGGCGAGAATCTCGGCGTCGCGCACCGCGTCCTTCGTGCCGAGGATGCGGCTCCCCTTGAACATCATGTGTTCGAAGAAGTGCGCCACGCCGGTGATCCCCGGACGTTCGTTGGCCGAGCCGACGTGGGCCACCCAGCCGCCCATCACGGTCGCCTGCTCGGGCCGCCGCACGAGCAGGAACTTCATGCCGTTGTCGAGGGTGAACTCCTCGACCGGCACCTCGGCCCGCACCGCCGCCGGGCCGCCCGGCGGCTGCGCCTCGACGGCCGCCGGCGCGGCGCCCAGCAGTGCCGCTATCGGCAGCGCCGCCCCTGCGATCCATCGCCAGGCGGCTCCCCGGCCGCCACGCTTGTGCTGACTCATCCGTTCTCTCCCGCTCGTCTGCCGTCTGCTGGAAGGATTTCCCGTCGCCGGGAGCCCGGCGCGGGCCGGCCCGGCCGCCGCGCGGAGCATCCGAATGCGACGCGCCAAGACTATCGCGGCCGGCAGCGCCGTCAGTAGCGCGGCAGCGCGGAATCGACGCGCCGGCTCCAGGCGTCGATGCCGCCGGCGAGGTTGAAGCTGCGCGGCCGGCCGTGGGCGCGCAGAAAGCCCGTGGCGTGGGCGGAGCGCCCGCCGTGGTGGCAATAGACGACTACCGCGGCGTCGTCCGGCACCTCCTCCAGCCGGGCGGCCAGGTCGCGCAGGGGGATCCAGCGGTCGCCGGGCAGCGTCGCGATCTCGCGCTCGTACGCCTCGCGCACGTCGATCAGCACCAGGCGCTCGCCGCCGGCGCAGCGGCGCGCGACCTCCTCGGGCGCCAGCTCGAAGGTTCCCGCCGGGATCTCGCAGCTCTCCTCCTCGCGGCGCAGTTCGCGGCGCGGCGCGTCCGGCGCGCAGACCGGACAGGCGGGGTCGCGCGGGAAGCGCAGCTCGCGAAAGGCGCCGGCCAGCGAGTCGAAGATCAGCAGCCGGCCGACCAGCGGTTCGCCGACTCCGGCGAGCCACTGGATCGCCTGCGCCGCCTGCAGCGATCCGACCACCCCGGGCAGAGCACCGAACACCCCGGCCTCGGCGCACGACGGCACCGTTCCGGCCGGCGGCGGCTGCGGGAAGAGGCAGCGGTAGCACGGGCCGCCGGGGGCGGCGAAGATCGACAGCTGCCCCTCGAAGCGGTAGACCGCGCCATGCACCACCGGCCTGCCGGCGAGCACGCCGGCATCGTTGACCAGGTAGCGGGTCGGGAAGTTGTCCGAGCCGTCGACCACCAGGTCGTAGCCGGAGACCAGCTCGAGGGCGTTGTCGAGGTCGAGCCTCGCCTCGTGCAGCTCCAGCCGCACGTGCGGATTGAGCCCGGCGAGCCGCTCGGCCGCCGCCGCGAGCTTCGGCCGTCCGACGTCGGCGGTCGAGAAGAGGATCTGGCGGTGCAGGTTGGTCTCGTCGACGCGGTCGAACTCGACCAGCCCGAGGGTTCCCACCCCCGCCGCGGCGAGATAGAGCGCCGCCGGCGAGCCGAGGCCGCCGGCGCCCACCACCAGCACCCGCCCGGCGCGCAGCCGCCGCTGCCCGGCGAGGCCGATCTCCGGCATCACCATCTGGCGCCCGTAACGGCGCAGCTCGGCGGGCGAGAGCACCTCGCCCGGCGCCGCGTCACTCACCGGCCGAGGGCGGCTCCAGCCGCTGGACGATCTGCGACACCTCGACTTCGGCCTTGCGGATCTTGCCCCGGCAGAGCTCGAGCAGCTCGGCCGCCCGGCCGAGCTCGGAGGCCAGCAGGTCGAGGTCGACCTCCTCCCCCTCGATGCGCGCCAGGATCGCCTCGAGCTCGCGCAGCGACTCGGTGAACGACACGGGGGCGGGTTCTTCTCCCTGCTTGCGAGCCGTCATCTCTCCTCCACGCGGGAGCCGAAGGTGCCGCCCGCCGTTTCGATGGTGATGCGGGATCCCGGCGGCGCGTCGGCGGGCGAGCGCACCACCCGCCCCGCCGCGCCGCGGGTGATCGAAAAGCCGCGCGCCAGGGTGCGCGCCGGCGACAGGCCGGCGAC
>JAIOJQ010000265.1 GCA_019911865.1 Thermoanaerobaculia bacterium
CTCGAGCGCGAGCGCGCCACCCTCGAAGGCGACCTCGCCCGTCGCGCCGAGGCGCAGCGCTCGATCGGCGAGGAGCTCGCCCGGGTCGAGGCCCTGCACGCCGGGCGCGAGCAGGCGTTCGATGCCGCCCAGGCCGAAGTCGAGGCAGCGCGCTGCTGCTCGCGCTCGCCGCGGCCAGCTCGACGTGCTGACCGAGCGGCTGCGCTCGCTCGACCAGCAGTCCTCCCGCCTCGAACGCGAGAGCGAGGCGGCGCGCCGCCAGATCGCCGCCTGGGAGGAGGAGGCCGCCGGCCACGCGACGCGGCGCGCCGGCCTCGAGTCGGCCATCGCCACCGCCGAGCAGGAGCTCGCCGAGGCCTTCACCCTCGCTGAGGGGAGCGAGGAGCGCATCCGCGCCGGCGAGGAGCAGCTCGAAGCGGGCCGCCAGAGCGTGCGCGACGCCGCCGCGGCGCTGGTCGACCTGCGCGAGCGGCACGACGCAGCCCGGCGCGGCATCGAGGAGCTGCGCGTCGCCCTCGCCGGCCTCGAACACGACGCCACCCACCTCGGCGGCGAGTTCCGCGAACGCTGTGGCGAGGAGCTGCCGGAGATTCCGGGCGAGGCGCCGGCCAACCTCGCCGAGCTCGAAGTGGACCTGGCGCGCCTGCGCGACCAGCTCGAGGCGATCGGCCCGGTCAACGTGCTGGCGGCCGAGGAGTACACCGCCGAGGAGGAGCGCCAGAAGTTCCTCGGCGAGCAGCGCGCCGACGTCGCCCGCTCGGTCGAGTCGCTGCGCCAGACCATCCGCGAGATCAACGAAACCTCGAGCGCCCGCTTCCGCGAGACCTTCCAGGCCGTCAACGAGCAGTTCTCGAAGACCTTCGTCGAGCTTTTCCGCGGCGGCGAGGCCGAGATGCGCCTGATGGACGAGGAGGACCTGCTCGAGTGCGGCATCGAGATCGTCGCGCGCCCGCCCGGCAAGCGGCTGCAGAACCTGATGCTGATGTCGGGCGGCGAGAAGGCGCTGACCGCCATCGCGCTGCTGTTCGCCCTCTTCCGCATCAAGCCGTCGCCCTTCTGCATCATGGACGAGGTCGACGCGCCGCTCGACGACGTCAACACCCTGCGCTTCGTCGGCATGCTGCGCCAGCTGTCGCAGGAGACGCAGTGCATCGTCATCACGCACAACAAGCTCACCATGGAGGTCGCCGGCACGCTCTACGGCGTCACCATGGAGGAGCGTGGCGTCTCCAAGCTGGTGGCCGTCGAGCTCGAGGACGTGCAGCCCGAAGCCGCCACCGCCTGACCGCCGCCCCACTCCGGGCGCCGAACGGAGTAGGATGCCCCGAGGCGTTCCACGTCGCGGAGGGATCGGGCCATGACCTGGTGGGGATGGATGCTGCTCGGACTGCTGCTGCTGGCCGGCGAGCTGTTGACGCCCGGCGGGTTCTGGCTGATGTTCTTCGGCCTCGGCGCGCTGGTCGTCGGGGCGCTCGATCTGGTCGGCATCGTGCCGCCCGTCTGGGTGCAGTGGCTGCTGTTCACCGGCCTGTCGGTGAGCGCCGCGCTGGTCTTCCGCAAGCCGCTCCTGCGCCGGCTCGAGGCCAGGACACCCACGCCGCGGGCCGACGACCTGTCGGGCGAGATCGCGACGCCTTCGGCGCCGATCGCGCCGGGCGCGGTCGGCAAGGCCGAGCTGCGCGGCACCGTGTGGAGCGCCCGCAACGGCGCCACCCGAGTGCTCGAGACCGGAGAGCGCTGCCGCGTCGTGCGGCTCGAGGGGCTGCAGCTCTTGCTCGAGCCCGAATCCAACTGATTCGATTCTTGCCAAGGGAGAGCGCGCCATGCCTTCGATGTCGGTGATCGTCCCCGTTGCCCTCGCGATCCTGGTGATCGTCGTCATCGCCAAGACCGCGGTGGTCGTGCCGCAGCAGTCCGCGTTCGTCGTCGAGCGGCTGGGCCGCTACGCCGGCACGCGCGACGCCGGCTTCCACTTTCTGGTGCCCTTCATCGACGTCATCCGCTACCGGCTGTCGCTCAAGGAGCAGGCGCTCGACATCCCCGAGCAGGTCTGCATCACGCGCGACAACGTCCAGGTCGGCGTCGACGGCGTCATCTACCTCAAGGTGATGAATCCCGAGCGCGCCTCCTACGGCGTCCAGGACTACTTCTTCGCCATCTCCCAGCTCGCCCAGACGACGCTGCGCAGCGAGGTCGGCAAGATCGACCTCGACCGCACCTTCGAGGAGCGCTCGCACATCAACGGCCAGGTCGTCTCGGAGCTCGACAAGGCTTCGGAGCCCTGGGGCGTCAAGGTGCTGCGCTACGAGATCAAGAACATCGTCCCGCCCAAGGACGTGCTCTCCGCGATGGAGAAGCAGATGCGCGCCGAGCGCGAAAAGCGCGCCGTCATCCTGACCTCCGAAGGTGAACGCGACGCGCGCATCAACGAAGCCGAAGGCGAGAAGCAGCAGGTGATCAAGGCCTCCGAGGCCGCCCGCCAGCGGCAGATCAACGAAGCCGAAGGCCAGGCCCAGGCCATCCTCGCCGTCGCCGGCGCCACCGCCGAAGGCCTGCGCCGCGTCGCCGAAGTCATCCAGAACGCCGGCGGCCGCGAAGCCGTCCAGCTGCGCGTCGCCGAGCAGTGGGTCAGCCAGTTCGGCAACATCGCCAAGACCACCAACACCGTCGTCATCCCCGCCAATCTCGGCGAGCTCTCCGGCATGCTCGCCACCGCCATGAGCGTGCTCAACGAGACGAAAGCGAGAGGCTGAAGACAAAGCCTTTTTGTTCGAGACAAAGACGAAAGGCTTCCAGAGAAGGGAAATACAAGGCACCGGGCGGAGGGGGCAGGCAGGATGCAGCCCCCCTCCACCTGTCGCGCCGCACTCCCCGAGGCGGGCCCTCCAGCGGCGAAGCCGCAACGCGCAGTCGCCCTCGCCGACCCCAGGTAGCGAAGATGGCCGACGCCGAGGCCGGGGGGCGGAGTCTCCGCGGCGCGGAGTGGCGGGGGGTCCCCGTCCTCCAGATGTCTCTATCCAGATAGATCCGGGGTACCGACCGTAGCGCAGCGGAGACTCCGCCCCCCGGCCGGATCCGCCACCGCAGTCTGCAGGCCGCACAACCCCACACCCCGGCCGGATTCGCCACCGTACTCTCAGTGCTGGCCAACCACGAAGCCCGCCCCAGCGTTGCACCCCCCGCGCCCGATTGCATAGACTCTGCCGCGCTTTGCGGCTCCCCAGCGGACCGTTCGAAGCCACCGTAGCTCAGTGGCAGAGCAGCCGATTCGTAATCGGCAGGTCGTCAGTTCAACTCTGACCGGTGGCTCCAGCCTCCCCCTCCCGACTCCCCC
>JAIOJQ010000266.1 GCA_019911865.1 Thermoanaerobaculia bacterium
CGCCGGCGCGGGGATCGCCGACGGGCGCTGGACGGCACGCCGGCGCGCCCGGCTGCTCGCCAGCCGGGTCGAGCCGACTGCGGTGCTGGTCGCCGCCGCGGCGGCGGCGAGTCGACCCCCGGCGGCGTTTCTCCAGGGCTCGGCGGTCGGCTGGTACGGCGACCGTGGCGACGAGGAGTTGAACGAGGAGGCCGCCGCCGGCAGCGGATTCCTCGCCGAGCTGGCGCGGCAATGGGAGGCGGCGAGCGCGCCGCTCGACGCCCTCGGCGTGCGGCGGGTGGTGCTGCGCACCGGCGTGGTGCTGGCCCGCGAGGGCGGCGCCTTCGCGCGCCTCGTGCCGCCGTTCCGCTGGGGGCTCGGCGGCCCGCTGGGCTCGGGCCGGCAATATTTTCCCTGGATCCACCTCGCCGACCAGGTCGGCGCCATGCGCCTCGTGCTGGCTCGCGGCGAGCTCGCCGGGGTGGTGAATCTGGTGGCGCCGCAGGCGCTACGGCAGCGCGACTTCGCCGGCGCACTCGGCCGGGCGCTCGGACGGCCGGCGCTGCTGCCGGCGCCGACGCCGCTGCTGCGGCTGGCGCTGGGGGAGATGGCCGACGTCCTGCTCGCCGGGCAGCGCGTCGTTCCGGCCCGCCTTCTGGCGGCGGGTTACCCCTTCCGGTTCGCCGATCTCGAGTCGGCGCTCGCCGATCTGCTGGCGGCCGACGGCAAGCGCTGAGCCGCCCGCTTCAGTGCGGCAGGCGGGCGCGCAGGGCGGCCGCCACTTCGTCGCGGATCTCCGGCCGCGCGTAGACACGCGAGCGGTCGATGCGGGCGAGGAAGCGCAGAAACTGGCTGGCCTTCTCCATCGGCTCGGCGCCCCCGTCGGCGGTCGCCACCAGGACGCGGCTGGGGCCGAGACGATGGGGGTCCTTGGCCGAGCGCACCACCAGCAGGGCGCCCTCGCCGTAGCGCGCCACGAGGTCCGGCACCACGGCGTCGAAGGCTTCGCGCTCGGCCTCGCTCGGATGCTCCCGGGTCTCGAAGGCGAGCGGGAAGTGCGCCCGGTCGACCACGGCGCGCGCGTGGACGTTGGAGTCGGCGCGCATCGCGGCGAGCGTCGAGTGGTCGTCCTCGAGCAGAAAGCGCTCCGGGTCGGCGGGCCAGAAGTGACCGCTGGCGCGCAGCCACTCGGTCAGATGATGCTCGAGCGCCTTGCCGGTGACGTTGAAGTAGACCTGGGTAAACATGTAGTAGCGCGCCAGAATCAGCGCCTCGACCGCGTGCACGCCCCCCTCCTCGATGCCGAGTCCGATGGCGCCGGTCTGCGGATCGGCCACCGGGGCGAGCGTGTCGATCAGGCGGTCGAGATCGTAGACCCCGTAGCGGACACCGCAGAAGAGGCTGTCGCGCAGCAGGTAGTCCATCTTGTCCACGTCGAGCTCGCCGGAGACGATCTGGGCGAGAAAGCGGCGCCCGGGCACGGTGCGGCCCGCCAGCAGATCGACGACGTCGGAAACGCCCAGTCCGTCGCCGTGGCGGTCGAACGCGGCGCGCATTTCCGGGCTTTCGAGCAGGCGCCGGGTCATCTCCTCGTGATCGATGCCGCCCTCGAAGCGGTCCTCGGCCGAATGCGAGAAGGGCGCGTGGCCGATGTCGTGCAGCAGCGCCGCGGCGCGTACCTGCCGGCGCGCCAGGCGCGCCTCGTCGCGACTCATCAGCTCGGGCCGCTTGGCGAGCACCGAGTCGAAGACACGGCCGGCGAGCCCCATGGCTCCCAGCACGTGGCTGAAGCGGCTGTGCTCGGCGCCCGGGTAGACGAGAAAGGTCAGACCGAGCTGGTGAATCCAGCGCAGCCGCTGTACCGGTCGGGTCGCCACCAGCGCCGCCTCGAGCGGGTCGAGATGGAGGAAGCCGTGGATCGGGTCGCGCAGGCGGAGCATCGTCAGTTGGCCTCCGACCGCGCGGCGAGGTGACGGAAGGGATCGAGCGAGTCGAGCAGTCGCAGGCGGCTGCGCAGGATGCCGGCGATCTCGCCGGCGCGGGCGAGCGGCTCGTCGGCGAGCAGCGTCTGTTTGCGCAGCGCCGGCAGGTCGAGGCGGGCGGCCAGCCGGTTGACCAGCTCCATCAGGCCTCCGGGCCGACCCGCACCGCCGAGCTCCGCCGAATCGAGCGGAAACCGGCCTTCGCTCAGTCGCGCCACGGCGGCCGCCAGCGCGGTGATCTCGCGCCCCAGCTCGTCCGCGCGCTCCGCCTCGAGCAGCGGCACCTGCTCGGACAGCGGGCGGACGACCGCCTGGCGCCAGGGGCGGCCGCTCAGCTCGCGCTCGACGGCGAAGCGGAACTCGCCCAGCAGGACGATGTTCGAGCGCCCGTCGGCGAGCGGCTGGTGGGCGACCAGCCGGCCGGCGCAGCCGGGCTCGAGCAGCTCGGAGACGCCGCTGTCGGCGTCGCGGGCGACGAGAATCATGCCGATGCGCCGCTCCTGCTCGGGGCGGGCGAGCAGCTCGGCGACCAGCTGGCGGTAGCGCGGTTGGAAAATGTGCAGCGGCAGGGGAGTGCCGGGAAAGTGCACCAGATCCGGCAGCGGAAAGAGGGGCAGCACCAGCTCGCTCACGGAGCGCGAGTCTGGCACAGCGGCGGCGCCGCGCGATCCCGCCGCAGCGGGCGGAGTCTCGCGGCGCCGCGGAGGTTGCTTCGCTGTCAGCGCCCCTTCTTGTCGCGCAGCAGCTGGTCGAGCTTGTTGATGATGCGGGCCAGCGCCTTGGAGAGCGGGCCGTTCTTGGCCGCGACTTCGCCGCTCTTGAGGGCGATTCGCACCAGCTGCAGGTCGGTCGAGTCCAGGTTGCCCTCGCGCTTGCGGCCCTCGGAGACGACGCGGTAGCGGCCCGTTTCGCAGACGATCGGAACGCCCTCTTCGATCAGCGCCGCGATATCCCGGAAGACCGTGCGCTCCGAAACGTCGAAGCGCGCCTTGATCTGCTCGAGGGTCCTGCCGGTGGTCGAGTGAAGATACTGGGCGATGGCATACATTCTCTCGGCTTTGCGCATGGGTAGTCGGTCTCCACTGCGGATCGTCCCACGATTTGCCCGGAATTGCACGCCTCGATCGCCGCCGGGTGCCAGATTCCTGACAGCGCCCGGGGGCGTTTCCGGCAAGGGATACCGCTCTCCCGGCGGGGTGGCGCTGGCAGTCCGCTGGCAGGAGCCTGCCGTCAGGAGCTGACGGGCCGCTGCGGCGGCATCGGCCGCCCCACCGGGGAGGAAGGTCAGGGGGCCAGCAGCTCGACCGGCAGGTGATCGCTGGTACCGAGCGTCTCGGCGACGCGCACCGAGCGCGCCAGGAAGAGGGTGACCAGCAGCAGCCCGGCCACGCCGGCGAGGCGCCCCCAGCGCGCCGGCAGCGCCCGGCAGCCGGCCAGCACTGCGGCGCCGCTGGCGAGGGTGAGCAGGTCGACGCCGAGGGCGGCGCGGCGACCAGC
>JAIOJQ010000267.1 GCA_019911865.1 Thermoanaerobaculia bacterium
CTTCGCCGACGGCATCGACGACGACAGCGGCGGCGACGTCACCGGCGTCACCGCCGGCGCCGGGCTCTCCGGCGGCGGTGCTTCCGGCAACGTCACGGTCGCCGTCGACTTCGCGCAGGCGCAGTCGCGCGTGACCGGAACATGCGCCGCGGGCTCCTCGATCCGCCTCGTCGCCGCCGACGGCACCGTCACCTGCGAAACCGACGACGACAGCGGCGGCGACGTCACCGGCGTCACCGCCGGCGCCGGGCTCTCCGGCGGCGGCACCAGCGGCAACGTCACGGTCGCGGCCAACTTCGCCGGCAGCGGTTCCTCTTCGACCGTCGCGCGCTCCGATCACGACCACGCGGGGAGCTACTGGGTCGCCTCCTCCGCATTCGGACTCCGGGTCGACAACCAGTCGACCGCCGGCTCCTCCCTCATCGGCTGGTCGACGGCGAACAGCGGCTCGGCCCGAGGTCTCGAGGGTCGATCCAGCTCGACGGCGGGAACCGGCGTCTACGGTTCCGCCCCGCAACCCGGTTGGGCGGGCTACTTCAACGGCAACGTCTCCGTCGTCGCCACGCTGTCGAAGGGCGCCGGCTCGTTCAAGATCGACCACCCGCTCGATCCCGCCAACAAGTACCTCTACCACTCCTTCGTCGAATCGCCCGACATGATGAACGTCTACAACGGCAACGTCACGACCGACGCCGCCGGCTTCGCCACGGTCGAGCTGCCCGAGTGGTTCGAGGCGCTCAACCGCGACTTCCGGTATCAACTGACGGTGCTCGGCAACGGCGCATGGTCGCGCGCGCGCGTCGTGCGCGGTGTCGAAGGCAACCGTTTCGTGATCGAGACCGAAGTTCCCGCGACCGAGGTCTCCTGGCAGGTGACCGGCATCCGCCACGACCCCTTCGCCGAAAAGAACCGGATCCCGGTCGAGCAGGAGAAGCCCGCGGCCGAGCGCGGGCTCTATCTGCACCCGGAGGCCTGGGGCCTGCCGCCGGAAGAGGGGGTCGACCTGGGCGAGCGCGACGCCGGCGCTCAGGGAATCGAGGAGCTCCAGAAGAACAGCTCCTCGCCCTCGAATCCGTCGCAGAAGACGCCGACGGGGTTGAAGCAGTAGGCGTTGCTGTTCACCATCAGATAGACGCCGACGAAGTCCGACCCGCCGGGGGGGAGCGTCAACGAGTACTGCCAACCGCCGGTGAAGTCGCCCGGTCCGAACGGCAGTCCGCTGTTGTCGAAGTCGGTGACGGCGGCATCCGAGAGCAACGCCGCGACGCCCGTGGCGGTGCTCCAGGGCCGCACCAGGAAGCCCGTCCAGGGATGCGGTGACAGGTAGTAGGCGACGTTGCCGGAGGGGTCCGTCAGCTCGATCATGGAATACGGCGTGTACTGGCGCCACGCCGCGGAGTCCGAGCCCGGACCGGCCAGGTCGAAGTCGGCGAGGTGGAAGATCTCGAGCTCGAGTGGATCCTGGCTGCTGAGGTTCTCGATCGACAGCATCGTCGCGACGTACCCGCTCGCGAATCCGAAGATCGAGGTCGTGTCGTACAAGGAGGTGTTCTCGGTCGCCGCGAAGAGCCCGCGGCCTGCGACGTCGTTCCAATGGATCGTGGAGGAACTGCCCGTGTAGTCCTGGGAGTCGGGCACCGAGAACGCCGTCTCCTGCGTGTCGCCGGCGACCCGGAACCACCAACCGGTTTCGAACAGGTGGTCCTGGGAGAGGGTGGCGCTCACGCCGGTGAAGTTCGCGGCCGGACTCGTGTCCCAGGGGGTTGCCCCCCGGACGAACGTGGCGGGCGGGTCGGTGATGGTGCCCTGACCCAGAGCGGCCGAGGTCGACAGAACTGCCAGCGCGAGCGTCCAACCGAAAGCGCGATGCATGAGCCACTCCTCCGATGGGGAAAACGACACCTTCAGCCTACGCCGAGCGGTGGGTGCTGTCCACCGGATTCTCTTCGGTGGTCCCGTCGTGACTTGCTCCCGGAGGGCAGGTAGACTCCCGCGCCACACCGGAGGAGTTCTTCCATGATCGTTCGCCGTGTCCGCTGCGTGCGTGGGGTCTTTCGAGTTCCCCTGGCTGCGATCCCCCTGTTCCTGTTTGCCTGGACCCCGGCCGATCCGGCGGGCGCCTCGGCGGGCACCCCGGCGCTCGGCACCGCCGAGCGCGTCGAGTGCCTGGAGCGGATCGAGCGAGTCCTCTGGTCGCACCGCATCTGGCCGGACGCCAACCCGGGACCCCGGCCGGCGCCGGAGTCCCGGGTGGACCGCAGGGCGCTCGCCGCGCGCGTGCGCCGGGATCTCGCCGCGGACGCGGAGCTCGCGCGCCGGAGGGGGCACGGGATCTCGGCCGGCGAGCTCCAGGCCGAGCTCGACCGGATGGCGCGCGCCAGTCTCGACCGGAAGCTCCTCGGCGAGCTCTTCGACGCGCTCGATCGCGACCCCCTCCTCGCCGCCGAGTGTCTCGCCCGGCCGGCATTGACGGCTCGGTTGCTGAGCGCGGACGCAGCCCTCCAGCTCCGGATCGAGTCCCGCGCTCGCGCGGGATCGGCCGCGCCGCCGGCGGGGGCTGCGGCCATCGCCGGCGCGCCCCCCGCGCTGCCGGATCTGCCCGCAGGGGCGTGTACCCTCGACACCTGGACTCCGCTGGCAACGCCTCCGAATCCGAGCGCCAACGCCAGGGTCCTGCCGAGTCACGTCTGGACCGGCACGGAGATGATCGTCTGGGGGGGGGCGGAAGCGGCGGCGTTCTGCTGACGACCGGCCTGCGCTACACGCCGGCGCTGGACAGCTGGCAGACGATCAGTATCGCGGGGGCGCCGACCGGCCGGTACGGAGAGCGGGCGGTGTGGACCGGCTCGGAGATGATCGTCTGGGGCGGGGCCGCGACCGGAACCCAGGTGAACACGGGGGGCCGGTACTCGCCGGGGTCGGACAGCTGGACGGCCACGCCCACCTCCGGTGCACCTTCGGCGCGCGAACGTCCTGCGATGGTCTGGTCGGGCAGTGAGGTCATCGTCTGGGGTGGCTACCACAGCTCCTCGGGATCCCTCGGCGACGGGCGGCGTTTCTCCCCGTCGAACGGGCTCTGGCTTCCGATTACCGCCACAGGTGCGCCTGCGGCGCGCCACAACCATGCTGGCGCATGGAGCGGTTCGCGGATGCTGGTGTGGGGCGGGAGCCTCCTGACGGTTCGTACCAATACCGGGGGCTCGTACGACCCGGCAACCGACACGTGGGCCGCAATCTCGACGAGCTCGGCACCTTCGGCGCGTGACTGGCCCCTGATGGCCTGGACCGGGGACGAAGCCGTGATCTGGGGGGGATCGGATGGCAGCGCCCTCGCGACGGGGGGGATCTACTCGCCGGCGTCCGACAGTTGGACGGCGACGAGCTCCGTGGCGGCGCCGGCGCCTCGAACCGGACTCGAGTGGACTCCGGTCGCCTCGGACCAGGAGTTCATCATCTGGGGAGGAGCGGCGCCGAGCTACAACGAGGGCGGACGCCTCGACCCGGAGATGAACATCTGGTCGGCCATGACCTCCACGGGAGCCCCCTCCGGGCGGGGCGGGCACGCGGACGTCTGGACGGGCGAGGCTTACCTGGTCTGGGGCGGCAGCCTCAGTGGCACCGTCCTGGCGGACGGCGCCGCGTACTGCGCGCCGAGTGACACGGCGGCGCCCACGGGGCCGGCGAACTTCCTGGCGCTGCCGCCGCACTTCGAGTTCGGCTGGGCGACCGATCCGAACCTGACGCTCGAATGGTCCGGCGCTGCGGACGCCGGGGGCTCGGGACTCGAAGGCTACGTGGTCCTGGTCGACGGCTCCGCCAACACCGATCCCGGGACCACGGTGAACGTGCCGCACACGGCCGATCCGCACGATTTCCAGGCCGTCCTGCCGAGCGGCCAGTCGTACGCCCACCTGCGCGTCTGCGACGAAGCGGGCAACTGCGGGGCGCCGCTCCATGCCGGGCCCTACGGGCTCGACCAGCAGGCGCCGAGCGCGCTGTCCGGGCTGACCAGCACCACGCACGCGGCGGGCGTGCCGAGCAACGTGGCGGTGATCGCCACCACCTGGGATCCCGGCAGCGACGTCCCGTCCGGCGTCGCCGGGTACGTCTGGACCTTCACCAGCGCACCGAGCTGGACCTGCGCGGGACCGATCCTGGGCACGCCGCCGGGAGCGACCTCGAACCCGCTGGTGTCCGGAACCTGGTATTTCCACGTCTGTGCCGCCGACTACGCGGGGAATCCCGGCCCGGTGGCGACGCTCGGGCCGTTCCTTCTCGACCACGAGGGCGCCCAAGTGACCGCCGTCGGCAGCGTTGCGGACTCGGGCGACGGCCAGGTGGCGGCCGGCGAGCTGCTCGTGACCGGACCGACCCAGCTGCTGCTCGAGTTCACCGAGCCGCTCGATCCGCTCGCCGCCGAGGACGAAGCGTCGTATCTCGTCGTGGGCGCCGGCGCCAACGGAATCCTCGAGACCTCCGGCTGCCTCGCGGGGCCCGGGGGCGACGACGTGGCGGTTCCGGTCGATCTCGCGACGTTTTCCAGCGCACCTGCGTTCTCCGCGCTGCGCCTCGACGGGCGACGGGCGTTGCCGCTCGGCGGCTACCGCTCGTTCGGGTGCTCGGTTCTCGAGGATCTCGCGGGCAACGCGCTCGACGGCGACGGGCTGCCGGGCAACGGCGAGGATTTCGCCCTCGACTTCGCGGTGCGCGCCACGAACCTGCTCGAGAATCCCAACTTCGACGGCGATCTCGGCGGCTGGCAGCTGTCGGCCACCGGTTCGGGCGTGGTTTCGTACGCCGCGGCCGACGCCGACGGGCACAGCGTCTCGGGATCGGCCGGCGTGTCGGCGTCGCCCTCGGGGCCCGAGCAGGCCGGCTTCGATCAGTGCGTGACCCTCGCTGCCAGCGCCGATCATCTCGTCGACGGCAGCTGGACGGTGACCGGAGGCGACGCCTTCTCGCCCGAGCTCGTGGTGACCGCGAGCTTCTTCGCCTCCGCGACCTGCGGCGGAGTGCCGTTGAGCACCTCCGAGCAGCTCGCTGCGGTCGGTACGACTTCGGCTACGTGGATTCCCTTCGCCAGCCGCCTCGTGGCACCCGCCGGCGCGGTCACGGCCCGACTGGGCCTCTCGGTGCGGGCGGCCTCGCTGGTCGCCTACCAGGCGAAGATCGACCGGCTCGTCTTCGACGACGGCGGGATCTTCGCCGACGGATTCGAGAGCGGCGACTGGTCGCGCTGGAGCTCCTCGTGGCCACCCTGAGGCGGCCGCGCCGAGCGCCGGTGGGTTCGACTACGATCGAATCGAAGGTCCTCGCTGTCGAAGCGCGGGGCTCGGTCCGGATGCGCCCGCAGACGGTGAGCCGAGAGTGATTCTCGGCCAGCCTCGAGGATACCCGGGTACCGACCGCGGGCCGCACCCTTGCTACACTCGCCGGCAAGCAAGCCTGGTCGCAAGCGAGCCGTCCGTATCGAACCCGGAGGGAGCACAATGAACTCGCGAATCGCCTCACGCCTCTCGAGTCTGATCATCGTGTTGTGGCTGCCGGCGGCTGCAGATGCGCAGGAAGACGCTGCTTTCGCCTCCTTCCAGTTCAATCGCTCTCTGCCCGGAGCCAGAAGTCTGGCGATGGGCGGAGCGTTCGTGGCCCTTGCTGACGACGCCACGACCGCTTACTCGAACCCCGCGGGCCTGACGATTCTCGAACGACCGGAGATCTCGCTCGAGGGGCGCTCCTGGAGCACCAGCAGCGTCTATTCGAATTCCGGCGTCGCCCGCCCGGCGACGCCGTTCGGCGACTTCACCTTCGGCGAGGCGAGTCAGGATGTGACCGGCTTCTCTTTCCTCTCCTATGTCTATGCGAAGCAGGGCGCGCCCTGGGCAATCGCGCTCTACCGCCACGAGCTGGTCAACTACGAATCCGGATTCCGCAGCGACGGGGTGATCAAGAACCAGGCCGGCGAGCTGTTCGGCCCGTTCCAGTTCTCGACCGATCTCGCCATCGACAATTACGGGGTTTCTGCAGCGTGGCGGCTGAGCGAAGTCCTGCGAGTTGGCCTCGGGATTTCCTCCTTCTCGTTCGATCTCGATTCGGCGCAGGAGATCTTCCGCGATCCACCGAACGACGACCAACTTCTACTCACGGCATCGAAGAGAGGGAAAGACAAAGATGTTGTCTTCAACTTCGGAGTACTGTGGCAGCTGAGTACCGACTGGTCGATCGGCGCTGCCTACCGCCAGGGTCCGACCTTCGCCTTTGACGAGCGATTTCCGGGCGCCTACGATGTGGAGAGCGAATTCTCGGTCCCGGACCAGGCCGCAATCGGGCTCGCGTATCAACCGGACGACCGCCTGACGCTGCTCTTCGAGTACGACCGGGTGGAGTATTCGGCCCTGCTGGAGGGCAACCGACTCGGAACTCCGCCGGAGGGGCGCTTTCTGCTCGAAGATGCGGACGAGTTCCGGATCGGTCTCGAATATCTCTTCCTCCTCTCGAAGGGAGACTCGCTGGCGCTCATGGCAGGTGCGTGGCAGGACCCGGATCACACCGTGGTCTTCGAAGGTGAGTGCGTCAGGGAATCGACGTGCTTCCGCAAGGCCTACTTCCAGGACGTCGGCGACGACGAAATCCACTACTCGGCCGGGATCGGGGTGAAGCTCGACCGGATCGAGATCGATCTCGGAGCGGACGTGTCCGACCGAATCGACACGATCTCCCTTTCGACCGTCGTGAGGTTCTGAAGCAGAGAACTCTCGTGCGCCGACGGGCCTGCGCTCGTTTCGCGACGTTGACGTGCCTCCTCGCTGCGGCATTCTTCGTACCGCCGTCGAACGCCGAAGAAGACGCGAGCTACAGCCGCACCTACCGCTCGGGCCGTCTCGCTCATCTCGCCGGGAGTCACCGCAACGCGGTCATCCTGCTCCTCGAAGCAATCTCGAGGCATCCCGTCGAAGGGGAGCCCTGGGTCCGCCTCTACGGGCGCAATCGCGCTCCATACCTTCCGCACTACTACCTCGGCGCCTCGCTCTTCGAGCTCGGGGAATACGCAGCGGCGCTTCGCGCGTTCGGGGAGTCGGAACGTCAGGGTGCGGTGCTCGAAGCCGAGGAGGCGCGAACACTCCGTGCGTACCGGGAGGTCTTGCGGACAGAGATCGTTCCGGCCCTGCTGACGGACACGCGCGCAGAGGCTGCTGCCGTTCGCCGACTGTTGGCGGATGTGGAGACTATTGTTGACCCGAGAAGTCCGGAAGCGGAACGAACCGTGAATCAGGCACGGACTCGGCTCGCGGCGATCGACCTCGAGATCGGGAACCTGGGTGCGAGCGGCGACCTGGAGGCGTTCCGTACTGCCGGAGAGTCGCTCGCGAAGGTCGAGAAGGAACTTTCCGCGGTGCTCGTGACTGCGGAACGATCCCGACGGAGTTCCGCGCTGCGAAGGCGGGACGAGCGTCTTGCAGAGCTCCTGACAGCCGACCGGGCGGAGTGCGATCGGCAGCGTTTCCGATCCCTGACGGAGGTCCTGGAGAGCGATCTTCCCCTGGATGGTCGGCGCGAAATCTTCGCGCGTCTCGAGCTTGCGGATGCGGCGGTCGCGTGCGCCGAAATCGCAGGCGCGCGACGGGAGCTCGAGCGCATCGCTGCGCGGCTCGTCTCGCAGGGCGTCCGGGCCGAGCGAACCACCGATCTCGAGAGTCGAGCTGCGGCGCTGGCCGCCGAGATCGACCGTCGGGAGAAGGAAGCGGCTTGGGAGGAATGGATCGATCTTGCAGGGTCCGCGAATTGCGAGGTCGAGACGATGGACCGACTGGAACGCTTGGCAGACGCGAATCTCGCACGCTGGCCCGCGACACCGGAGAGTCTCGTGTCGGCACCACACCTCGAGCTCGCCAGTCTGCGACTCTCCTGCGGCGATCTCGACGCTGCGGAAGCCCTTTTCGCCGCGGCGGAGGCGGCGCACGAAGGAGACGAAGCCGAGCGAAGGGAGATGGCCGACGCTCTCGCCGCGAGCCGCGAGAGCCGCGCTCGGCAGCGACGGCTCGACGAGGTCACGAGGAGCGTCGATCTTGCGCTCGGTCGTCTGACGGGCAGATCCGCCTGTGCTTCGGATGTCCTGGTCGAGGGTAGAGAGCTGCGCGCCGAACTCGCGGGAGTAGAGGATATCGAGGCCCGGGTCATCGCGTCTCTCGACCTCGGCCTGGCACGTGCTTCGCTGGCCTGTGGCGACCTCGACGGTGCCGCTCTTCATCTCGCGGCAGTAGAGAACCAGCCGGCCGCCGGGAGCGCAGAGACGGAGGCGCTGGCTTTCGAAATCGGCGCGCGCCGACTGGCCGCGGCGCGGGAAGCAGAGCAAACGGACTCGCTGGCCCGTCTCGACGCGGCACTGGAGCTCCTTTCGAACGGTTCGTGTTCGGCAACGGCGATCACGTTGCTCGAAGGCCTGGACCGGGAAGGCTGGCGGGGCGGGGCGAGCCATCCGCCGGAGATCGTCCTCTTGTCGCTCGTTCGCGCTCGGCTTGCGTGTCGAGATATTCAAGCCGCCGCGATGCTCCTGGCACGACCAGAGCTGACGAGTCCGGCGATCTCCGAGTTCAGCTCGGCACTGCGGGCGGAAGTCCGGGCGCTGGAATTCGCGGCGGCACGGTCTGCACGCCGAAGCGCTCTCGAGGCCGATATCGGCTCGCGACTCTCGGAGGTCTCCGGCGAAGGGTGCCGAGAGGCTGGCTGGCGCGCGCTCCAGGCGGTCGTCGAAAGCAACGCACGCGAGCTTGCAGGGCTGGAGATTCCCGTCACCCCGTACTATGTCGAGCTGGCGCGCGCCCAGCTCGCTTGCGGCGAACTCGAGGCGGCTTCCGCCGCGCTTGCCGTCGCCCGGGCCCGGGGTGCAGATGCCCGTGTCGAAGGTCTTTCCTCTGTTGTGGCCAGAGAACTGTCACGGCGCCTGGAGCGGGAGCGTTGGGAAGGGTTGCTCGAGCGGTATGTGGAAGCCGTAATGGCTGTTGATCTCGATCAGTGCGAGCGGACCGCGGTCGAAGCGCTGCTCGAGGTGGCTGCCCTTTCGGCCGAGGACCCGCTGCTGCGCTGGATCGGCGACATCTCGGGTGTTTCGCATTCCGCGCGAATAGATCTCGCCCGCGCTCTTGCCAGCTGTGGCGAGGTCGAAAGGGCTCGGAGCGAGCTGCGGCGAGCTTCCGCGTTGGATGGAGGCGTCGATCCTGCCGTGCAGCGAGAGGTCGAGCGACGTTTGCTCGAGCGGGAGGCGCGCAAGCTCTATCGCGGCAGGTATGCACTTCTGGTGGGAGCCAGCGACTACGCTCGCCATCGCGGTGGTTGGTGGAATCTCGACGGCGTCCGCCGGGACGTGGAGTCCATCGGCGCCGCACTCGGGGCCGCGGGCTTCGACGCGGTGCGGGTCGTCGAAGCCCCTGCGACGGCCGTCAGAATCCGCGCGGCGGTCGAGTCGTTTCTCGTCGAGTTCGGCGGCGCGGATAATCTGCTGCTCTTCTATTTCGCCGGACACGGCGAAACGCTCAGCGGTCGGCTCGCGCAGGACGACGGCAGCTACGACTTCAAGGCGGGCTACTTCGTTCCCGAGGACGCGCCGAGACCGAACGGTACCGGAGATTCGCGCGATCGCTTTCTCGAGCTGGCCGTGGGAATGGACGAGGTCGACCGGTGGGCGCGTTCGATCGTGGCCAAGCACGTCTTGTTCCTTTTCGATACCTGCTTTTCGGGTACCGTTTTCCGCGCGGTCGCGCGCGGTCGCGGTCTCTTGCTCGTCGACGGGGAGGGAAAGAACGAGGGTTCGGCTCTCCCTCCACTCGTGCTGGCGCGCGCCTCGAAGCCGGTTCGACTTTTCGCTACGGCCGGCGCGGAGGATCAGGTGGTACCCGACGAAAGCGTCTTTCGCCGCTTGCTGGTGGAGGCGCTCGCGGGACTTCGCCCGGATGCGGACTTCACCCGTGATGGATTTCTGATGGGGCGAGAGCTGTGCCTATTCCTCGAAGATCAGGTCGCGATCGAGACTGGAAACATGCAGACTCCGCAGTGCGGCACGATGCCGCCGCCGTTCAACGAGGGAGACGTGATCTTCGGGTTGCCCGCCGGTAACCGTGAGGCGGAGACGTCGAGACGCGAGGAACTCCGACAGGACGCTGCAGCATGGCGCAGTGCTCGCTCGGAGCGGGACGGGATCGAACGTTACCTGGAGCGTTTCCCCGCGGGCCGTTTCGCGGGAATCGCGCGCCTCCTCGCCCTCCGGGTTGGCGCGAGCGCGATCGCCGGGGCACCACGGTCTCCTTGATTCCGGGCGGGCTCTAGCGCTCGATGTGCTGAAAGCCCAACCGGTAGATCGCGAGACCCGCGTCGTCGAGCTCGACAACGACGCCGTCGCGTCCGGCAACCCGCACGAGTCCGCGATTGGTCAAGCCGAATCCACCGGGAGCTGCAGGAGCGGGGTGTGGCCGAACTGCATTCGGCGACCGGTCCGGTTTCGGCTTCGGTGCATCCGCTGGATGCTTCACCCGGGCGGGAAGCGGAGGTGGCGCGGCGGCAGTCGAGCCTGGCGGAGCCGTCGCTGCGTCAACAGGACGGCTTCCCGACGAGGTTCTGATCTGCCGCAAACGCGTGGCGACGACGGAATCGACTTCGTCGATCGGGCGCTCCGAGGCGACGAAGTAGAGGTTCTCCGAGCCCGTCGCATCGTCGAGCTGAAACCACGAGCCCGCTGCGGGGAGACGCAGTGTGTAGCCGCCGGGGAGGAGGTGATCCCGCTCCTCCGGATGCAGGACCGCGGTCGAGCCGTCGGCGAAGAACTGAACAAGATAGAGATAGAGGTCCCGATCGGCAGAGACCTGGACTTGAAGGCGCTCGCCGCTGCGGAGCTGATCCCCTTCGGCCACGCCTTCGAGTTTTCCGTTGCGCTCGACTTCGACGCGCAGCGTGAGGCGGATCGGCGGGGTTGGATCGCTGTCGGGCCACATCGCCATTGCGACCGTCGCGGCGATCACTGCCAAAGATCCAGCTCGGCTTCTCGTACCGGTCATTCCGAATCCTCCTCGAGGTCGGCCGCGCACCGGAATCCGATCTGAGTGCTGGGCTGGTCGGGCGCTCGCCGCCCTCGTCCTGCCGCACGCGTCATCTCGGCCAGACCCTCCCAGTTGCCGCCGCGTACGACGCGACTGGCGTTGCCCTCGACGAGGGGGTTTTCGCACGGAGTCGAAGAACAGTCCGGGTAGGGTGCAACAAAGGAGTCCGCGACCCACTCCGAGACGTTGCCGCCCAAGTGGTGCACGCCCTCCGGACTCCTGTCGCCGAACGCGACGTCGGCTCGGACCGGTCCGCTTCCAGCTGCGCTGCATGGTCCATTCGCGCTCCTTCCGAATACCGCGCGGGAACAGTCCGGCCGCTCGTTACCCCAGGGGAAGTCGCGGCGCTCGAGGCCGCGCGCGGCGCGCTCCCATTCGGCTTCGGTCGGCAGTCTTCCACCCCGCGACCGGCAATACTGGGCGGCGCCGAACCAAGTCACCTGAACGACCGGAAGGTCCTCTCTTCCTGCTCGCGCAACCAGGCGCCCGTCGACCTGCGCGAGGCCGCTCCATTCAGGGTGGAGATCGGCAATCGGCTCGCCCGAGAGCCAGACAGAGGTACCCGAGATCGTCACGAGCTCTGTTTCGGCCAGCCATTCCGCGAGCGCGCGATTCGTCACCTCTTCGCGATCGATTTCGAAGGCAGCGAGTCGTACGGCGTGAGGCGGCTCTTCGCGAGCATACAGCTCCCTGCGACAGTGCTCGCCCGCGAGCTCGAGGCACCAGTCCATGGCGCGATCGACTTCCGGGGCATCGCTCCCGATGGTCAGTTCTGCGGCTGCGAGTCGCACCCGGTGGGAGGACGAGGGAACCGGATTCGCATCGTCCTCTCGCCGTTCGCCCTCGCGGCCTTGCATTCCGAGCCAGGTTGCGAGAGCAATGACGAGCGCGCTCGCGAGAATCCGGATCGCAAAACTGCGCAGACGGGGTCGACTCTTCGAGTTCTCCATGGCAACCGGGCTGCCGGCACCACGGTTCGCGAGCGTCATTCGCTCTGGCGTCGCACTGGAATTGGCTGCGCTGCTCAGTACAGTCGGCGCGAAGGATCCGTCGTCCGAAGTGCTTGTCGCGAGTCGATCGAGTTCGCGGAGCATGTCGCCGCCGTCGGCGAACCGTTCGGAGGGGTCCCGAGCGAGGGCGCGAGCGATCAGATGGTCGAGCCACTGCGGAGTGGCCGGCGCCAGCTTGCGCGGGTGGCGCTCCACTTCGCCACGCACGATCCGTGCGATCACTTCCGTTATCGAGCTGCCAGCAGCGGGAGTCGCACCGGTGAGCAAGAAGTAGAGGGTCGCGCCCAGCGAATAGACGTCGGTGCGGGCATCAACGGAGCGGAAGTCGAGCAGCTGCTCGGGGCTGGCGAAGGCGACCGTCCCGAGGAACTCGCCGGACCGAGTCAGCTCGGTCGCGTGATCGAGCGCCTTGGCGAGACCGAAATCGAGGATCTTCAGGCACACCGTGGATCCGATCTGCGAAAGGAATAGATTCTCCGGCTTGAGATCCCGGTGAATGACTTTGTGGGCGTGCGCGGCGGCGAGTGCGACGAGCGCTTCCCGCGCGATCGTCACGGTTTCCTCGGGCGGCAACTGACCACCGAAGCGCTGAAGATGCGCTTGCACGGTCGATCCTCGCAGCAGCTCCATTACCAGATAC
Organism: Thermoanaerobaculia bacterium; assembly: GCA_019911865.1. Lineage (GTDB taxonomy): Bacteria > Acidobacteriota > Thermoanaerobaculia > Multivoradales > JAGPDF01 > JACTMI01. The sequence goes on from JAIOJQ010000267.1 coordinate 12,735, forward strand.
GGATCGCCCTCCTCGCTGGTGCCGAAATCCGTTACGCCAACGATACCCGGGTGTTCGAGACTTGCCGCGACCCGAGCTTCGCGCACGAAGCGCTCGGCGACACCGGGTTGCCGGGAAGTCGGTGGCACGAGGAGCTTGAGCGCGAAAGCCCGCCCGAGCTCGACGTGCACAGCGCGATAGACGGCTCCGAACCCGCCGATGCCGATCAGTGATTCCAGCAGGTATCGACCGCCGACCAGCGTGTCGATCCGTTGCGCCGGACAGTCCGGCGATCCCGGGGAGTGATCGGAACCACAGCGGCTGCATTGCTTCACGGGGCCGCATCTTAAGGTGATCTCGCGACCGTGAACAGGTTACCCGGGCAGGAGGCGGCGACCGCGCTGGCGATCGACGTCGGCGAGCCGGCCGCGCCAGGAGGCGACCGGCGGCGGGTGGGCGGCGTCGTCCGAGTCGCGGCGTCGGGTGGCGTGGTTCGTGCGACCCGCGCTGGCGAGCGCCGCCTCGGGCTGGCCGAGGTTGGACTCGTAACGGCGCGGTGCAACTCGGCGAGCTCGGCCGCGCTCCGGGTCCTGGCGACCGCCCCGCTCGAGGAGACGCCGGCGCTCCTCGGGCGCGGCGTCGAGGGTGCGCTCGAGCAGACGGTCGGCGGTGCCGGGTTTCTTGCGCACCCGGGACTCGAGCCGGGCGGTGACTTCTCCGCGCTCGCGGTCCGCCTTCCGTCCGTCGTCATGGAAGTCGTTGTCGCGCGGGGTTGCTGGATGGTTGCCGTCGAGCAGGCGGTCATCCGGCAGGTTCCCGGCGAGTCCCTCGCGTCGGATCGATCGGCCCGGAACTCCGTCGGGACGACCTGACCGTTGCGACGGCTCTTCATCCGGTCGGTAGCGGCTCCGGGAGGCAGTCTCGCGCCTCTCCTCCCTCCCGAGTGGCATGCGAGACGCATCGCGAGATCCGTCGGAGGCCCTGGTCGGCAACAGGTTCGTCGCCTGTCGGCTCCCGCCGGCGGGAGCCGTCTGCCCGAAAGAATCGCCTCGGAGCCGAAGGCGTACAGTGCTGCGATGTGATGGCCGGCTCGCAGGCCGGGAGGCAGGCGGGTTTCCGACCGGAACGGGATTCGAGAATCGCCGCACCTTGACTTACTATCCGCGCAGCGACGAGTCGCGGCATTACGGCACCATCGTGCGCTGGCTCGGCGAGGGGGAGGCATGAGACGCGCGCTCATCGTCGGCGACGAGCCCGGGGTCCTGCAGCAGCTGCGCGGGCTGCTGCAGAGGCGCGGCTGGGAAGTCACCGAGGCCGGACAGGGCGCAGAGGCGCTGGCCGTCGCCCGCCGGACCCTGCCGGACGTCACCATTGCCGATCTGCGCCTGCCTGCGAAGGACGGTTGCGAGCTGCTGCGCGAGTGGAAGGCCGATCCGGAGCTCGCGGCCGTTCCGATCGTCGTCTTCACTGCATCCTCTGCCGCTTCGCGAGAGGAGGGGTTCGCTCTCGAGCCGGGTGCGGACGGTCTCATCCTCGAGCCCGCCGAGCCGGACGTCTTCCTGGGGCGGCTCGAACGGATGGTTGCCCGGCCCGAGCAGGGTGAGCTCCCCGGCGGTGCACCCTTCGTCGCGGACGAGAGCTCCTTGCCCGAGAACGGTGCCCGGGCGCTCCGCGAGAGCGAGGACCGGGCGCGCCGGCTGGCCGACGCCGCGTTCGAAGGAATCGCAGTCCACGACCAGGGCAGGATTCTGGAAGCAAACCGGGCCTTCTGCGCCATGTTCGGCTACGACCGCGAGGACGAACTGATCGGCAGATCCGTGTTGGAGCTGGCAGCTCCGGAGTCGCGCGACACGGTATTGCAGAACGTCCGCAGTGGCAGCGAGCTACCGTACGAGGCCGTCGGTCTGCGCAAGGACGGCTCGCGCATCGTGGCCGAGCTCCGGGGCAGGCCGCTGATTCTCCGGAATCGGAAGATCCGCATCGTGGCGCTGCGCGACGTCACCGAGCGCAAGCAAGCCGAGGCGCGCGTGGCGCACCTGTCCCGCCTCTACGCCACGCTCAGCCAGATCAATCAGACCATCGTTCGCGTCAAGACGCGCGAGGAGCTGTTTCCGGCCATCAGCCGCGCGGCAGTGGAGCACGGTGGCTTCGCGCTGGCCTGGATCGGTCTGCTGGACGGCGCCTCGAAGATCGTGACTGCCGTTGCCACGCACGGCGAGGCGGCGCATCAGGCGCGCGAGATCCGGATCGACCTGAATGACGCGCGCGTGTCGGGCGGCCTGATCGGCCGCGCGTCGAGCACCGGGCAACTGGCCTCGAGCCGCGACATCCGCAACGATCCGACCCTCGACCACGTGCAGGCGCTGGCCGAGGCACACGGCCTGCGAGCCGCTGCGGTGGTGCCGTTCCGGTGCGACGGCGAGGTGGTCGGCTTCGTGGTGCTGGCATCCGCGGAGGTGGACTACTTCGCCGACCCGGATCTGCAGAGCCTCGTCACCGAGATGGCGACCGACATCTCCTTCGCGCTGGACGCGATGGAAGCGGAGGAGCGGCGGCAGCGGGCGGAGCGCGCCGAGGCCCATGCTCGATCGTTCGCGGACGCAACTATCCAGAGCCTGCCCGGCATCTTCTATCTGCTGACCGTGGAGGGACGCTTCGTTCGCTGGAACGAGGGCCTCGAGGCCGTCAGCGGCTATACGGGGAAAGAGATCTCCGAACTGCACGCGTTGGACTTCTTCACCGGCGAAGAAAAGGAATTGATCCGGCAGCGGATCGAGACCGTCTTCGCCGAGGGAGTGTCCGACGCCGAGGCCCACTTCACCGCGAAGGACGGCACGCGCACGCCCTACTACTTCACGGGTCGGCGGGTGCTGCTGGACGGCCGGCCGCATCTGGTGGGCATGGGAGTGGACATAGGGGCGCGCAAGCAGGCGGAAAAGTCGCTGCTCGATCTCGCACAAGCGGTCAACACCGCCGGCGACGTGGTGTTCCTGACGGACCGGGCGGGCACCATCACCCAGATCAACGAGAAGTTCACCGCGCTTTACGGCTACTCGGCCGAAGACGTGGTCGGCAAGGTCACACCGCGGATCCTCAAGAGCGGCAAGCAACCGGAGAGCTTCTACCGACAGGCCTGGGCGAGTCTTCTTCAGGGCGAGACGGTTCACGGCGAGCTCTGCAATCGCGCCGAGGATGGCCGGCTGCTCGACATCGAGGAAACCATCACGCCCTTCCGCGACGAGCAGGGCGAACTCGCGGGCTTTCTGGCGGTCCAGCGCGAGGTCGGAGCGCGCACGCGCGCAAGAGCGGAGGCACGCCTCTTGCGCACCATCGCGCTGGGTGTCGGTGAGGCCGAGGATCTCGACGAAGCTCTGCGATTCGTGTTGCGACAGGTGTGCGAAACGACCGGCTGGGCCCTCGGTGAGGCCTGGCTGCCGACCGCGGATCGCTCACGGCTGGAGTGCTACCCGGTATGGCACGGCGTCGGGCCGGGGCTCGCGGAGTTCCGGCAGGAGAGCCGGCACCTCCGTTTCGGCCCCGGCGAGGGCCTGCCCGGGCGCGTCTGGCAAACGAAGCAGGCGGAGTGGATCGCGGACATCGGCGCGCACCCGGGCTTTCCGCGAATGGAAGCCGCCCGCCTCGCAGGACTCTCGGCGGGGCTGGGTGTGCCCGTGTTGGCGCAGGGACAAGTCGTGCTGGTGCTGGATTTCTTCCTGTTCGAGCCGACCGACGAAGACGTCCAGCAGACGAGACTGATCGCGGCGGTCGCGGCGCAAATCGGTTCGTTGATGAGGCGCAAGCAGGCGGAAGCCGCGCGAGCTGCCAGCGAGTCGCACTTTCGCAGGTTGATCGAGAACGCTTCGGATCTGGTGACCCTGGTGGACGGAGGTGGAACGATTCGTTTCCAGGGCCCGTCGAGCGAGCGGCTGCTCGGTCATCCACCGGAAGAGATGACCAACGGTTCGACCTTCGAGCGGATTCATCCCGATGACGTGGCGAAGGTCTCCGCCGCCATCGATCGCGCGCTGGCGAGCCCGGGAAACCCGGTGAGCGTGGAGTACCGTTTTCTGCACAAGAACGGATCGTGGAGAACACTGGAGTCGATCGGTCGGAGCATCGCGGATTCCGCCGGTGAGAGCGTCGTCGTTCTCAACTCGCGGGACGTAACGGAGCACCGGGAACTGGAGGAACGGCTGCGCCAGTCGCAGAAGATGGAGGCCATCGGTCATCTGGCCGGCGGCGTGGCGCACGACTTCAACAACATTCTCGCCGTGATCCTGATGCAGACCGAGTCGATGCAGCGGGAAATGGAGTCGTCGACGTCGATTCAGGAGGGATTGCGGCAACTCCACGCGGCGACCGAACGCGCGGCGGATCTGACGCGGCAGTTGCTCCTGTTCGGACGCAAGCAGGTTCTGCAGCCGCGCGAGCTGGACCTGAACGAGGTCGTGACCAGCTTCGCCAGGATGCTGCAGCGCATCCTCGGGGAGGATGTGCGCCTGGAGCTCCATCTCCACCCGGCGCCCCTACCCACGCGCGCCGACGCCGGCATGCTCGATCAGGTATTGATGAATCTGGCGGTGAACGCGCGGGATGCGATGCCCCGGGGGGGATCTCTGCGTATCCGGACGGCGGAACAGGTGGTGGACGAGGCAGGGGTGCGCGTTCATCCCGACGCGTCGCCGGGCCGCTACGTCTGTCTGCGGGTCAGCGACACGGGTTCGGGCATCGCTCCGGAGGATCTGCCGCACGTGTTCGAGCCGTTCTTCACCACGAAGAAGCCCGGCGAAGGGACGGGATTGGGCCTGGCGACCGTGTTCGGAATCGTCGAGCAGCACCGCGGCTGGATCGACGTCCAGAGCGAGCCGGGCCGGGGCACGGAATTGCGGATTTTCTTGCCGGCGTCATCGACTGCGGAGGGCGTCATCCGGGAGACGGTCCGCCCGCCGGCACGCGGCGGTGAGGAAACCATCCTGCTGGTGGAAGACGATCCGGCGGTGCGCGAGCTGGCTCGGGAGATCCTCGAACAGCGCGGCTACCGGGTGCTGGAGGCGGGCAGCGGGGCAGAGGCATTGCGCGTCTGGCCGACGGTGCGCGACCGGGTAGCACTGCTGCTGACCGACCTGGTGATGCCCGAAGGCGTGAGCGGCCACCAGTTGGCGCAGCGCCTGCGGACCGACCGGCCGGGACTCAAAGTGATCTACACCAGCGGCTACAGCGCGGAGATCGCCGGCCGGGAGTTCGCGCCGTCCAGCGACGAGGCGTTCCTGCAGAAGCCCTTCTCCACCGCCGTGCTGCTGGAGACTCTGCGCCGTTGCCTGGACGGGCGGGCGGAGGACGACTCGCGGCCGCGATGAACTTGCAGGGAAGTCCTTCACCGTTCGGTGCGGGCGACGAAGGGGGGAACGACGGAGCTGGAGTCGCCGGGGGACGGGCAGAGGCCAGAGACTTCCATCGAGGGAAAGCGGCTGGCGGGTCCGCGCGAACCGACGAAGCGCCTGTTCGCCGATGCTGTCGGCGCGTTTCACCGCGAAGACGACCACCATTCCACCGCGCTTTCCGGACTCGTGGTCGGCTTCGGCCATCGAGACAACACGCGAACGGCCCCCAATCCTCCGCCGGCCTCGCTCGAGCTGCCGCCTCGAACAGCCGATCAGCCCGGCGAGGGTTCGGCGGGCGACCCGCAGCAGCGCGCGGTGGAGCAGAGCGAACCGCCGGTCGGCCGCGGCGCGATCTCCTTCGCGCCAGGCACGGTGCAGGAGCTCGACGTCTCCGGGTGTCGCCGCTGCGCCTTGCATTCTCGGCCGGACCGCTGGAGGATCGGCGTCGCACATGGACGGCAAGCCTGCTGCACCGGATAACAGAGAGGATCGGCGCTCGGTCGATCGCTCGCCCGACCCGAACGTCTCCGACCGGTCGGCGGAGAGCCTTTCCGACTCCGTGAGTTCGCTCTCTGCCCGGCTCGAGCGGCGGATCGTGTTCGAACGCACGCTCTCGGAGATCTCGGCACGTCTGACTTCGGCCCGGGCGGGCCGGCTCGACCAGGTGATCGAAAGGGCGTTGGGGGTTCTCGGAGAGTTCTTCGGCGTTGATCGCTCCTACGTGTTCCGCCTCTCGTCCGACTCGCGGTCGATGAGCAACAGTCACGAGTGGGTGGCGCTCGGAATCACCCGCGAGGCGTCGGAGCTGCAGGGCGTACCGGTGGAGACTTTTCCCTGGCTGATGGCCGAACTCGCGGCCGACCGCCCGGTTCACGTTCCGCGCGTCGAGGAGCTGCCGCCGGTCGCTGCCGCCGAACGGGAGGAGTTCGAGCGCGAGGGAATTCGATCGATCGTCATCGTGCCGATGCGCTGGGACGGCCGGCTGGTGGGCTTCGTCGGTTTCGATGCTGTGCGCCGCCAGGTTGACTGGACCGAGGAGTACGTCGTCGGACTGCGACTCCTCGCGCAGATCGTGGTCGGCAGTCTCGAGTCGAGAGAGCTCGCGACGCGGCTTTCCGAGATGGCGTTCCACGATCCGTTGACCGGTCTGCCGAACCGCAAGCTGCTCGGCGACCGGCTCGAACGCGCGATCGTCCGCGCCCGCCGCCATCGCCGCAGGGTGGGCGTGATCCTGCTCGATGTCGACGACTTCAAGCTCGTCAACGACCGCTTCGGTCACGACGCCGGGGACCGCCTGCTGCGCGAGGTCGCGCTGCGCCTGGCGACGGTCGTGCGCGACTCGGACACGCTCGCCCGGCTCGGTGGCGACGAGTTCGTCGTCGTCCTGGAGGATGCCGACGAGGCTCCGCTCGAGTCCGTCGCGGCGCGAATCCTCGAGGTTCTCGGACGGCCGATCGACGTCGGCTGGGAGCCGATCGTGGTGCATACCAGCCTCGGACTCGTGCACGGGGAGGCGGGACCGGGCCTCGCGGCTGGCGAGCTGCTGCGCGCTGCCGACGTGGCGATGTACGCGGCGAAGGCGTCGGGAAAGAACCGGTGGGCCGTGTACTCGCGGGCCATGGACCTCGACGTCGGCAACGATCCCGGCTTGCGCTTCCAGCTCGGCAAGGCGTTGACCGACGGCGAGCTGCGCTTCTTCCTCCAGCCTCGGATCGACCTCACCAGCGGCGTTCGGATCGGCGCAGAGGCTCTGGTGAGGTGGCAGCATCCGCGCCGCGGTCTCCTGCTGCCGGCGGACTTCCTGCCCTTCGCGGAGCGATCCAGCCTGATCTGCGGCATCGACCGCTGGGTCCTCGCGCGCGCGATCGAACGGGCGTACGGTAGTGCTGGTGGAGGTCGGCTGATCTCGGTCAACCTGTCGGCGCGCGAGCTCCGGGACCGCGACCCGTTCGAGGAGCTCCTCGCGCTGCTGGCCGGCACTCCCGGTGGTGCGGATCGGCTCGAGCTCGAGCTCACCGAGAGTCTGCTGCTCGAGGACCTCCCGGGAGCCGTCGACCGATTCGCCCGGATCAAGCAGGTCGCGGCCGGAGTGCGGATCGCGATCGACGACTTCGGTCGCGGCTACTCCTCCCTCCAGTACCTGCACCGACTGCCGGTCGACACGCTCAAGATCGACCGCTCTCTGGTTTCGGACCTGGCGGACGGGGGCAGAAGCTCGGTGGCGATCGTCCGATCCATCGTGGAGATGGGCCACAATCTCGGCCACCGGGTCGTTGCCGAGGGAATCGAAACGCCGGAGCAGGCGCGCTGGCTGCGCGAGTTCGGCTGCGATGAAGGACAGGGCTTTCTCTTCGGCAGGCCGATGTCCGTGGAGGAGTTCGATTCGGTGGCGCCACCCGGGGAGCCGTAGGCGCCCGACTCGGTGGGTTCCGGGCCGTCGCCTCCTGCTTCTTCCCTGTCCGGGCTTTCGTCCCGAGCGAAGAGGCGGCACGACGGTGATTCGTGCCGCCCTTCCCGAAAACTCGTGATTTCGGCCCGCCCGGCGGGGGTCAGCCTCCGGAGCAGCCTCCGCCGGCGCAGCTGGTCGCGCAGTTCGAGCCGAGGGCGCTCGAGAACCGGCAGTTGCCCCCGGCGCAGGAGAAGTCGCACCGGGCACCGGCGGCGCAATTCATCTCGCAGCCGCCGCCACGGCAGTCGTAATTGCAATTGGCGCCCGCCGGGCAGGTCATCCGGCAGCTGCCCTGCGGGCAGTCGGCGCTGCAGATCTTCCCCGCGGCGCAGGTCGTCTCGCCTCCACCCCGGGCCGCGGCGCCCGCGGCGGCCGCACCGCTGATACGGACGCCGCTCTCGGCAACGGCGACCAGACCGCCGACATCGACCTGATCCTCGTCGATGCGCACTTCGCCCGCTGGCGAGGCGACGGTGACCAGACCGGCCGCCACCCGCACGTCGGCCTCCGGCACCGTACCGACGAAGATCTCGACCCGCCGGTTGCGCGCCCGCCCGGCAGGCTCGTCGCGTCCGTCGGGCGTCGTCTCGTGCGCGACCGGCTGGCGCTCGCCCATACCGCGTCCGACCAGGATCCCGGCCGGGATCCCCTGGCTGCGGTGGAGCCAGCTCAAGACTGCCGCGGCGCGTGCCTCGGAGAGTTTCTGGTTGGCCTGGTCGTCGCCGATCGAGTCGGTGTGGCCGACGACGAGCACCTCGCCCCGGGCGTGATCGCGCACGACCTGGGCGACTCGGGCCAGCGTCGTCGCCGCCGCATCGGTCACGGCAGCGCTGCCGAAATCGAACAGCACGTCGGCACCCAGGATCAGCCGCAAATGGTCGGGACCCCGCACGGCGCCGAGCTCGACGAGCAGCGTCTCGGAATCGCCGACGTGCCCCCGGGTGCTCTCGCGCCAGTCGCCTCGGACTTCGGTCGTCCCTTCGCTCGTGCCGATGCGGACGTAGTCGCCCTGGACGACCACTGCGGCATCTTCGGTCGCGACCGTGGCGGTCTGGCCGGTGAGCACGCTCGCACACAAGCCGAACGCGAGCACGGACAGCGGAATCGGCCCCACTCGATGCGAGCTGAACGTCATCTCCGTTTCTCCTCTCCCTCGGGTCGAGGCGAGACCGGCTCGCTGAAGCGCAGCCGCTTCCGGCTGCCGGGCACGCCGCCCAGCAGCCGGGGTGCGCGCCCGGCCGGTCTCGAACTCCTGGCTGGCCGGGTATCCTATCGCGGAGGTTTCCGCATCTCGGCGGACAGCCGACGCCGACCCGATTGCTGCCGGCCGCCTGGCCACAGCCGCGCCGCAGGGGCTGCCTCCCGACTCGGCGAAATCGCGTGGAGACAATAGACTCCGTCCGGTGATGCCGGGACTCGAAATGAGACTGACGTGACCGAATCTCCGAGGTCGGAATCGGTGCGCCGCGAGCTGATCGGCGGCGTCGACTGGCTGGAGGCGTTGCCGGACGCCGTGGCGCTGATCAGCGGTGACGGCCGGGTCGCCGCGGCGAACGCGCAGTGTGAGCGCCTGCTCGGCTGGCCGGCGAACGCGCTCGTCGGCCAGCCGGCCGCGCTGCTGCTGCCGGGGTGGACAGCGGCGGAAGGCGCGCGGAACGAGCAACACCAGCCTGCGAGCGAACCGGTACGCGAACTCGTCGCGCGCTGCCGCGACGGGAGAGAGATTCCGGTCGACGTCACCTCGGCTTCCGTCGCTGTCGGCAACGATCCGTTCACGGTCCTCGTGCTGCGGGACGCGAGCGAACGGCGTGCCATTCTGGAGGACCTCCGTTTGCGGTCGATCGCCCTCGACGAGGCGGCCAACGGCATCGCCATTACCGCGCTCGACGGCGAAATTCTCTGGGTAAACCGTGCAGTCACGCGGCTGACGGGCTACGAGCGTGACGAACTCGTCGGCCAGCGCCCGAATCTGCTGCGCTCCGGCGTACACGACGAGCAGTTCTACCGCGACCTCTGGGCGACGATCCGCGCCGGACGCACCTGGCACGGAACGATCGTCAACCGGCGCAAGGACGGTACGGTGTACGAGGAGGAGCAGACGATCGCCCCGGTGCGCGATGCCGCGGGCGCGATCCGCCACTTCGTCGCCGTCAAGCAGGACGCCACCGAGCGCAATGCCGCCGAGCGGCGGCTGCGCGACGCTCACCAGGCGCTGTCGAGCCACGTCGCACAGGTCGAGCAGTTGCAGAGCCTGTTGCAGGAGCAAGTGGTGCGCGATCCTCTCACCCATCTGTTCAACCGTCGCTACTTCGACGAAACGCTGGAGCGGGAGGTGGTCCGGGCACAGCGCGAGGGCTTGCCCCTCACCCTGGCGATGATCGACGTCGACGGGTTCAAACAGGTCAACGACGGCTTCGGACACGCCGCCGGCGACCGCCTGCTCGCCAGTCTCGGCCGGTTGCTGCTCGCCCGGAAGCGTATCGGTGATCTCGCCTGCCGGTTCGGCGGCGACGAGTTCGCCGTGGTGCTGCTGGGTGCCGACCTCGAAGTCGGCCGCGAGCGTGCCGAGGGATGGCGCAGGAGCTTCGGCGAGCAGCCGGCGGCGGACGGTCGGGAAGAGGTATCGACGACCCTCTCCGTCGGGCTCGCCGAGCTCGCCCGTGACGAAAGTGCGCACGCGCTCCTGCGCCGCGCCGATTCTGCTCTCTATCGCGCGAAGCAGAGCGGACGCAACCGCGTGCTCGCGGCCGGCAGCGAACTCGTCGGGGTCGAGGAGATCCGGGAATCGCCCCGCACCGACCGGTGAGTCCGGAGTCGAAGCCGGATCCGGGTCGTCGAGCTCGCCCGTCAGGGCAGGATCCGCGTCGCCGAGCTGGTCACCCACCGGTTCCCGCTCGACGAGATCGACCGCGGAGGAGCGCGAAGTCCGGCTCCGTGGTTCCTGGTGACACGCCACCCGGTCCGCAGCCGAGCTCGCGTCCCGCGAGAGTCCGTCGTGTCAGGACGCCGAGGTCGACCAGCGCCCGGTGCCGCCGGACTCGAAGCCGTCGCGGAAGAGAGCGTCGAAGCGGCGCGCCTGGACGCTCAGGCCGCTGGTATCGGTCCCGTACGATCCGAAGCTCATCCAGGCTACGACGAAGTTGCCGGCGGCGTCGTGAGCGAGAGTCGAGCGCAGCTGGTGCTCCGTGGTGTAGGCGTTGACCTGGAACTGCCCACCGTCGGGGGCGCCCTCGCGGTCGAAGGCGCGCGCCTGGAGGCTCTTGCGGCTCTGGTCGGACCCGCCCGAGCCGTAGCTGGTCCAGGCCACCACGAACTCGCCGCCCGGCGCGACCTGTACGGCGGGCTCGTTCTGGGAGCTGGTGGTGAACTCGTTGACCTGGGCCTGCTCGCCGAGGGCGGCGCCGTCGGCCCCGAAGCGCCGGGTCTGGATGCTCGACAGATCGCTGTCGCCGCCGCCGGATCCGTAGCTCGTCCAGGCGACGACGAACTCGTCCTCGGGTCCGAGGTCGAGCGCCGGATGGCCCTGGCCGCCGGTCGTGAAAGTGTTGGCCTGGATCTCGTCGGTCTCGGCGTCGCCGTTCGCGTCGAAGAGGCGCAGCTGGACGCTGGTCCCGCTGCTGTCGTCGTCGGAAGAGCCGTCGCTCTGCCAGGCCACGACGAAGCCGCCGTCGGGTCGCACGGCGACGGCCGGATCGACCTGATAGCCGGTCGTGTACTGGTTGACCTGGAACTGCGCTCCCAGCGGTGTCCCGGCGGCGGCGAAGCGGCGAGCCTGGATGCTCCATGCGTCGTGATCGTCGCCGTCCGAAACCTCGCTCTGCCAGACGACGACGAACCCGCCCGCGGCGTCGGCGCCGATCGCCGGGGTCGACTGATTTCCGGGCGACAGCGAGTCGACGACGATCTCGCCCCCCACCGGTCCGCCGCCCGCGCCGAAGCGATGGGCCCGGATCGAGTCGAGGATCGCGTTGGAGACGATCGACCAGGCCACGACGAAGCCGCCTCCGGGCAGGCCGGCGACGTCGGGCTCGCTCTGATCGGCGGTGGTGTAGGCGTTGACCTGGAGCTCGCCGCCGGCGAGGCCGCCGTCGGCAGCGAGGCGACGCGCCTGGACGCTCGAGCCCGACTGATCCGTGCCGGCGGACCCGAGGCTGCTCCAGGCGATCACGAAATCGCCGCCCGCGAGGCGGGCGACCGTGCGCCGCGGCGACGGTGAGGCCGGGGCTGCAGGCCAGCGCGAGCACGAGACGGAACCGGCGGCCGGAGCGAGCGGGCATGGCGCCACCTCTTGGCAAGTTGTGAAGCCGACAGTAGCACATCGCCGGCGCCGCTCGAGAGGAGCAGTGGACACCCGGCCAGTGGAGCACGGCACCGTTGCTGTCGTCGACCGGCAGGGACGGAGTCGGTCCGCCGGCGTGCCTCGTGCGCCGGCCGCCCTGACCTCGGCCGAACCGCGGGCCCGACGACTCGTCGGGCGAGCCGCCGTCGGCTAGAGTCGGACGAGGTCCCGGTTCTCGAGATGGGACCGGCGTGCGTCCGGGGGAGGACCCGAAAGCCGATGAACGCCGGCTGCGCCGCCCTCGGAGTCGCCGCGCCCGGCTGTGGTCTGGTCGGTGGAGTCTTCTTCGACCTCCCGACCTTCATGATGCGCGGTGTCGGGCACCTGCCCGCGGCGCTGCTGACCTGGTCGCTCGTCGCCTCGGCGCGACGCTGACGTCCGGGAGGGAGATGAAACGATGACCGATCGCGCGAAGCCCCGGACGCTGGTCTCCTGCCTGGCGGCGTCGATGGCGCTGACGGCGACGGTCGCGCTCGCCGGGCCGCCGGAGCCTGCCACCTTCTCGATCGTCGCCGCCGATCCGGCGACCGGCGAAGTCGGTGTCGCGGTCGCCAGTCGGTTCTTCGCGGTCGGCGCGGTGGTTCCGTTCGCGAGGGCGGGAGTCGGCGCCGTCGCGACGCAGGCTTCGGCCAACACCTCCTACGGGCCCGCGGTCCTCGATCTGCTGGCGCACGGTGTCACCCCGCGGGAGGCGATCGGCGTGGTCACGCGCAACGACGAGAGTCGGAGCCGCCGGCAGTTGGGCGCGGTCTCGGCCACCGGCGACGCCGCGACCTTCAGCGGTCCCGAATGCAATGCCTGGGCGGGGGGACGCAGTGGCCCCGGCTACGGAGGGTTCGACGACCGCGCTATCGACGTGCGCGTCGACGACCACGCGGAGCCGATCGTCGAGCTCGGCCGGCTGGTCGACCTGGCGCTGGTCAACGATCTGTGGAACCGCGGCTGGGCGGCCTTCATGCAGGGGGAGCGCGGCACCGACCTGAAGTGGCAGGAGGCCACTCTCGCGAAGGCCGAAGCGCTCGGCGCTTCCGTGCTGCCCGAAGAGCTCTACGACACCGCGGTGATCCGCCTCGCCAACGGCGACGCCGCCAGCGCCCGCGCCGCCCTCGACCGCGCCCTGGCGCTCAACCCGAAGCTCGCCGCCCAGGCCGCGGGCGACACGGACCTCGCCGGCTTGCGCGAAGCCGAGCCCTGACGCCGAGCGCCGTTACCCTCCCGCGGTTCGCGGCGGCGGGACGGCGCCGGCGCCGGCGACCACCTGGTGAGCGAGGCGTTCTACCTCTCCGACCCGGACGGGCTCGGCATCGAGGTCGACGCCGACCGCCCGCGCGCGACCTGGCGGCGGCGCGGCCGCGAGCTGCGGATGACGACCGACCCGGTGGACCTGCCGGGGATCCTCGCCGCGGCCGGCGATGCCTCCTGGACCGGCTTGCCGGACGGCTCGACGATGGGGCACGTGCACCTTCACGTCGGCGACCTGGAACTCGCCTCGCGCTTCTACTCGCAGGCGCTCGGGCTCGACCGTATGGTCTGGAGCTATCCCGGAGCCCTCTTTCTCTCGGCGGGGGGCTACCACCACCATCTCGGCACCAACATCTGGGCCGGTACCGCCGCCCGGCCGTCGGCGGCTGACGAGGCGCAACTGCTCGAGTGGAGCCTCGAGCTGCCCGACGCGGCGGCGCTGGGGTCGGCGGCCGAGAGCCTGGCGCAGGCCGGTTTCGCTGCCGAGCCCGTCGCGGGAGCCGTGCGCACGCGCGACCCGTGGGGCACGGCGCTGCGGCTCGGCACGAGTCGGGGCGGCAGGTAGCGAAGTCGCGTCGATTTGCGGGTCCGTCGATCGTCGTTGCGGTGTCGGAGCGGAACGGGTTCCGCGTCGACCCCTGATCGAAGAGGAGATTCCGATGTCGAAGTCGAGATCGATCGTCTTTCTCGCCGCCGCGCTGACCGTCGTGATGCCTGCCGATCCGGCCGGCGCTGCCGCGGGCGAAAACGGTGTCCGGACCGCCGCGCCGGTGAAGACCGGCTACGTCCCGGTTCACGGCCTGCGCTACTACTACGAGATCCACGGCGAGGGCGAGCCGCTGCTGCTCCTCCACGGCGGCCTCGGATCGATCAGCATGTTCGGTCCGCTGCTGCCGGCGCTCGCGGCGAGCCGCCGGGTCATCGCCGTCGACCTCCAGGGGCACGGGCGCACCGAGCTCGGCGAGCGGCCGATCCGCATGCCCGAAATCGCCGACGACATGGCCGCTCTGCTCGCGGCGCTCGGGGTCGAGCGCGTCGACGTGCTCGGGTACTCCTTCGGCGGTGGCGTCGCTTTCCGCCTCGCGCTGCAGCATCCGGAGCGCGTCCGGCGCGCGGCGCTGGTCTCGGCCGGTTTCGCGCGGGACGGCTTCTTCCCGGAGCTGCTGGCGATGCAGGCCCAGGTCGGCGCCGCCATGGCCGAGCAGATGAAGGAGACGCCGATGTACAAGGGCTACGTCGCGGTGGCGCCGAAGCCGGAGGACTTCCCGCGGCTGCTCGACCGGATGGGCGAGCTGATGCGCGAGCCCTACGACTGGTCGGCCGACGTCGAGAAGCTGGCGACGCTCGACGTCGCGGTGATGCTGGTCTACGGCGACGCCGACATGTACCGCCTCGAACACGTCGTCCGCTTCTACCAGATGCTCGGCGGCGGCCTGCGCGATGCCGGCTGGATGCGCGAAAACCTCGCGAAGAACCGGCTGGCAATCCTGCCCAACCGGACCCACTACGACGTCTTCTTCGCGCCCGACCTGGTGCCGACCGTGCTGCCGTTCCTCGACGGCGATACGCAGGTCCCGACCTGGGGCGAAGAGTCCGAGCCATGAACAGCCTCGCCGCAATCCTTTCGTTCGCCGGTGCGAAACCGGCCGCGACCGTCGCGATCGCGGCGGCGCTCACCTCCGCCGCCCTGCTCCTCGCGCTTCATGTCGTGAGTCCCGAGTTCGCTCCTTCGTGGCGCATGGTGAGCGAATACGCCAACGGCCGGCACGCAGCGCTGCTGACCGGCGTCTTCGCCACCTGGGCGATCTCCTCCTGGGCGCTCGCGATCGCGGTCTGGCCGATCTCGTCCAGCTGGCTCGGGCGGTTCGGGCTGGCGCTGCTCGTCCTCGCCGGAATCGGCGAGATGATGGGTGGCCTCCTCGACGTCAACCACCGGCTGCACGGCGCGGCGTTCGGGATCGGCGTTCCGAGCCTGACGATCGCGGCGCTCCTCGTCACGCTGGCGCTGCGCCGCGCCGGCGTCGAGGCGCCGCTCTGGCCGGCGCACCTGAACTGGATCGCGGTCGTCCTGATGGCGCTGACCATGGCGCTCTTCTTCGCCGCGCTGCGCCGCGCCGGAATGGAGGTTTCCGCTCAGAGCGCACCCCTTGCCGGGCTGCCGGACGGTGACCGCGCCTTCAACGGCTGGGCCAACCGCCTGCTCTTCGCCGCTTCCTATCTCTGGCTGGTTCTGACGGCGATGGCGCCGCGCGCCCGCTGATGGACCCGGGCAGTTCCCCGGATTCCAGCGGAGGAAGGCGGCAGGGCGTGCGCTCGAGGCAGGAGGCGCTCTAGGTCCGCGTGCCGCTCTCCACCGATGCGCCGGGGGTCGTGGCGATCCCGGCGAGGCGGCGCGCGAGGCCGCTGAAGATGAGGGCGTGCAGCGGGTAGAGCGCGTACCAGTAGAGGAAGCCGCCGAGCCCCTTGGGCGCGAAGAAGGCGGTCTGGCCGAGCAGCGTTCCCTGCGGGTGAGGGTGGGCCTCGAACTGCAGCCAGGCGCGGCCGGGGACCTTCATCTCGGCGCGCAGGCGCAGCAGTCGCCCCGGCTCGACCCGTTCGACGCGCCAGAAGTCGAGCGCGTCGCCGGCGCGCAGCTCGGTCGGGTGGCGTCGTCCGCGGCGCATGCCCACTCCGCCGACCAGCCGATCGAGCGCACCGCGCAGGCGCCAGGCCCCGTTCAGGAAGAGCCAGCCGCGCTCTCCGCCGAGGCGGGTGAAGGCCGCGAAGAGTCGCTCCGGCGGCGCGGCGACGATGCGCTGGCGCCGTTCGCGGATCATCCCCTCGCGCTCCTCGAGCTCGACCGGCGCGAGATCCCCCTGGCTCGAGGCGAGCGCGTCGTGCCAGCTGGTTTCGACCCGGCCGGCCTCGAGCTGCGCGAGCGCCCGCGCGACCGCCTCCGGATAGCCGACCGGCTCGATCTCCGGAAAGAGCTCGCGCGCCGCGCGATCGCGCACCACGACTTCGTTCTTCAGGCCGTCGATGAGCGGCCGGGCGATGGCGGCGGGAATCGGCGTGACGAGATGGACCCAGTAGGAGGAGAGGCGCGGCGTGAGCACGGGCACCGGCAGCAGCCAGCGCCGGAGTCCGCGCACGCGGGCATAGCCTGTCATCATCTCGCCGTAGGTGACGACGTCGGCGCCGCCGATCTCGATGACCCGGCCGGCGCACCCGGGGTGGTCGAGGGCGGCGACGAGATAGTCGAGAACGTTGGCGATCGCTATCGGCTGGGTTTTCGTGAAGACCCAGCGCGGGCAGACCATCACCGGAACGCGCTCGGCGAGATAGCGGATCATCTCGAAGGAGAGGCTCCCCGAGCCGACCACCACGCCGGCCCGCAGCTCGGTCACCGGCACCCCCGCCTCGCCGAGCGCCTCACCCGTCTCCTGACGCGAGCGCAGGTGGTGCGAGAGGTCGGTGGCGGGATCGCCGAGGCCGCCCAGGTAGACGATCCTCCCGACCCCCGCCGCGCGCGCCGCCGCTCCGAAGGCGCGCGCCGCCTCGCGGTCGCGGCGCGCGAACTCTTCGCCGGTGCCGAGGCTGTGGATGAGGTAGCAGGCGACCTCGACGCCGGCGAGCGCGGCGGCGAGCGTCGCGGGCGCCAGCACGTCGCCCGCCACCACCTCGACCCGGTCGCGCCAGGGGCGCCCGTCGAGCCGGCGCGGGTCGCGCGCCATGCAGCGCACGGCGCGCCCTCCGTCGAGCAGCCGGGGAACCAGGCGGCCGCCGACGTAGCCGGTGGCGCCGGTGACGAGGATCGGAGCGGGGGGAGCCATTTGCCTACCTTACGCCCGGGCACGATCCGCGTGAACCCGGGGGGTGGGAGTTCGTGCGCGTAATGGGGGAGAGACGGACTCGGCGCGTCCCCGCTTGGCGCTCCCGCTGGACCCGGTTCGGCGTAGTGGGCGTGCTCGCCTTTCTGGTCAAGGGCCTGCTCTGGCTGATCGTGCCGGCGCTGTTCTGGTTGCGTCGGCAGTCGGCGGGAGGGCCGCCCGGACCGCCGGCCGGGGAGGCTCAGTCGGCCGCGGCAGGAGTCTCGTCGCCGAGTTTCCGGGGAGGCATTCGCGGGCGCCCGCCCCAGTGCTCGTAGAGGGCCGGGACGACCACCAGATTCAGAAAGGTCGAGGTCAGCAAACCGCCGAGGATGACCCGGGCCATCGGGCTCTGGATCTCGTTTCCGGCCTCGTTGCCGTGCAGCACCAGCGGAATGAGCGCGAGGCCCGCGGTGAGCGCGGTCATCAGGATCGGCGCCAGCCGCTCTTCGGAGCCGCGCCGCACCGCCTCGGCCAGCGCGAGGCCCTCCTCGCGCATCAGGTGCTGGTAGTGGGTGACCAGCAGCACGCCATTGCGGGTGGCGATGCCGAACAGGGTCACGAAGCCGACCAGGGTGGCGACCGAAAGCACGCCGTTGCCGATCGCCAGGGCGAAGACCCCACCGATGAGCGCCAGCGGCAGATTGACGAGCACGACCAGCGTATCGCGGTGGGTACCGAACGCGACGTAGAGCAGGCCGTACATGGCGAAGAGGATGAGGATCGCGACGAGCGCTAGATTGCGCGCGCTGCGGCTCGCCTCCTCGAACTGGCCGCCGAAGGTCACGAGATACCCGGTCGGCAGGTCGACACCGGCGTCGACCGCCGCGCGGGCTCGCTCGACGGTGCCCGTGAGATCGGCGCCGGCCACGTTGGCGGTGAGCATGGCGACCCGCTGGACGTCCTCCCGCCGCACCATCGACGGTCCGAGGTCGAAACGGACGGCGGCGACGTCCGCCAGCGCGAGGACCGTCCCCGCGGGTGTGGTGACGGGCAGGCGCGCGAGCCGCTCGCGCGAGCTCCTGAGCCCCTCGGGGAGTCGCACGACGATGCGCGAAGTCAGACCCTCGTCGATGACTTCGCCGACCTCGATGCCCTGAAACAGCGCCTCGACGGCATCGGCGAGGTCGGCTGGCGCCAGGCCGTGCCGCGCCATCGCTTCGCGATCGAAGTCGATCACCAGCTGGGCGATGGCCGACTGCTCCTGGTTCGACAGGTCGACGATCCCCGGCACTCCCTGGAGGGTGCGCTCGACGGCGCCGGCGAGCCCGCGCAGAACCGCGAGGTCCGGCCCGAAGACCTTGATCGCCAGATTCGTCTTGCTGCCCGAGATCATGTGGTCGATGCGGTGGCTGATCGGCTGGCCGAAAGAGACGGTCACGCCGGGAATCGTCGCCACCGCCCGGCGCAGCTCGGCGAGCAGCTGCTCCTTGTCGCGGCCGTGTTCGAGCGGCCCGAGCACGACCTCCATCTCCGAGGCGTTGACCCCCTGGACGTGCTCGTCCTTCTCGGCGCGACCGGTGCGCCGGCTGGTCGACACGACCTCGGGAAAGTCGAGCAGCGCCTGTTCGACCTGACGGCCGAGGGCGTCGCTCTCGGCGAGCGGAATCCCGGGAGCGCTCACTACCGCGACGGTCAGCGACCCTTCGTTGAAAGGCGGCAGGAAGCTGCGCCCGAGGAGCGGCAGGATGGCGACGGCGGCGACGACCATGGCACCGGTCGCGACGAGCACCAGTGAGCGACGCCGGAGCGCCACGTCGAGCGACGGGCTGTAAGCGCGATGCAGGGTACGCAGCAGCCAGGGCTCGCGCGCCTCGAGCGCCTTCGATCCGGGAAGCAGGAGGTAGCAGAGGACCGGGGTGACGGTCAGCGAGACGACGAGCGAGGCGGCCAGGGCGGCGACGTAGGAGAGGCCGAGCGGCCGCAGCAGGCGTCCCTCGATGCCCGGCAGGAAGAAGAGCGGCAGGAAGACCAGCACGATGATGACGGTGGCGAAGAAGATCGCCTTGCGCACCTCGGAGGAGGCCCGGAAGACCACCTCGAGTGACGGCCGTCGCTGCCGCTCTTCCTTTCCACGTTCGAGGCGCAATCGCCGGAAGACGTTCTCGACGTCGATGATCGCGTCGTCGACCAGGGCGCCGATGGCGATGGTGAGGCCACCCAGAGTCATCGTGTTGATCGTGCCGCCGAAGAGCGAAACGACCAGGATGCCGGCGAGAAGGGCGAGCGGAATGGCGAGCGCCGAGATCAGGGTCGTCCGCCAGGAGCCCAGGAAGAGGAAGAGGATGACGACGACCAGGACGGCGCCGTCGCGCAGGGCCGTCGTGACGTTGGCGAGCGCCACCGAGATGAAGTCGGCCTGGCGGAAGTTCTCCTTCTCGATCGTCACTCCGTCGGGGAGCGCGGTCGCGATGCGCTCGAGGGCCCGATCGATGCTGCGGGTCAAGTCGAGCGTGTTGGCGCCCGGCTGCTTCTGCACCGAGAGGATCACCGCCGGCTTCGTCTTGTAGGACGCCGTGCCGCGCGCGGGCTCCGAGCCCCAGGCTACGGTGGCGAGGTCGCCGATCCGGATCGGCGGACCGCCGGTCGCCCGCACGACCGTCGTCGCGACCTCGTCCGGATGCCGGGCGCGACCGAGGCCGCGAACCAGGTACTCCTGCCCTCCTTCGACGTGGAATCCGGCGGCGGGGCTGCGACTCGCGCGCGCCGTGGCGGCGACGAGCTCGTCGAGCCCGATGCCGTGCTGCGCGAGCGCTTCCGGATGCGCCGTGACCTGAAGCTGGCGGATGTCACCACCGATCGGAACCACCTGCGAGACACCGGGGATGGCGAGGAGGTTGCGGCGTACCACTGTCTCGGCGAGACGGCGCAGCTCCATCGGCGCGACGTTCTCGGCGGTCAGGGCGATGAAGGTGATCTCGCCCATGATCGAGCTGATCGGACCGAGCTCGGGCCGCTCGGCCTGCTCCGGCAGAACGACCCGCTGCAGCCGCTCCGTGACCACCTGGCGCGCCTGGTAGATGTCGGTACCCCAGACGAACTCGACCCAGATGACCGAAATGCCGTCGGCCGAGACGGAGCGCAGGCGGCGGATTCCGGTCGCACCGTTGACCGCCGACTCGATCGGGAAGGTGACGAGCGCCTCGACCTCCTCGGGCGCCATGCCGCCGGCCTCGGTGACGACCGTGACCGTCGGCGCGGAGAGGTCGGGAAAGATGTCGACCGGCATGGCCGCCGTCCACAGGGCACCGAAGACGAGCAGGAGGCCGGCGGCGGCGAGGACGAGCAGCCGGTGAGTGAGCGAGAAGCGGATCAGGCGATCGAGGAATGTCATCGCGTGGCCATCCTCAGTGAACGTGACCTTCGGCGGCCCCGCTCGACATCAAGCCGGCCCGCCGGATCGCCTCGCCTCCCCGCGTGACGAGGCGCTGTCCCGGGACGAGCCCGTCGACGAGGATGCGATCGCCCTGGCGCGCGACGACTTCGACCTCCTGGCGGGCGAAGCGCTCTCCGGAGAGCTGCAGGTAGACCACCGAAACGCCGCCGTCGTCGACGACGGCGGTGGCGGGGACCACGATTCCCTCGCGCTCGCGGGCGAGCAGTACCTCGGCCTGCAAGGTCGTGCCGAGCACGAGGCTCGGGGCGTCGACCTCGAGGAGCGCGGTGAGAGTCCCCTTCGCCGGGTCGACCTCCGGTGAGATCGAAACCAGGCGCACGGAATCGCTCGCCAGCCGGATCGGTGGCTCGTCGCGTGGTTCGACGACGAGGCCTGACGGGCCCTGCGCGGCGAGCCTGCGGGCGGCGGCGGGAGCGAGATCGAGCTCGATCCAGACCGGTCCGGAGCCGATCACCCGGCCGAGCGCCTCGCCGGCCGAGACGGCAGCGCCCGGCGACGCGGTGACGGCGGCGATGCGGCCATCGAACGGCGCCCGAATGGTGAACGCCTCCTTCGATCCGCGTCCTTCGCGGACCGCGCTCCCGGCCTCGAGATCGCGGCGAGCGGCCTCGAGGCGCGCGTCGAGAGAGGTCGCGAGCGCCCGTGCGTCCTCGACCTCCCGGCGACTGGTGGCTTCCCGGGTGAGGAGGTCCTCGAGCCGCGCGACGCGGGCGCGAGCCGCTTCCGCCTCGGCCTCGAACGCGGAGACCGCGGCGCCCAGGCTGGCCAGGCTCCGATCGCTCGCGGCACGAGGTACGAGGTGGAAGAGCACCGCGCCCGCCGCGACTTCCTGACCCGGGTAGGGCCAGGGCCTCGCCTGGACGACGCCGTCGAGGTTGGCCGTGAGTATCACGTCGGCGCCCGCGGGAGGGCGCGCGCGGGCCAGGCCGCGGGCGCCTTCGGGGAGGCTGCCAGGGCGCACCCAGTCGGTCGCGAAGGCGGTGCGCCACTGCTGCTCCTTGAGGAACGGCACCGGCTCACCCGCCTCGCTCGCGCCACGCGGAGCCGGGGCGCGCACGATTCCTCCGGGATCCGACATCTCGCCGACGCGAACCATTCCGCCGCGAATTTCCTCGGCGCCGGCCTCCGAAGCGACGCGAAAGGCGAGCTCGTACTCCCCGGCCACGGCCGGCGCGACGTCGATGTTGAAGATGCCGGGGCGCGCCGCTGCCGTCGAATGGAAGACCTGCTCGCCGGTGCCGTCGCGCAGCACGATCTCGACCCGGCCTTCGGTCAGCGGTCGGAATCCGTCGAGAACCGTGACGTGCGTGTGCGCGGCGGCCGCCGACCCGGCAATCAGCGGGTCGACTTCGGGGAAGAGCTCGTAGCGCTCACCCCAGGCGGTGACCTGCCAGCTCTCCGCCTCGGCCTCCGGCTCGGCGTGGCGGTGTCCACAGCCGAGAGCGACGACGAGGATCGTAGCGCCCGTGCCAACGGAGGCGAAGCTCCGGATCCTGCTGAACCCGCCGGGCGTCCGCTCAGTGCGGATGACCATCGTCGCCCTCCTTCTCTTCTTCGCCGTGGGTGTGCTCTTCGCCGCCGTCGTGGCTGTGCGGCTTTGTCTGCTGCTCGGTGTCCTTCTCGGTGAGCCCCTCGGAGGAGACGTCGGCGGGGTAGGCGGGCTCGAACTCGGGCTGCTCGGCAGGCCGGGTCGCCGTCTCCGGCTCCGCGGCGGGAGCCGGGGCCGCCGCTTCCCCGGAGGTGTCTGCCGGCCGGGAGCATCCGACGGTGGCGGCGGCGAGGAGGAGCGCAATCGCCAGCGTGGAGAGGCGGGGAGTCGAGGTTGGAGTCATGAGCGTTCTCCGGGAAGAAGGTGTCGAAAGGAGCGGGCGTTGCATGTCGGTTTCAAGGTGTCGTCGAGGGAGGTGAATCGAAACTCGCTCCGGAGACCTGCGCCAGGCGCCGATGCGCGGCGAGCGCTTCGGCATGCAGGTCGAGAGCGGCGAGCTCGGCCTCGGTCGCCGAACGGAGCGCGTCGAGGAGATCGGTGACGCTGGTTTCGCCGGCCCGGAAAGCGGCTGTTGCCGCGGACGTGACGGCGGAGCTGTCGGAGGCAGCGCCCGATGCGGCGATCGCCGCCACGCGCAACGCCTCCCAGGCGGTGAGCGCTCCCTGCCGCCGGGCGCGGATCTCCCGTTCGGCGAGTTCCAGCCGGGCGCTCGTCGCCTCGAGTCGGGCGCTGGCGAGGTCGCGTTCGGCCAGCCGCCGGTCGAACAGGGGGAGGCTCCAGCTCAGGCCCACCGTGGCACCGTCGGCGACTTCGCCGGCGGCCTCCTGTCGCTGCCAGCCGGCCGAAAGCGAGGGCATATCGAGCACGCGGGACGCGAGTTTCCGCTCCGCGCTGGCAGCTTCGTGCTCGGCGCGGAGCGTGGCGAGGAGGGGGTGGATCTCGCCGGTCGCACCGGGGTCTCCGAGGGCGGGGAGCTCGGGGACGGCGTCGGGTGCGAGGTCCGGCCGCCAGGCCCGGGCCGCCGCGAGCGCTTCGAGCCGCTCTGCCTCGGCG
>JAIOJQ010000268.1 GCA_019911865.1 Thermoanaerobaculia bacterium
CCGGGAGGCCGCCTTGTCGGCCGCGGCGCGGACGTCGGCAAGGCCGACGCCGGGCGGAGCGGCCCGCAGGGCTTCGGTCAGGAGCTCCGCCCGGGAAAAGACGGCCTGACGCTCGGAAAGGTGCTCCCGGGCGAACTTGAGCGCCTCGGCGGCGGCGCCTTCGCGGTCGTCCGGGGCGCGAGAGCCCGGTGGCGTCGCAAGAACCGACCGCAAGGTCTGTCCGGGCTCGTATCCGGCCGCCCGGGCCTCGGCAGCCCAGACGCCTTCACGATGGGTTTCGCGATCCGGGACCCCCTCCTTGGCTTGGCGCGTGGCCAGCACGGCGGTCTGTCGATCGACCACCTCTCCGCGCGCCAAGCGAGCCGCGATCTCCGCCTCGATCTGCTGCGATCGCTTCGAGAACGCGGCCTGAACGTCCTGCGGAACCTCCGCAAGATGGGTGCGCCCTTTCGGGTCCTTCTCCACCGCGTAACCGAGCTCGGCCAGACGCCCGGCGAGAGCGGATTCGTAGACCTGCTCGACGTACTGGCGAGCGTCGCGCTGGAACGCCTCGTGGCTCTCGATCGTGCGCCAGGCGCCCTCCGCATGGACGAGGTTTGCAAAGACCACGTGGGAGTGCAGCTGCGGGTCGAGCTCGCGGGAGAACTCGTGCTCGATGGCCGCAGCAACGAACTCACCGCCGAAGCGGAACTCGCGCTCCCCGTGCTCGTTGCTCACCCGGTAGCCGAGGAACTTCTCGAGCTCGGAGACGGCCTCGCGGACCGCCTCACGGTGGGCGGAAACGACGCGCGAATCACCGTCCACGAGACCCGCGATCGATACACTCTTCGCCGGGCTAAACGTGAAATCCAGCCCGCCCCGCCGCTCCCCCGCCGTCACCTTCTCGGCGTTGGTCAGTGCCTCGCCGGTGCCGGGATGCTGACCGTCGATGAGGCGGAAGAACGTCTCACGGTCGAAGGCCTCCTCGACTCCGAGCCGATCGCGGCCGGAACCGAGGAACTCGGCGTGAAGAGCCGCCGCCTCATCGCCGGTGTAGTAGTCCCGACCGACGTGCTCCTCGAAGTAGGAAAAAACGGCCTTCGAGGTTTTCCAACCGCCGATCGAGAGCACGACGGCCCCTATCCTTCCGGCTCCGAAACCGGCTCGCGAGACAGGAAGGACGCGACCGGGTCGGTGATCTCGCGGGCCTCGGAAAGACCATGCGCGAGACCCTGCTCGAGCGCGTCCCGAATTTCGGAAGCGTCCGCCCCGGAGCGCTCGAGGAGCCGCACGAGAAGCTGGAGAGTGGCCGAGGTCGTGGCGTGGGTCTGCTCCGCGAGGCGATCGGCCGCGCCGCGTTCCGTGGCGGCGCGCCGAAGGATCTCCAAGGCGAAGGCGGAGAGCGAGGTCCCCGCCTCCGCCGCGAGCACGGTCAAGCGCGCATGCGTCAGCGGATCGACGTTGACGGTGAAGCGGTTCGAGCGGCGCTCGCGCGGATGTGGAGGCATGAGTGGTGCGGAGTCTGTAGGAGCCGCGTTCCAGTGTCAAGGCATCGCTGGTGCAGCGCACTGAGAAAGCTAAACAGTGGCCTCGAACGAGCATGCAGCAGGAACGCAGCAATAGATAACCCGCTGTGAGAAGGCATGAACTAGCCCACCAGGGCGTAGCGTGTGAATCCTCCAAGGCCCGAAGGGCCATGAGATGCGGACGGGCCGAAGGCCCCACCATTTCGCGCAGCTCAGAGGCCTCGCTAAGTCTCAGAGCCAGGGGCGTGACGGGTGAAACCCGGCGCGACCCTGGCGGCGAGGCCGGAGAGGCTTTCAGACCGCGAGGCGAGAGTGTTAACGTCCTCGACCATGAGCTTCCAAGTCAAGAGAGCCGAGGCCCCGAAGTACGAGTCCGTGAAGATCAAGCTGAGCGCCGCCGACGCCGAGCTGGCCCGCAAGTTGGCCACAGAGAGCGAGGTCAGCGTCGAGGAAGTGCTGACCCAAGCGGTGGCCTTCGCGCTCCGTTCGGCGAAGCGGGGCGCGAAGGCGAAGGCCGGCAAAGACTGAGCGACTCCTCGCCTACTCTCGGACCAGGAAGGGGGTCGCGTCGCCGGCCGAGGGTCGCGCCGGGTACGGTCCGCCCCGGGCCGCCTCGCGCCGGGTGAGCTCGGCTTCGAGCAGCTGCCGCAGCAGCTCCGCGAACGCGATGTTTTCGGCGTGGACCATGTTCCGGATCCGCTCGACGAGCGCTCGCGGGAGTCGGGCGGTGATCGGCTCGAGGCCCCCCTTCTTGAGCTTGGGACCGGCGGCCGCAATGGCCGCCGGCGTCCGCGAGTCGCTCGGCACCGGAATGGGCACCTCGGAGCCTTGGTCGATGAAGCTCTCGAGGTCGGTCGGACGGGCGCGAAGGGCGGGCGGCTTGCTCATTCGAAGGTCTCCTGTGGCTCGGGCAGGCCGAGGCGGGTCAAGACGTCGTAAAGGCGGTCGATGTCGGCTCGGGCGGGGGCGTCGAACTCTGCCGGCGAGAGGCCCGACCCCCCCGCTCTTGGCCAGGCGACCCGCGCACGGACTACGGGCTCGGCGAGGGTCCAGCCGGGGCGCGCCACGTAGGTGGCCAGGAGCGCTCGAGCTTCGTCGGCAAGCTTGCCGGCGGGGGCCTGATTGAGAACGAGCACGACGGGCGGAGGCGCGTCGCGGACGACGGCGAGGGCGTCGAGGATCCCCGCCAGGTCGTCCAAGCTCCAGAGCTCGAAAGCTCCGGCCCGTAGCGGCACGAGGACGAGGTCCGCGACCGCGAGGACCGCCCGCAGAGCGCGCGAGTCGGCCCCGCCGGCGTCGAGCAGGACGAGGTCCCGCTCCCCGATCAGGTCGCGGAGGGCCAGGAGGGGGTTGGTCGATGACTCCGGGGGGGGCGGCGTGAAGACCTTGCAGGGCACGCGGGGCGAGGCCTCGCGGGCCGCAGCCCAGAGGGCCGCCGAGCGCTGGCGGGCGTCGGCGTCGACGAGCAGAACGTCGAGGCCGCGCCGGGCCGATTCGACCGCCAGGGCGGTCGCGATCGACGTCTTTCCCGTCCCGCCCTTGGTGGCGGCTACAGCGACGACGTACGGGCTTCTGGCGGCCTTGGGCAGGTCGGCGAGCATCAGCCCCTCCCCCACCCCGCCCGAGCCGCCTGGCGGTCGCGGACGGCCTCCCGAGCGCGGGCCTTGGCGTCGCGCTCGAGCACGATCTGGACGAGCTCCTGGAGGGGGATCTCGACCACGCGGCGGGACCGGTACGGTCGGACCCGGACGTGGGCGCGCTGGGGCGCCCGGTCGATTTCGACGGTGGCTTGTGCCTCCCCGTCGAACGGTCGGCCGGTGATCGCGGAAACGGTCAACCGGACTTTCTGCATATCGCGGCTCCTTGCAAGCTGGGCGGCGTGCACTCGCGAATGCAAGGCGACACAGCAGCGGGACGGTCGATCGTCGCAGCTGCACGCGCGCGGGGTGGCACAAAAGAAGTATAGCAGCATTCGCGAATGCATGCAAGCCCGCGGTTGAGGCGTCCGGCAAGCGCGGCAGCGCGATGCTCAGAACGCGTAACGACGAGACGGCACGAGCGGGCGCGGGCTGGAACGCGGAACGGCGCGCCGCCGCGACGGCAAGGCGTCGCGGCGTACTGTGGTCGCGGGGGCCAGAAGGCAGAAAAGCGAAGAGGCGGCGCCGCCCGAGGGCGGCGCCGCCGGGGCCGATCACTCGGCCGAGGAGTCGGAGCTCGACTTGGAGCGCTCGACGTGGAGGGCCTTGACCACGAAAGCCCGAACGTCCTTGGGCTCGCCGTCCTTCTCGTAGGTCCGCGTCACGAAGTACCCGCGGAGGCGGAGGCGATCGCCCTTGCGGACGGCCTCGGACAGGTTGCGCCAGTCCTCGCAGCGAATCCAGCGGGTGATGGGCTCGCCGGCGGCGCCTTTGGCGTTGACCGCCAGCGAGAAGGTGCGGAGCGTCCGCGACGGCTTCTCGAACTCGCGGGTCACGACCTGGTCGGTCACCGGATCGTAGACGGGCTTTGCGACCGTCTTGGCGGGGATGTTGCGGGTCTCGGGGTCGGCCCCGACGTTGCCGTAAAGCGTCACCTCGGGGGCCTTCTTCGTCGTCTCGTTCATCTTGCTTCTTCCTTTCTCCGGCGCGTCTGCCGGGTCACCCGGGGCTCCCGGTGACGCGGGCGGAGAAAGGGAAAGCGGGCGCGGCGTGGGCGCGCGATCAGGGAT
>JAIOJQ010000269.1 GCA_019911865.1 Thermoanaerobaculia bacterium
TGGCGCGCCAGCGCTACGCGCGGGCGGCCGAATCGCAGGCCCCGCTCGGCGCCGAAGCGCGGCGCCGGCTGGCGGCGCTCGCCGCGCCGCCACAGTGAGTCTGGCGCCGCGAGGTCGGTGCGCCTCACGCCGGCTTCCGGCCTGTCCGACGCGCGGCTTCGCAACCGCGGGGCTTTCGTCTATCGTCGCTGCACGATGAGGGAGGCGGAGCACTCCGGGGCCCCGCCGGCGGCGATCGGGGCACCGCTGCCGCTGCGGGCGGGCGAGCGGGGCACGCCGATGTCGGCGGTCGATCGCGCCTGGCTGCGGATGGACGAGCCGGCGAACCTCATGCACGTGCACGGCGTGCTGGTGCTCGACGGCGCGGTGTCGATCGACCAGGCGCGGCAGCTGCTCGCCGAGCGGCTGGGGCGTATCCCGCGCTTCGCGCAGCGGGTGGCTAGCGACGGCTCGCGCACGGTGTGGACGGACGACACGCAGTTCGACATCCGCCGCCACGTCACCGAGGAGGAGCTGCCCGACGGCGGCACGGACGCGGCGCTGGCGCGGGTGCTGTCGGGGCACCTGGGGCGTCCCTTCGATCGCGCCCATCCGCTCTGGGAGTACCTCCTGCTGCAGGGCTTCCACGGCAGCGACACGGTGGTCTTCTGCCGCATCCACCATGCCATCGGCGACGGCGTGGCGCTGATGCTGGTGCTGCTGTCGATGACCGACCTCGACGCCGCCGGCGAGGCGCGCAATCCCTTCGTCGAGTTGCTCGCCGGCGGGTCGCACGCGCCCTACGCAACCGTGGTGGCCGAGGCCGAGCGGCTGATGCCGGAGACGATGCGCCTGATGACCGCCTCGGCCGAGGGGTTCGCGCGCGCCGGAGCGCTGCGGCGCGGCCTCGGCTCGGTGGCGGGGCTCGGCCGGCTGCTGGCGCGTCCGGCCGATCCGCTGACGCGCTTCAAGGGCGAGCTCGGGGTGGAGAAGCGGGTCGCCTGGACGCCGCCGATCCCGCTCGAGGAGGTGCGCGCCCTCGCCCGCCGGCTGGGCGGCACGCTCAACGACCTGCTCAACAGCGCCATGGCCGGCGGATTGCGGCGCTACCTCGCCGACGCCGGCGCGCTGCCCGACGGCTGCTGTTTCCGCGCCGCGATGCCGGTCAACCTGCGGCCGCTCGACGAAATGGCGGCCCTCGGCAACCGCTTCGGCCTCGTCTTCCTCGAGCTGCCGGTCGGGGTGGCCGATCCGCTGGAGCGCTTCGAACGGATCCGCCGCAACGCCCTGGCGCTGCGCCGCTCGGCCGAGCCGCTGGTGGTGCACGGCCTGCTCTCGTTCGCCGGCGCCTCGCCGCTGGCGCTGCAGCGCCTGCTGGTGCGCATTTTCGGTTCGAAGGCGACGGCGGTCTTCACCAACGTCCCCGGGCCGCGCCAGCCGGTCTGGTTCGCCGGACGGCGAATGCGCGACATCTTCTTCTGGGTGCCGCAGGCGGGGCGGCTCGGGCTGGGCGTGTCGATCCTCAGCTACTGCGGGGTGGTACGCATGGGCGTCGGCACCGACGCCGGCCTGGTGCCCGACCCCGGGCGGATCGTCGACGGCTTCACCGCCGAGCTCGAGGCGCTCGCGGCGCGCGGCTGAGCGGCCGGCGCGGCGTCGCGTTCAGCTCTTGCGCCAGAGGGCGAAGATGATGCTGCCCGCGAACAGGGGAGCCCAGGCGTACCAGGGGCCGCCGAAGGCGACCAGAATCGCCGCCGCGATGACGCACGAACCGGCGAGCAGGGTGGTGCGCAGGCCCGAGAGAGGGTTCTCCTGCGGCCGCTGGGTGGCCGACTCGAGGAAGCGCAACCCCTCGGTGATCAGCATCGGCGCCTTGGCCAGCGCCTCGACCAGCTCGGGCGTGCCGCGCAGCCCCTCCTGGGCGAGCTTGAGCGGCGAGAACTGGGCGAGGAAGATCTCGTTGACGTGGCGCTGCGAGACGATGCGCACGTCGAAGCCGGGCTTGAGCAGGTGGCCGACGCCCTCGAAGGTGACCAGCGCCTTGACCATCAGCACCGTCTCGACCGGGAAGTACATGTTGAAGCGCGCCCCCTGGGCGACCGACATCAGGATCAGCCGCGCCAGCGGATACTCGCGGGCGTTGGAGGAGGTGGCCCAGCGGCGGCTGCTCTCCTCGACCTCGCGCCGGAAGCCGGCGATGTCCCCCTTGCGGCCCGGATGGGCCACCATCGAGAGGTAGCGCGCCGCGTTCTCGCTGTCGCCGGTGACGAGGCAGAAGTAGTACCACATCAGCATCCGCTTCAGCTCTTCGGTGAAGCGCCCGACCATGCCGAGGTCGATGAAGCCGACGCGCGCGCCGGGCAGGATGATCAGGTTGCCGGGATGCAGATCGGCGTGGAAGAAGCCGTCCTTGTAGAGCATGCGGATGATCGACTGCGCGCCGAGGTCGAGCAGCTTGTCGCGCTCGGCCTCGGAGAGCGTGAGCGCCTCGGGCGAGTTCGGCTTGATCCCGGCGAGGAACTCCATCGTCAGCACGTCCCGCCCCGAGAATTCGCGGTAGATCTTCGGAAAGACGATGTCGGGGTTGTCGCGGAAGTTGGCGGCGAAGGTCTCGGCGTTGTCGGCCTCGCGCCGCAGGTCGAGCTCGCGCAGCGTGTAATCGGTGAACTCGCGCAGCACCCGGCGCGG
Source organism: Thermoanaerobaculia bacterium (assembly GCA_019911865.1). Classification (GTDB taxonomy): domain Bacteria; phylum Acidobacteriota; class Thermoanaerobaculia; order Multivoradales; family JAGPDF01; genus JACTMI01. Next base: position 2,668 of record JAIOJQ010000269.1, read on the forward strand.
CTGGAAGCGCTCGAGAAAAGTCTGCAGGAAGCGGCCGAGCAGGTTGAGCAGAATGGTGTCGCGGCGCAGGATCTCGCGGTTGCCGGGCTTGACGATCTTGAACACCACGTCGTCGCCGGCGAGGGTGCGGGCGCGGTGCACCTGGCCGATCGACGCCGAACCGAGCGGGTCGGGGTCGATCCACGAGTACATCGAGACCACCGGCCGGTCGAGGTCTGCCTCGATGATCTCCTTGACCCGTTCGAGCGGCACGGCGGGGAGCCGGTCGAGCAGGTTCTTCAGCTCGTCGGTGATCGCCGTCGGCAGGAGGTCTTCGCGCAGCGAGAGTACCTGGCCGAGCTTGATGTAGGTCGGCCCGAGGATCTCGAGGCGGCGGCGCAGCTGCACCGGGAAGGGGAGGTCACGCAGGTCCTGGCGCAGGAAGGGCGAGGTGAGCGCCGAGACGGCGCGCGCCGTGCCGTAGAAGCGCGGGTGGGGCGCTTCGCGGCTCCGCGCCCAGGCGCGGATGCCGCCGAAGATCAGCCCGAGGACGTGCTTCTGGGTGACGAAGTAGCGGCCGATCAGGCCCGGCGGCTTGGTCTCGATGAGCAGCGGGAAGTCGCCGACCATGCCGGCCCCGCGGTCGGCGGCGACGCGATCGGCGGCGGGCGCGACGGGGCTCACCGGTTGCGGCCGTATTTCTCGTGGCTCGACACCCAGTCGAGCGACGAGATCGCGGCGGCGAGGCTGATCTCGCCCGCCAGCGCCACGCCGGCGACGATCTCGGCGAAGCGGCGCACGGAGCCGCGCCCGGTGCAGCCGAGCATCTCGAGGCACTCGCGCTGGGTCGGCAGACCGGTGCCGCCGCCGTGCGTGGCGACGATCAGCGACGGGATGGTGATCGAGATGTAGAGGTCGCGCGCCGGGGTGATCTCGGTGTAGACGATGCCGGCCGACGACTCGGCGACGTTGGCCACGTCCTGCCCGGTGGCGATGAACATCGCCGTGATGCCGTTGGGCGAGTGGCAGCCGTTGTTGTTGGCGCCGGAGATGAAGGCGCCGACGTTGGCGACCTGGGCGTGGTACTGGAGCTGCTCGGGCTCGACGCGCATGTGCTGGATCAGCACTTCGCGCGGGATCGTGCATTCGGCCACCACGCGCTTGCCGCGCGTCTTCATCACGTTGACCTGCGACGCCTTCTTGTCGGTGGCGAGGTTCGACTCGAGGTAGAACTTGCGCACGTGCTGCGCCGGCCAGTCCTGCTCGAGGATCCACGAGCAGGCGGCGAAGGTGGCGCGGCCGACCATGTTCTGCCCCGCCGCGTCGCCGGTGGCGAAGTTGAAGCGCAGGTAGGTGAACTTGGCGGCCAGGTAGGGGTCGATGTAGAGCAGCTTGGCGACCGAGGAGGTGCTCTCGGCATGGTCGCGGATTTCCGCCAGGTGGCGCTCGACCCAGGCCGAGAATTCGCGCGCCTCGCGCGCCGAGTCGAAGACGAACACCGGGGCGCGCTGCATGGCGTCGGCCAGCACGGTGCAGGTGACGCCGCCGGCGAGGTTGATCACCTTCATGCCGCGGCTGTAGGAGGCGACCAGCGTCCCTTCGGTGGTGGCGAGCGGGATCAGGTACTCGCCCTGCGCCGACTCTCCGTTGACTCGCAGGGGTCCGGCGAGCCCGATCGGCACCTGGGCGACGCCGACTAGGTTCTCGATGTTGCCGCGCGTCAGCGCCGGGTCGAAGGAGAACTGGCCGACGTGCTCGAGCCGTTTGCCGGTGGTGGCGGCGACGAAGTCCTGCCGTTTGCCGACCCACTCGCGGCTGTGGTCGTCTTCCTTGTTGTACGGGATCTGCGAACGACGCGTCCCCTCCTCGGCGATGGTGTCGCTCACCTTGAGCGTCAGCTCGCCGAGGGAGCGCGCGGTGAAGGTCAGCTCGACGTCGTGGTTGCCGCGCGTGAGCGGTCCCAGGCCGTCGATCTCGACGTCGACCGTCTGGCGCAGCGGCAGCGCCAGGGCGGCGGCGGGGGAGATCTCGGTCGCCACCACCCGGCGGCCGTCGCCGAAGTCGAGGACGATCGACGCGGCCTGGACCGGCTGGCCGTCGATGCGGGCCCCGAGGACGCCGGTCACGTGGGTGTCGCTGAGCCGGTTCTTGAGCGCGAAGCGGACGCCGGTCTCGCTGTTGGCGAGGCTCCCGAAGGTATAGAGCTGCTTGAGCAGGAGCGCGGGGATCTTGAGGAACATGGCCGGAAGTCTTTCGCGGGGTTGAGTTTCCGCTCATGCTAGCATCCGCCGGTTTCGCCCGTCCGAGTTCTCGCAGCGGGGTGGCCAGGACATGACCAATCTGATCGTCGTCGGCATGCAGTGGGGAGACGAGGGCAAGGGGAAGATCGTCGATCTCCTCTGTCCGGCCTTCGACGCCGTGGTGCGCTACCAGGGCGGACACAACGCCGGTCACACGGTGAAGTTCGGCGACCGCCACTTCGCCCTGCGCCTCATCCCCTCGGGCATTCTCCACGCCGGCCAGCCGTGCGTCATGGGCAACGGTATGGTGGTCGCCCCGGACGCCCTGTTCGAGGAGCTCGACCAGCTGCAGGCGGCGGGCGTCGAGACCGCCGGCCGGCTGTTCGTCTCCAATCGCGCCCAGGCGCTGCTGCCGATCCACGCCGACCTCGACCAGGCCCGCGAGAAGGCGGCCGGCGGCGGCAAGGTCGGCACCACCGGGCGCGGCATCGGGCCGGCCTACGAGATGAAGACGGCGCGCTACGGCCTGCGCCTCTCCGAGCTCGCCTCGCCACGGCTCGAGGAGCGGCTGCGCGCCCAGATGGTGCGCATCGAGGCGGAGCTCACGGCGCTCGGCGGCGAGCCGCTCGGCGCGCCTTCCCGCCTGGCCGACCAGTGCCGCGCCTGGCACGAGCGGCTGGCTCCCTACCTCGCCGACACCGAGCACCTGCTGCACGGCTGGATCGACGCGGGCAAGACGCTGCTCTTCGAAGGGGCCCAGGGGTCGCTGCTCGACGTCGACCACGGTACCTACCCGTTCGTCACCAGCTCGTCGCCCACCGCGGGGGGCGCCTCGACCGGCACCGGCGTGGCGCCGTCGGCGATCGGCGGCGTGCTCGGCATCGTCAAGGCCTACACGACGCGGGTCGGCGGCGGGCCGTTCCCGGGCGAGCTCGCGGGAGAGGCGGGGGAGTTCCTGCGCCGGCGCGGCAACGAGTTCGGCACGGTCACCGGCCGGCCGCGCCGCTGCGGCTGGTTCGACGCCGTGGCGGTGCGCTACGCGGTGCGCCTCAACGGCACCCGCGCCCTGGCGCTGACCAAGCTCGACGTGCTCGACACGCTGGCCGAGATCCCGGTCTGCGTCGCCTACCGTCACCGCGGCGAAGTGCTGTCGAACTTCCCTTCCTGCCTCGACACCCTGGAGGCGGTCGAGCCGGTCTACGAAGTGCTCGAGGGGTGGCGGGAAGACACTTCGGGGATCCTCGACTTCGCCCGCCTGCCGAAGGCGGCGCGCGCCTACATCGCATTCCTCGAAGAGCAGGTCGGCTCGCGCGTCGCGCTGCTGTCGACCGGGCCGCGGCGCGAGGAGACGATCGTGGCGCCCGAAGGCCCGCTGGTCGACTGGCTCGGCTCCCGCCTCGAAACCGTCCTCGCCCAGCGCGGCGCCTGAACTGCGCGCCCGGCGGGCGGCCGGTGCCGACCCTTTCCGGAGGCGGGGCAGTCTGTCGAACTGCGCGGGAGGCAGAACACGAGCCCGCCGTCAGATAGAATGTGCGACGGGACGGGCCCTTAGCTCAGCCGGTAGAGCAGCTGGCTTTTAACCAGACGGTCGGGGGTTCGATCCCCTCAGGGCCCACCAGACCGACCGCCCGGGCCACGCCCGCCGGTCCCGCAGCACCCGTAGCACCCGCAGCAAACGACGCCCCCGTCGTCTAGCCAGGTCAGGACGTCGCCCTTTCAAGGCGCAAACACGGGTTCGAATCCCGTCGGGGGTACCATCGATGCAACAGGGCTGAAGGCCCATGCCCTGGCCGTCAGGTTCCAGGCCGGCGGACGAGCAGATGGAGGCGCCCATGCCCATGACGAACCAGTTCGCGGTTTGCGTCCGTCTGCGCGGTGTGGTTCGCCAGGAAGAGGACGCCTGGATCGCGGGTTTTCCGCGCCTCGACGTCTATTCGCAGGGCAACTCCGCGGAGGAAGCCAAGGTCAACGCCTCCGCGGCACTTCGTCTCTGGGTGGATTCGTGCATCGACCGGGGCACGCTCGCGGATGCGTTGCGGGAGCTGGGCTGGCACCGCGCGCCCGCCGGTCAGGTCCTGGACGCACAGCAGGACGAGGTTCGCGAACTCGATCGTCACATCGAGGATTCGCTCGGCGAGCCGTGGGTCGCGCAGATCGAGATCCCGGCCTATCAGACGGCGGACCTGCTGGCCGCAGACTCTTGAGCCGCTGCTTCTCCTCTCAGGAACTGGCCCGAGCCTGCGTGAAACTCGGCTGGCAGTTCGACCGCCAGTCGGGCTCCCACGTGGTGTTCGTCAAGCCCGGTGAGCCCCGGCCGATCGTCATCCCGGACGGGCGCAAAGAGGTAGCGAAGTTCATCGTCCGCAACATCTGCAAGCAGCTCGAAATCTCGTCGAGTGACCTCGCGGACCTGATCTAGCCCGCCCGCCAGCTCGAGCCGAACGACAGCACGGCGCCGGCGAAAAAGCGCCTTCCCTTCTCTGGGCCCCTGCTTTTCAAGTCCGGTCTCCCTCCCCAGCCGATCAGAGACAAAGACCTCCATTGAAGGGGGGCCGAGGCGGGCGTCGACGCCAGTGGCTGTTCCCGCCTTCTCAGCTGGAGGGGTCATTGCCTTCCGGGGCCGAGCCCGTGCCCAATCCGCTCAGGGACAAGAACCCCATGGAAGAGGGCCGGGGAGTGGCATGACGCCGGTAGCCGACCCCGGTCCGCCGGCTGTTGATGTCGCCGATCCCGACCTAATCCCGAGGGGATGCCGGAGAAGGGGAAGCCGGTGGGGCTTACTCGGTGGCCCGCTTACCCTTGGTGTAGAGCCGATCGAGACCCTGCTTACCGACCGCCTTGGCGAACTCGTTGGCCCAGTTCAGGAGTACCGATTCCGTGGTGGAGCTGTTGCTGACGGAAAGGACTCGGTGGTGGACGGCGGCCAGCAGCTCACCGGTCGCGGCATCCAGGAACTTCAAGTCGAAGGTCGCTGAGCCGGCGCCGGCGCCCATGCCTACCCACGCCTTGGCGGCGCCACTGCCGGCCGAGCAGTCGACGAGTCGTCCAACGGCGGTGACCTGTTCGCCGGACTCGGCCAACGGCACCCGGGAACCGAGGACGTACTTGAACTGTCGGGTGAAGGTCACCGGAAGGCTTGCCGTCAGCTTGCCCGCCAGAGCCCGATCCTCGGCGTCGCGGTCGCCGGCGTCCTCGCCGCGGAACTCCGCCTCCTCCCAGGGCGCGAAGCGAAGCGTCCGGCCCTCGAGCTTGAATCCCGGCTCGACCCAGAGATAGTCGATTCCCTTGGCCTCGCGAAATTCCAGAGCTTCGCCGAACCAGGCGGGGTCGAGCATGCCGTCGTCGAGTGGGCTGTCCGCCCACACCGGCACGAGCATGAACGAGGCAACCAGCGCGGCGGCAACGAGCAAGGCGCGACACTTCATCATGTTTTCTCCAGAAAGTGGCAGTAGGCTAGCAGAAGCTGGCAAAGAAAGGCTAGAAGTGACACCTCACTGGACTTGCTTCTCTTATCGAGAGTCAGCAGCTCGCTGGGCCCCTGACCCTTCCCTTCAATGGATCTATGCCCCTGGCGGCCTATATCCCTCTCCGGCCGATAAGACTCAAAGACCTCCATTGAGGGGAGCAGGCGCGGGTGTCAACGCCGGTGACTCTCCTCGGCCTTCCCGGTGTCGAGAGACCCGGCTTCTCCTTTCTGTGGGTCTTTGCCTTTCGCCTTCTGCGCCGGTTCCCTGAACCGAGCGGCAGAGGCTTCCACGCGAGGCGGCGGGAAGGTCAGCGGAGGAGGCGGCCGCGCAGCTCGCGGCTCGACAGGACTTGCAGGCCGGCGGTGGCGAAGCGCTGGAAGTGGCGACGGTTGTCGGTGACCAGGGTGGTGGCGCCGCTGGCGAGAGCCACGGCGGCGATCTCGGCGTCGTAGATCCGGCCGCCCGCCAGGGCGTCGCGGGCGGCGGTGGCGAAGAAGGGCTGGCGCTGGCGGGCCGGCAGGTGGTGAATCTCCAGGCGGCCGAAAATCTCCTCGCTGAGCAGCCGGCGCGCATCGGCCGGGGTCAGGCGGAACTCCTCGGGCAGCCGGGTGGCGACGGAGTAGAACTCCAGGCAGCAGTGCCAGGCGGTTCGCGGCGCCGGGATCCTGCCGGCGACCAGGGCGTCGAAGAGGGCGCCCGGGTCGGCCGAAGCGGCGCCGAAGTCGATGAGCGCGGCGAGCAACACCGAGGTGTCGAAAAAGACGCTCGCGGGCCGCTCCGTCATGGCCAGCGATCGCGCTCGCGGGCCACCCAGTCGGCGGGGTCGATCTGCGGGCGGGCCGAGGCTTCGGCCGTCGGCCGGGCGATCAGTCGGCCGCGCTGCCGCGTCAACACGGGGGGCGGCACCTTGCGGGTCAGGCGCAGGCCGAGCTCGTCGGCCTCCAGCTCGATCTCCGTCCCCGGCGCCAGTCCCAGTCGCTCGCGGAGGGCGGCCGGAATGACGATCCTGCCGGCCTTGTCGATGGTCGTGACCATGGCATGAAGACTACCATTGAAATGGCAGGCGACTCCCAGACAGAGCCCGGCGTACTGCGGACCTGCGGTTGGCGTCCCAAGTGCCGCCGGGAGGAGCGGGCCCGGACCGCTCAGCTCGTCGCCGGTTGCGGCGTCTCCGGGGGGAGGCGGTGCTGCCACCAGAAAGCGGGGCGGGGGGC
>JAIOJQ010000270.1 GCA_019911865.1 Thermoanaerobaculia bacterium
AAGGTCCACTCGAGCGTCTCGCGTCCGCGCCGGTCGGCCTGCAGCTCGATCGGGAACGAGATGATCTCGGCGGCGCCGGAAGCGGCTGCGAGGCCGGCGAGGGCGAGTGCGAGCCTCGCGGCGCGGAGCCGCGAGGCAGCCGGAAGGACCTGGTCGGGACGGTTCCCGACGGCGGACACGGGGCCGCTCCCGCTCAGAGCGCCTGCGCCACGCGGCGCGCCAGTTCGATCGCCTTGGCCCGGTTCTCGGCGGCGTCGGGGGAGGCCGATACGCCGACGTGGAAGATGACGCCGTTCGAAGCCACCGAGAGCTGCGAGAGGCCCGGTGCCCACGCGGCGCGGTCGCCGACCCCATCGGTCCAGTCGTCGTAGACGACCCGGGTGGTGTGCTGCCGGCCGCGGACTTCGGTGGTGATCCCCTCACCGAGCTGGGCGACGATCTGCTCGAGACGGGCGACCGCGTCCGCGGCGCCATCGAGCGGCTCGTCGTTGATCGTCAGGCTGGCCTCGTTCTCGGTGCGCGCCGACGGCATCTTCTCGTCGAACGGCTGGCCCTTCTGCTGCGCCTCCATGCGGCGCTTCATGTAGTCCATCATCTGCTGCGGCGCCTCGGCCTCGATCCGGTCGGCGTCCGGCTTGCGCCAGCGGGCGGTGCACAGCGGGTGGCGCGAGCTGCCGGCGGTGAAGGTCAGGGCGGCGGCGTCGACGCCGAAGACCTCGGCGACCATGCCGGTCCGCAGGATGGCGCAGGGGTCGAGTCCGGAGTCGGTCTGGCGGATCTTCTCTCCGGACCGCGCGCGGCGGATCGTCTCGCGCGCCTCCTTCTCCGCCTCTCCCGCCACGGGTTCCTGCCCCCCGCCGCACGCCGCCGCGATCATCGCCAGTCCGAGGGTGGTCCCGAGCCACTTGCGCATCTCGCCTCCTTCGTGAAGCCCTGTCGACCCGCGCGGCGGCGGCCCCGACGACCCCCTCCGAACGACGCGCTGCACGAGCGCCTTGCCGACGAATTTGCCCGTCACCGTACCACGCCGGAGACCGTCACCCTTGCGGGCAAGCAGCAAGTAGCAGGGCGTCACCGCATCCAGCGGACAGCGACAGGACGGGACGCAGCCGTAGTCGACCGGTGGCAAGCGACAAAGGCGAAAGGCTTCCATAGAAGTAGAAAGGCAGCCGGATCCGGGCCCGACTTCGCGGGGCTCGAGGGCGCAGAGCGGAGGCACCCGGAGAACGCCTTCTGCTTCGTCCGCTTGTCTTTTCTCTTTCTGGATCTTTTTTGTGCTTTCGGGACTTCCCCGCATCCACTGGACGGGGGGGGTGACGGGATGCAGTCGTTGTCGACCGTCAGCGAGAGACAAAGGCGAAAAGCTTCCATTGAAGGAAAGAAGAGAGACCACCGAATCTGCGCGCGGTCTCACGGGTCTCGAGGCGCCGGACGGAGCCGCCCGGAGCTTGCCCCCCATTTTCGCCGTTCGCTTTTTCCCTCTATGGGCTTTGGTCTTTACTCGCAGGTCCTTGTCTTTTGTTGCGGGTTACCAGAGGTCGAAGAGGAGGATGCGGGCGTCGAGGGGGCCGCTGCGGACGGGCAGGCGGCGGGCGGGGCGCAGGCCGAGGTGCTTGCCGAGGCCTTCGCCGCCGGCGAGGACGACCGCTTTCCAGCCGCGGTAGCGCTGCTTGAGCAGGTCGCCGAGCCGGCGCCAGGCGGCGATGTCGGTGTCGGTGAGGCGCTGCCCCCACGGCGGATTGACCGCCAGCAGCCCTGGGCCCGGCGGGGGCGCGAAGGCGAAGCCGTCGCCGACCGCCAGGCGCGCGCGACCGTGCAGGCCGGCGGCCTCGAGGTTGCGCGTCGCGGCGGCGATCGCCGACGGTTCGCGGTCGACGCCCCAGAGCTCGACGTCCGGCCCCGGCGTCGGAATCGGCTCGGCGCGCAAGCGGGCGAAGACGGCCGGGTCGAAGCCGGGGAGCTGCTCGAAGGCCCAGACCTCGCGCAGCCGGTTGGGCGGCAGGCCGAGGGCGATCGCCGCCGCCTCGGCGAGCAGGGTGCCGGAGCCGCACATCGGGTCGACCACCGGTCCGCGGCCGTCCCAGCCCGAGGCGAGGATCGCCGCCGCGGCGACCTGCTCGCGCAGCGGCGCCGTGGTCGTCTCGGTGCGGTAGCCGCGGCGGTCGAGCGGTTCGCCGGAAGTGTCGAGCAGCAGCGTCGCCCGGTCGCCGTGCAGGCGGACGCGCAGCGCCAGGTCGGGCCAGTCGCGCTCGACCGAGGCGCGGCGGCCGAAGCGCTCGCGCTGGCCGTCGACCAGGCCGTCCTTGACCTTGAGCGCCACCCACCGCGTGTCGCGCACCTGCGAGCGGCTCGACGTGGCGTGAATGGCAAAGGTGCGGTCGGGCGTCAGCCACGGATGGTCGAGCGTCCGGGCGCCGGCGTAGAGCGCCTCGTCGTCGGGCGCCGGCCAGCTCGCCAGCTCGAGCAGCACCCGGTTGGCGCTGCGCAACCGCCAGTTGGCCCGCATGCCGGCGGCGAAGTCGCCGCGGAAGCGGACGCCGCCGACGTCGACCCCGGCGTCGGCGACGTCGAGAGCGCGCAGCTCGCCGAGCAGGATCTCCTCGAGGCCGCGCGCGCAGGTGGCGACCCAGCGACCGGAGACTGTGGACCCGGTGCCGCTCACTCCGGGGGCACTGCGAGCCGCCGGTAATCGCGGTTCCAGTAGAGCAGCGGGACTCCGCCGGGGCGCGGCACGGCGCTCGCCTCGACGCGGCCGACGTAGAGCGTGTGGGTGCCGGCGACGTGCCGCGCGGCGATCGTGCAGTCGAGCCAGGCGAGGGCGTCGGCGAGCACCGGCGCGCCGGTGACGGCGACCGACCAGCTGCCCGCGGCGAATCGATCCTCCTCTTCGGACCAGGCGAAGCGGTCGGCGAGCGGGCGCTGATCCTCGCCGAGGACGTTGACCGCGAAGACCGCGTCGGGAAGCTCGAGCAGCGCGTGGGCGCGGTGCCGGTGATCGATCGCCACCGCGATCAGCGGCGGCTCGGGCGACACCGAGGCGAACGCCGACACGGTCAGCCCGTGTCGCTGGCCGCCGGCGGCGAGGGTCACCAGGGTGACTCCGGAGGGGAAGTGACGCAGGGCGTCGCGAAAGGCGTCGGAAGAGATCGCCATCGCCGCCGACTCTATCGCCGGCCCGGCCGGTCAGGCCTCGTCGGCGGGAGCCCGGCGGGGGTAGCGGGTGGCGACGTAGTCGTCGACGATCGCCAGGAAGCGGCGGGCGAGCTCGTCGTACGTGCCGGTCAGGGTGGCGAACTGGCGGCCGTCGACGAACACCGGGCAGGTCGGCGCCTCGCCGGTGCCCGGCAGACTGATGCCGATGTCGGCCGCTTTCGACTCGCCGGGCCCGTTGACCACGCACCCCATCACCGCCAGCTTGAGCTCCTCGACGCCCTCGTAGCGGGCCTTCCACTCGGGAAGGTGCGCCTTGACGTGCTCCTCGACGCGCTGCGCCAGCTCCTGGAAGGTGGTCGACGTCGTCCGCCCGCACCCCGGGCAGGCGGTGACCTGCGGCTGGAACGAGCGGATACCGAGCGACTGCAGGATCTCGCAGGCCGCGAAGACCTCCTCGCGGCGGTCGCCGCCGGGGCGCGGCGTCAGCGACACGCGGATCGTGTCGCCGATCCCCTCGGCGAGCAGCACCCCCATCGCGGTCGACGACCAGACCAGCCCCTTCATCCCCATGCCCGCCTCGGTGAGTCCGAGGTGGAGCGGCTGGCGGGTGCGCCGCGCCAGCTCGCGGTAGACCGCGATCAGGTGGCTCGGACGCGAGACTTTGCAGGAGATGACGATCTGGTTCTCGGTCAGCCCCGCCGCCAGCGCCGCCTCGGTCGAGGCGAGCGCCGACTCGAGCATGCACTGCTCGAGGATCTGGTCGGAGTCGAGGCCGAGGTCGCGGTCGGTGTTCTCCTGCATGCGCGCCATCACCAGGTCGGGGTCGAGCGAGCCGGCGTTGACGCCGATGCGCACCGGCTTGCCGAGCTCGCGCGCGACGCCGCAGATGGTGGCGAACTGCTCGTCGTGCCGCCGGCCGCGCCCGACGTTGCCCGGATTGATGCGGAACTTGGCGAGCGCCGAGGCGCACGCCGGATGGCGGGCGAGCAGCAGGTGGCCGTTGTAGTGGAAGTCGCCGATCAGCGGCACCGCGCAGCCGGCGTCGTCGAGCCGGCGGCGGATCTCCGGCACCGCCGCGGCGGCCTCGTCGACGTTGACCGTGATCCGCACCAGCTCCGAGCCGGCGCGCGCCAGTTCGAGCACCTGGGCCGCGGTGCCGGCGGCGTCGGCGGTGTCCGTGTTGGCCATCGACTGCACGACCACCGGCGCGCCGCCACCGACGGTGACACCGCCGACGAGGACCGGAAACGTCCGACTCCGGGGGGCTGCAGGGAGGGCTTCGATCATGCCGGAAGGCCGTTGGCAGACGGCCGGGAGGTCGACGATACCACCCGCAGGCGCGTCACCACCCCGACGGGAGCCGATCCCTGGAAGCCGGCCGTGGGCTTCGATCCGACCATCCGCGTCTCCGCGCTCTCGCGGACGGGGACGCGGGTCGAGATCACGACCCGTGGGGAGAGGGCCGGCAAGCCGCGAGTGTCCTGAGCGCGGGCCTATACTCGTGGGCGTCGTGTCGAGGCGTTCGGAGGTTCGATCGTGACCCGTCGAGGACCAGCCCCCGTGGGTCGGAGCGCGCTGAACTCGGCCTCGCGGCGCGGGCCATGGGGCCGGACGTGGCAGAGGCTGTCTCTCGGCGTTCTCCTGGCGCTTTGTGGGGGCTCCACGGCGCCGTTGCGCGGCGACGCTGCGGAATTCCAGGTCAACGTCTACACCACGTATAGCCAGTCGTTTCCGGATGTCGCGATGGCACCAGACGGCCGGTTCGCCGTCGTCTGGCAGAGCGCCGGCTCGTTCGACGGGGACGGGGGCCGGAGCATCCAGGCTCGGCGTTTCGATCGGCACGGGCGACCGTTGGACGCCCGCGAGTGGCAGGTCAACAGCCTTACGAGCGCTAATCAGGGGCGTCCTCGTGTTGCAATGGACCTCGAAGGAAACTTCGTCGTGGTGTGGGACGCCACTACCTCGGCCGGCACCGACTCGAGCTTCGCGAGCGTTCAGGCCCGGAGGTTCCGTGCCGACGGAGCCGCTCTGGACGAGCAACAGTTCCAAGTCAACACCTACACGACCGATGACCAGGCCCGTCCTGACGTGGCGGTCGACTTGGAAGGAAATTTTGTCGTCGTCTGGCAGAGCGTCGGCTCACCGGGCGACGACCAGAGCTACTACTCGGTCGTGGCTCGGCGATACGCGGCCAGTGGCGCGCCGCTCGATCCCGTCGAGTTTCAGGTCAATACGTACACTTCAAACAGCCAGTTTTTGCCGGCCGTGTCCACGCTGCCGAGGGGGGGAGTGGTGATCACCTGGCAGAGCGACGACGATGGAGGAGGCTTTGGCAGGTCTGTGAAGGCTCGACGGTTCGACGTCAATGGCAGCCCGATCGATCCGGAATTGCGGGTCGACACACTGGAAGGATTTGTCCGGCGTGAACCGGCAGTCGCTGCTGACCCCAGTGGCGGGTTCGTAGTCGCCTGGGAAACGATGGGCGGCGAGTATCAAGACCCGACGTACCGAGTCGACGCGCGTCGCTACCGACCGGACGGCATGCCCGTGTCCCCGTCAGAGCAGACTGCGAGCCAGCGAGTACTTGGCCGGCGAAATCGCCCCGCGATCGGCATGGGGCCGAACGGGGATTTCGTCGTAGCTTGGCAGAGCTACTATTCGCCGCCGTCCGACACATCGCTCGGAATCAACGCTCGCCGGGTTCGCCACGACGACATGATCATCGACGCGGAAGAAATCCAGATCAACACCTATACGACTGATTTTCAAGACCGGCCGTCGGTCGCCGTGGGTCCCGACGGCGACTTCGTCGTGGTCTGGCAGAGTGACGGCTCCTGGGGGGACGATACGAGTTATACGAGCATTCAAGCCCGCAGATTTCCGCGGCCGGTGACGGTGGTCACTGCGGAGAATGGCGGGTCAGGATGCTCGCTGGCCGATGCGATCGAGGCGGCCAACCTGGGTACGGCGGTGGGAGATTGCCCGGCGGGAGACGAGGGGGCGGTGCTCGAGCTTCCGCTGGACAGCCGGTTCTCGATCGCGGCGCCGGACAACGGCTCGAACGCCCTGCCCGTCGTGCGGCGGCCGATCACGATCCGGGGAGCCGGGGCGCGCATCGAGCGGGACCCGGGCCTGGCCTGTCCGGCCGGACCGCTCTTCCGCCTGTTCGAGGTGGCCGAAGGCGGAACCCTGACGCTCGAGGACGTGGCCGTATCGAACGGCTGCCTGGCGGCCGAGTCGGGAGCGGGAATCCTCGCGGAGGGCGGAGTCGTCGTCCTGCGCGGGGCGGCCATCGAAGGCAACGAGACCGCGGGAGACGGCGGAGGCCTCGCGGTCGTCGACGGCCACCTGATCGCGGACGGTGCGACCGTCCGCGGCAACCTCGCCGGGGGAGCGGGGGGCGGCGTCGTTATCTCCGGCCCGGGCTCCAGTGCGACCGTGCGCGGCTCGACGCTCTCGGCCAACGTCGCGGTGCAGGGCGGTGGTCTCTGGTGGGGAGCGGGTCTGCCAGCCATCGTGCGCAACTCGACGTTCTCCGGCAACGCGAGCCAG
>JAIOJQ010000271.1 GCA_019911865.1 Thermoanaerobaculia bacterium
CCGGGAGGCCGCCTTGTCGGCCGCGGCGCGGACGTCGGCAAGGCCGACGCCGGGCGGAGCGGCCCGCAGGGCTTCGGTCAGGAGCTCCGCCCGGGAAAAGACGGCCTGACGCTCGGAAAGGTGCTCCCGGGCGAACTTGAGAGCCTCGCCAGCGGCGCCCTCGCGGTCGTCCGGGGCGCGAGAGCCCGGTGGCGTCGCAAGAGCCGAACGCAGGGTCTGTCCGGGCTCGTAGCCGGCCGCTCGCGCCTCGGCGGCCCAGACGCCTTCGCGGTGGGTTTCGCGATCCGGGACCCCCTCCTTGGCCTGCCGCGTGGCCAGCACGGCGGTCTGTCGATCGACCACCTCTCCGCGCGCCAGGCGAGCCGCGATCTCCGCCTCGATTTGCTGCGAGCGCTTCGAGAACGCGGTCTGAACGTCCTGCGGAACCTCCGCAAGATGGGTGCGCCCCTTCGGGTCCTTCTCTACCGCGTAACCGAGCTCGGCCAGACGCCCGGCGAGAGCGGATTCGTAGACCTGCTCGACGTACTGGCGAGCGTCGCGCTGGAACGCCTCGTGGCTCTCGATCGTGCGCCAGGCGCCGTCCGCATGGACGAGGTTGGCGAAGACGACGTGGGAGTGCAGCTGCGGGTCGAGTTCCCGGGAGAACTCGTGCTCGATGGCCGCAGCGACGAACTCCCCACCGAACCGGAACTCGCGCTCCCCGTGCTCGTTCGTCACCCGGTAGCCGAGGAACTTCTCGAGCTCGGAGACCGCCTCGCGGACCGCCTCCCGGTGGGCGGAAACGACGCGCGAATCGCCGTCCACGAGCCCCGCGATCGAAACACTCTTCGCCGGGCTGAACGTGAAATCGATCGCGCCTCGCCGCTCCCCCGCCGTCACCTTCTCGGCGTTCGTCAGGGTCTCACCGGTGCGCGGATCTTGACCGTCGATCAGGCGGAAGAACGTCTCGCGGTCGAAGGGCTCGTCGACTCCGAGCCGATCGCGTCCGGAACCGAGGAACTCGGCATGAAGAGCCGCCGCCTCATTGCCGGTGTAGTAGTCCCGGCCGACGTGCTCATCGAAGTAGGAAAAGACGGCCTTCGAGGTCTTCCAACCACCGATCGAGAGCATGCTGCCTACTCCTGGTCGTCGCCAAGAGGTGCGGCAGAGAGAATGGAAGCGACCGGGTCAGCGACCTGTCGGGCCTCTTCAAGACCATGCGCAAGCCCGTCCTCGAGAAGGGCGCGAATCGACTCAGGCGATTCGCCGGCGCGCTCGAGCTGGCGAACGAGGAGTTGGAGGACGGCGGCAACGGCGGCGTGGGTTTGCTCCGCAAGCCGGTCCGCTGCTCCTCTCTCGCGGGATCCGCGCTTGATGAGCTCGAGCGCGAAGCTCGAAATTGAAGTGCGAGCCTCCGAGGCCAACACCATGAGTCGAGCTTTCGTCATGGGATCGAGACGAATCGTGATGCGATCTTCGAGGCGTGGACCAGAGGTTCTAGGCATGGTGTGAAGGAAGTCTGGCAGACATTGTGATCCTTGTCTACGATAGTGCCACGATAAGCGCCGACAAGTGGCGGCGCGCACGAGCGCTATGTCAGCGGAATCACAATAGCCCATCAGGGCGTAGCGTGTGAATCTTCCAAGGCCCGAAGGGCCATGGGATCCGGACGGGCCGAAGGCCCCACCACTTCTAGCAGCTCAGAGGCCTCGCTAAGTCTCAGAGCCAGGCGCGTGACGGGTGAGACCCGGCGCGACCGTGGCGGCTAGGCCGGAGAGGCTTCCAGACCGTGAGGCGGGAGTGCTAACGTTCTGGAGCATGAGCTTCCAAGTCCGAAGAGCCGAGGCCCCGAAGTACGAGACCGTGAAGATCAAGCTGAGCGCCGCCGATGCCGAGCTGGCCCGTAAGTTGGCCGCCGAGAGCGAGGTCAGCGTTGACGAGGTCCTGACCCAGGCGGTCGCCTTCGCGCTCCGGTCGGCGAAGCGGGGCGCGAAGGCGAAGGGTGGCAAAGGCTGAGCGACTCCTCCCTTACTCTCGAACGAGGAAGGGGGTCGCGTCGCCGGCGGAGGGTCGGGCCGGGTACGGTCCACCCCGCGCCGCCTCGCGCCGGGTGAGTTCGGCCTCGAGCAGCTGCCGCAGCAGCTCCGCGAACGCGATGTTCTCGGCGTGGACCATGTTCCGGATCCGCTCGACGAGCGCTCGCGGGAGTCGGGCGGTGATCGGCTCGAGGCTCCCCTTCTTGAGCTTGGGGCCGGCGGCCGCACTGGCCGCCGGCGTCCGCGACTCGCTCGGCACCGGAACCGGCGCCGTGGGAGTCGCGGACCGGGGAGCGACGGGCACCTCGGAGCCTTGGTCGATGAAGCTTTCGAGGTCGGTCGGGCGGGCGCGAAGGGCGGGTGGCTTGCTCATTCGAAGGTCTCCTGAGGCTCGGGCAGGCCGAGGGCGGTCAAGACGTCGTAAAGGCGGTCGATGTCGGCTCGGGCGGGGGCATCAAACTCGGCCGGAGAGAGGCCCGACCCCCCCGCTCTGGGCCAGGCCACCCGGGCGCGGACGACGGGCTCGGCGAGGGTCCAGCCGGGGCGCGCCCCGTAGGGCGCGAGGAGCGCGCGCGCTTCGTCGGCAAGCTTGCCGGCGGGGGCCTGATTGAGAACGAGCACGACGGGCGGAGGTGTGTCGCGGACGACCGCGAGGGCGTCGAGAATCCCGGCCAGGTCGTCCAAGCTCCAGAGCTCGAAAGCTCCGGCCCGCAGCGGCACCAGGACGAGGTCCGCGACCGCGAGGACCGCCCGCAGGGCGCGGGAGTCGGCCCCGCCGGCGTCGAGCAGAACGAGGTCCCGCTCCCCGATCAGGTCGCGGAGGGCCAGGAGGGGGTTGGTCGAGGACTCCGGGGGTGGCGGCGTGAAGACCTTGCAGGGGACGCGGGGCGAGGCCTCGCGGGCCGCAGCCCAGAGGGCCGCCGAGCGCTGGCGGGCGTCGGCGTCGACGAGCAGAACGTCGAGGCCGCGCCGGGCCGATTCGACCGCCAGGGCGGTCGC
>JAIOJQ010000272.1 GCA_019911865.1 Thermoanaerobaculia bacterium
CTCAGGTTGCCCAGCTTCGCTGCCAAACGAACCGCGTCCCGACGAAACTCCTCCGAGTACTCCCGTCTCCGTTTCGACACCGGACACCTCCCGCCCTATCTTGGGCGAATTTCGGTGTCCACAAAAGCGGGTCAAGCCCAAACCTCCCGCTCCTGGAGGGCGCGCAGGAGCTTGGCTTGAAGCGCGTCCGCCATATCGCCGATCTCGTCGAGGAAGAGGCTCCCTCCATCGGCCTTGACGAAGAGGCCCGGACGCGGGTCGACGCCCGTGGCTACCCGGGCCTCCACGCCAAACAGTTCCGCCTCCAGGAGCTCGGCGGGGATCGCGGCGCAGTTGATGGCCACGAACGGCCCCCCCGCGGTCGGACCCGAGGCATGAACCGTGCGCGCGACGAGCTCCTTGCCGGTACCCGTCTCGCCCAGGATCAGGACGTCGAGCGTGCTCGAGGCCGTGGGTTCGAGCACCGCCAGGAGCTTCTTCATGGCTGCCGACTCCCCGGCAACGAACTCCTCCGGAAAGACCAGCGTCGCGGCCGCCGGACGCGAGCCGGGCCGACCCGGGGGCCGATGCGTGCGATCCAGCACCTCTGCCACGTGTTCGAAAAGGTCGAGCTGCCAGGCCGACGGCTGCGAGGAGGAGGCCGGAAATGTGGCCATGCAGGCTCGCGTCGCTGACGCTGGCCACCAGCTGACGGTGTTCTGCAACGCTCCCGCCCGCCACTGGGCCCGGTCGCTCCGGTTCGCGAGCGCACTTGCCAGTTCCTCCTCGGCGGGGGGCGGGCCCACCAGGAGCTCGAAGCCGATCTCGCCGCTCACCCTGGCCTCGGGGGGGCGCATCACCCCGATCGCCGTCGCCTCCAGCAGGTCGCGCAGTCGCGCCAGGATCTCCTCACCGCGGGCCCCACGCTGGAGGTCGCGGACCAGCGCCATCGCTTCGCGCATCGCGGTGCCGTCCGAGTCGAGGTCGGGAGTCGCCGGACCCGTCTCGCCCGGCCGGGCGACCGGGCGGTGGGCGCGTTGGAGAGCGGCGCCCAGTTCGACGTCGGCGGTCGAGGTCTCCTCCAGGGTCAGCGTCGCCCGCCCGATCCGGACACGCTCTCCAGGGGCGAGAACGATCTCGGCAAGACGCTGACCGCCACGGCCCAGGCCGTTCTTCGAATCGAGATCGACAATTCGGACAGTGCCCGCCTCGCGCGTAACGGTTGCGTGGCGCCGGGACACGCCAGGCAGAGGCAGGTGCAGCTCGCAACTCGGATCCGCACCCAGGACGGCTGGCGCCTTTGGGAGGGCGAAAGAGGCCTCGAGCCGATCGAACCGAGCGACGAGCCGCAGCATGCAGGGAACTCCTTGAGGTCAGTCTAGCGCGCCCCCAAGAAGGCTTGCCAGAAAAGAAGAGCTGAGCGGTTCCTCTGAAACCTACCGCTGGTCGGACCGCTCTCGCAGTCGCAAGAGAGAATGCGATCCGGCATCAGGCTTCGGCTTGCCTCATTACTGCTCGGCGGCTGGTTCGCGGCGAGCGCTTCGGCCGGCACAAACGAGTCGATCGACTCCTCAAAGCGGCCAGTCGGCTGGTTGTCGTCTCGACTTCGCTGGTATTGTCCGCGCAGTAGACCGTGAAGCTGCAGGAAGCCGGCGGACCAGGACGTCGTCGCCGGTCAGGGACGGGGGGCGTGACCGACTCCGCGATCCACAGCGAGCCGACCATCGTCGGTGGGGAGACCTTCGCCGGGAGGTACCGGCTCGAGGTCCTGCTCGGGCGTGGTGCGTTCGGTGCGGTGTACCGGGCGCGCGACCCCGTGCTCGATCGGGCGATCGCGTTGAAGGTCATCCAGGGCGCCGCGGTCGCCGCTCTCGGCGGGGCCGGGCGCGAGACCTTTCTAGCCGAAGCGCGGACGATCGCCCGGCTCGATCACCCCAACATCGTTCCGGTCTACGACGCCGGCGTCAACGAAGGTGCGCCGTGGATGGCGATGCGGCTCATCCATGGCGAGGGACTGGACGCGGTCCTCCGCCGGGAGGGCGGGCTCGAGGTGACTCGCGCCGTCGCGCTCCTGCGGCAGGCCGCGGCGGCGCTCGCGCACGCTCATCGGCGCGGCGTGGTCCATCGGGACGTCAAGCCGGCCAACATGCTCGTCGAGAAGGGCGAGGACGGCTCCGAGCGGCTCTGGCTCGGAGACTTCGGGATCTCGAAAGTCCTCTCGCTCGAAGGCGCGACCGTCGGCGAATCGCGCATGCTGGTTGGCACGCCGCACTACATGTCGCCCGAGCAGGCGGCATCGAAGCGGGTCGACGGGCGGTCCGACCTGTTCTCGCTCGGAGCCGTCGCCTTCGAGATGTTGACGGGCTCGATGGCCTTTCGCGGAGATTCGATCCAGTCCGTCCTCTACGCGATCGTCCACGGTCAACCGGATTTCGAGGTCTTGCGCGCGCGGGTGGACGAGGACCTGCTCGCCGTCGTTCGCAAGTGCCTGGCGAAGTCCCCCGATGATCGCTGGCCCCGGGCGGAGGAGCTGATCGCGGCGCTCGAGGGGCAGCGGCCCGCGAAGACGCGGCTGTCGACCCGCGCGATCTCGATGCTGCAGCGGCGCGCGGCCACGGGCGATGAATGGGATGGCCGGACCCCCGTGCGGATCGCGGGACTGACGAAGCGCTACGGCTGGGGCACCCCGGTTCTCCGGGGGATCGATCTCGAGGTCCCGCGGGGCTCTGTATTGGCGTTGCTCGGTCGCAACGGTTGCGGCAAGACGACGCTTCTGCGCACCTGCCTGGGGATCTACCGGCGCGACGCGGGGGATCTTGAGGTTCTCGGCAAGGACCCGGAACTGGAGGGTCACCTCGTCAATGGCCGGGTGGGGTACGTCCCGGAGGTCCCGGTCTACGACGAGCGCGCACGCGTCGGCGATCTGCTGGAGCTCTCGGCGAGGCTGCGCGAGAAGTGGGACCGATCGTACTGTCATCGCCTCCTGGACCGGTTCGATCTCGATCCGGCCAAGCGGGTTCGACCACTGTCGCGGGGCGAGAAGAGCAAGCTGTCGTTTCTGCTGGCGATGGGGCACCGGCCGGAGGTGCTCTTCCTGGACGATCCGACGCTCGGCCTCGACGCCGTGGTGCTCGACGAGATCCTCGAGACGCTGGAGGAGGCGGTGCGCCAGGAAGGGGCGACGGTGCTGATCGCGTCGCACAACTACCCGGACCTGGAGAAGGTCGCGACCCACGTCGGCCTGCTGCAGGCCGGCCGACTGGCCTTCTCGGGCGCGCTCGACGAGCTGCGTCTGCGAGTCAAGGAGGCCCGCGTGCGATTCCGGGATCTGGTTCCGGATCTCGCCGGGCTTCCCGGGGTCAAGGTGCTGCGCTCCTCGGGCCGTGACGCGACGATCGCCGTGCTCGAACCGGCCAGCGTCGACCTGCTTCGGGCGCACGCGCCGGAAAGTCTCGAGCTGGGTGAGCTCGGCCTGCGGGATCTCGTGGTGGCATTCCTGCGATGAGAATGCTGCTACGCAGACCCTGGTGGACCCTGGTCGGGCAGGAGTTCCGACTGAGCGTGGGTGCGCCGCTGCTGCTGCAGGCGGTCATCATTGGTGGTTTTCGCGCCAGCGTCTGGCTGGGGCTCTGGAAAGGTCTCGCGGCAGGAGATCTTTCCGAGGCCTTCACGAACGTCCTCTCGGTTGGACTCTGTCTGGCGGGATTTCCGATCCTCGAACGCGCCTTCTCGATCGACCTTCAGGTGCGGAGGTACGTCTTTCTGGCGACCCTTCCGATGCGGCGATCTGCACTTTGGGCCGCCCTGCTCGCGTCGCGCGTTGGAGTGCTCGGAACCACCACGGGCGTGGCGTTCCTGCTCTGGCCGGTTCTCGGCGAGTCAGCCTGGCTCGCCGAGCTGGGAAAGGGAGGTGTTGCGGCCGTCGTCCTGCTCGCGATTGGTGCGGGAGCCTTCATCGGGTTGGCTTCGCCGAATGCCCTCGTGAGCTACGCCGTCGGATTCCCTCTGATCGCGGGAGCGACGGCGCTGGTCGACGCCTACTTCGACTGGGCGGTTGGATTCGACGCGGGGCGGAGGGCCGTTGGGGTCGAAGTCATGTTGGTGATGGCGTTCGCCGTCGTACTGCTCTACGGTTCGCTGCGCATCTTCGTCCGGGGTGAAGCGACCGATGCGCGGCAGCGTACGGTCCGCGGCACCGTTCTCGGCGGAGCGATTCTCGGATGGCTCGTCCTCGCCTCCGTCCTGCCGTCGTACCCGGCGCTCCCGCTGAACGGCGTGGAATGGCAGCCCGGTTCGCGCTGGGCGCCGTTTCAGGTGCCGACCTACTCGTTCTCCCCGTCGGGACGGTTCGCCTGGTTCCTGGAGGAGACCGAGATCCTCGGATTCTCTCGTGTCAGCCTAATCGACATCGAGGGGGCGCAGCTCGTGCGCAGGGAGGTGATTCGAGGGCTGATGGCGCTCTCCTGGCATGGCGGTTCAGACGAGCTCGCGACGCTCCGCTACGACCGCTCGCCGCTCGCTCGACTCGGATTCCTGAGACCGGCCTGCTTCGAACGGGGGATCCTGGATCGGGATGGCATTCGCGCCATCGACGAGTGTTCGGAGGATTGGAAGCTGGAGCGCAGGGCCCCGGGGGGGAGGATCCTCGACCTCAGCGGTAACGGGATCGATGGAGCCTTGAAGTCGGTCCGGTTGCTGGATTCGCAGCGGCGCCCGACGGGGGAGGGGCTCGGACGATGCGGTGGCACCTACGAGGTGCTGCCCCTCAAGGGCGGAAGCCTGGTCGTGCTGTGCTTGCGCTCACGGACCGACGGTCGCGTGGATGTTCAAGAGGTCGTGGACGCGTGGATCGTCGACGAGAGGGTTCGGAGCGGTTTTCCGGGCCGGCCCATCGAGTTGCGATCCGACCTCGGGATGCCGGTGCTGTGGTCCGGACAGATCCATTTCGATCCGGAGGCGGCTGTGGAACTTGCTCGGCAGTCCTTCGGCCAACCGCCAGAAGTGTCGGGAAACACGAGCGGCTACCTGCTCTTCGGGTGGCGCGATCGAGCGTTCGGTCCGAGAGTCGTCGATCCGACTCTAGAAACGATCTTCTATCTAGAGAAATTGGCTAGCGATTCATGGCGGCTGTGGTCGAGGGTGCTTCCAGATGGCGACTGGAGCGACACTGGATGGCGAGGTGACCCGAGGTCGATTCCTGCAGAAAACTCCTATCTCCATGAGGAGCTACGGGCAGGGGTCGCTGGAGTTCCAGGAGTCCATCTTGATGGAGGGACGGGTCTCGTGGCCTGGAGTTCCTCCGGCGACGATCCCGGCCTCTGGGTGTTCTCTGCCCGAGAGCGAACGCGACATCGGATTGCTGATGGCTGCCGCCCGGGCGAGTCAGGGGACCCTTGGCTGAGCCATTTGAGCGATGCAAACGCCCTCATCGTCCGACTCGATTGCAGGTCCAAGGGTGGCGAGGCACCGCGGACGGCCGTCAAATTGATTGTCGATCTGGATTCCTGGATCGCACGCGACGGTTCACAACTGGCGCTTTGGGGTGAAGGACCGATTGCTTTCGCAGATCGCTCGCTGGTGGGGGTGACAACAGACGATCGGCTGATAAGGATCGATCCAGCGGGTGGGTTGCAGGAGCTCTGGCGAGCTTATCCATAGCGATCCGTCGGGATCAGGCCGGTATACCCATGACGGCCACGGTTCGAACGGCGAAATACGGCTGCAGGTTTCGGGAAGCGGCGTCGAAGCGCTGACCTCGACCGGTGGAGTCGACTGGAACCAGTAGTTTCAGTTTTGGCAGAAGACCGTGTGCGAGGCGTTTTCCTTGGCGACGGACGTAGGAATCACGACCTCCACTTCGCCGTCAATGTCTCGGCACTTGAGGCTTCAGGAAGTGGCCGGTTTTGGGTAACCACCGAGGGGCATCGTGATCGGGCACTGCGAGAAAGACCTGGACTTCCGGAAGGGGGATTGACGTTTGGAGCTCAGTCCGGTAGCACTATGTCTCGACTGAAGTCGGAGATCGCAATGCCCAGAGTCTTCTATTCCTGGCAATCGGACCTACCTCCCCGCCACCACCACGAGCTAATCCAACGCGCCCTGAAGGCGGCCCTTCGAGATCTTCCGGATTCGATCGGCGCGGAGTTCACAGACTTCGCGAGCACGAGGGCGGGCAGTCCGACTATGGACGATGGGCTCGTCGATGCCATTTCTTCTTCGGTCGCGTTCGTCGGAGACGTGACTCTTACCGGGCGCCGTCCGGGACCGACCGGTGAACGGCCGTGTCCGAATCCCAACGTCTGTATTGAGCTCGGCATCGCGCGCAGCTACCTTGGCGCTAATGGAGTGGTCCTGGTAATGAACAAAGCCTCCGGGCAGCCGGGGGAACTGCCAACCGATGTAGCTGCCTTCATCCCGTGTACCTATGAAGTTGCACCCGGAGCTTCCGACACTGCGATCGCCAACGAGGAGGCTGCGCTTCGATCGAAGCTGGCGGCCGAGCTCGCGCGGAGCATTCACGCTCACTACTTCGGCGACTTTGCGCCTTCCGATGTGCCGGCGGTAGCGCGTGTGGTCGAGTGGCTCGTGGGATCCGAGTCGACCCAGCATGGGAGGAGCTTTTCCTTGGTCTCCGTCTCGGACCTCGCAAGCAAGGTTGGTCTAGATGCAGCACGAGTCGGCGAGATCCTCGAGGAGCTCGACGCGCTTGGGCTCACCGAGAATAGGAAAGGTGCCGGACAGAGAGGTCAATACCGTGCCACGCGTCGGCTCCTCGCGGCATTCGACCCGGTCTTCCTCGGTTGGAACGCGCGGTCGGATGCAGTTCGCTTGGCTTCCGAACTTCTGCGATCCGGCGGGGCGCGAGCAGACGAGCTAGCGACAAGCGTGGGATGGACACCACGACGGCTGAACCCGGCCCTCTCGGTCCTATGCGATGCCAACGCTGTCCAGTCGTCGAGAGCTATTGACGCCGAGAGCCCGTACCTCACGGAGCAGCTTTGGCCCCAACCGGCCCTCCGTAGGTTTGTGCGGCGAAGCGAGCAGGGAGAGCCCGACTAGCCAGGAATCGCGTACTGCCGATCAATGGGTCACGCGCATTAGGTCCAAGGTGTTGGCGCCTGGAAGACCACGTAGGGGGCCATCACCAAGCTGTCGCCAGCCAGCAGAAGCAGACGGTCAAACTGGACGGGTTGATCGGCGACCGTCCGAGGGTCGCAGAGAGCCGTCGCCAGAGCCTCGAAGTGAAGGTGGGGAGGGTGATACGAGGCATACAGACCGAGCCAGTTCTCGCCGTACCTATCGAATCCCTCGCCGTTCAATTTCTTCGTCTTCAGAGCCAGTCGCTCATTGGCATTACCCGCCAACGCCCGCTCCTCCTCGTCGCCGGCCCAACCCCGGGGGTGTAGAGAGCCACCACGAGCCAGGAAGGCGTGGAGATCCTTCTCGGTCCACTCCTTTCCCCAAGGGAAATCCGATGGGTGAACCCTCGCGTGCGGGTAGACGGTCTCCTGCAGCACTTCGGCGTCCCTCAGAGCCGTGGGGACGAGCTCGCTGATCTCAAGCCCGATCGTCCTTCCCCCTGCGTCGAAGCAGCAGTCCGGCTTGTCGCGTAGACGTCGCTCGATCGGGAAAGCGATCTGCCCGTGGCTCGCCAACGCAAAGATGAGGCGATCCGCTATCCAGTGCTCTCGCTGCCGATTCTCCCGATCGGAGACTCTCTTGGGAATCCCGGGCGGGTTCGCGTTCATCTGCCCGCGGAGTTCGTCGAGATCGGCTGCTAGAATCATTGGCCGCCCTGTCACAACCTTTCCCCTGTCCCGGTACAGGCCGTCGCGGCGAACCTGACGGCCCTCTCCTCAAGTGCCGGCAGCGCCCTTACGACCCGGACCGTTTCGACGGTCGCATGCACCATTCGCGACCCGGGATTGAATGCTACTCCGCTTGGCAGTGCCCGCTCGTTCGAGAGTCCGGAATCTCGCCGAACCCGCTGGCCTTGTCTCTGGAACCGGGATACCGTGGGATGTCGCTCTCGATCGCCGGCCCAAAGTTGAAGAAGCCTCAGGGTGAACGATCCGCTCGAGAAGGGTCCGAATGGCCTTCGCGTCCGCTTCCTCGAGACCGCTCATGCGCGCGACCTCCTTCCCCCGCTCGAAGACCAGCACGGTCGGGACACTCGTGACGCCCAAGGCTTCCGCGGCGGCGAGACTCTGATCGAGATCGAGCGTGTAGAAGGGGATATCTGGGTGCTGGCGTGCAGCGGCCGCATAGTGCGGGTCAAGGAGCTTGCAGGGAGAGCACCAGGCCGCGGTCACCTCCACGACAGCCCTCTCCCGAGAGAGGGCCTCCCGGTAGGTGTCGTTGTCGAGGCTCCTCGTAACTGGCAGCTGCTCCAACCCCGCGAAGCACGCAACGAGAACCATCCCCCGGACGACCGTCTTCGACGCGCTTATTGGAAACCCTCCCGTGTCGGCAGGCGAGTGTCGCTCAGCTGCAGGGGTGTCAGAGGGCGGCGGGGCCGGCGGGGGCCTCGTGGAGGACTTCGCCGCCGACGATGGTCCAGACGACGCGGGTGGCGGGGATCTCGTCCTCGGGGATGGTCAGCAGGTCGCGATCGAGCACGGTGATGTCGGCCAGTTTGCCGAGTTCGAGGGTCCCCTTGTCGTTCTCCTCGAAAGCGGCCCAGGCGGCGTTCTTGGTGTAGGTGGCGAGGGCCTCCTCGCGGGAGAGCGCCTGGTCGGGGTAGAAGCGCGTGCCGTCGGCGAGCTGCCGGGTGACGGTGGCGTAGAAGCTGGCGATCGGGTCGACCGGCTCGACCGGTGCGTCGGTGCCGTTGACGATCACCGCGCCGGCGTCGGCCAGCTTGCGCCAGACGTAGGCCCCTTCTTCGGCCCGCCGCTCGCCGAGGCGGGCGACGACGTACGGGGCGTCGGAGGTGCAGTGGATCCCCTGCATCGCGGCGACGACGCCGAGCTCGGCGAAGCGCGGGATCTCGGCCGGGTTCAGGTGCTGCGCATGCTCGATGCGCCAGCGCCGCTGCCGCCCGTCGGGGACGCTGCCGAGCGCCTCGGTAAAGATGTCGAGCGTCTCGCGGTTGGCGCGGTCGCCGATGGCGTGGACGCAGAGCTGGTAGTCCTGCTCGAGGGCCAGGCGCGCCAGTTCGCGCACCTCGGCCGGGTCGGTGGTGGCCAGGCCGGTCGAACCCGGCAGGTCCGCGTAGGGCTCGAGCAGCCAGGCGCCGCGCGAGCCGAGGGCGCCGTCGATCGACACCTTGATCGCCCGCACGGTCAGCTTGCCCGCCCGCTCGCCGACCCGGCGGTAGCGGTGCAGATTGGCGGCATGGTTGGCCACCGTGTCGCGCACCATCACCCAGAGGCGAACGCCGAGCCGGCCGGTATCGGCCATCGCGGCGAGGCGGTCGAGCTCGGCGTAGGAGACGCCGGCGTCGTGGAAGCTGGTGATGCCGCGCGCCAGCACGGCGCGGTCGGCCAGCTCGAGCTGGCGTTCGGCCTCGGCGGTCCGCTCGGCGGCACCGCGGCCCGCCTCGGCGCGCGCCAGGGCGGCGAAGACCAGCTCTTCGGCGGTCTCGCGCAGCAGGCCGGTCGGCCGGCCGTCGGCGCCGCGCAGAATCTCGCCGCCCGGCGGATCGGGCGTCGCGGCAGCGATGCCGGCCAGCTCCATCGCCCGCGCGTTGACGAAAGCGGCGTGGCCGCTGGCGTGGAGGAGGAAGACCGGGTGATCGGGGCTCACCGCCGACAGGGCGTCGTGCACCGGGAAGCCCTCGACCGCCGGGGCGGGGGGCGCGCTCCACTTCTCCTGGTGCCAGCCGCGGCCGACGATCCACTCGCCGGCCGGGCGCTGGCGCGCCGCGGCGGCGACCGCCGCGACGATCTCGTCCCAGCTCGCCAGCGGTGCCAGGGCGAGCGTCGTCTCGGCCTGGCCGATGCCGGCGAAGTGGGCGTGCCCCTCGATGAAGCCGGGGATGGCGAGGCGGCCGGCGAGCTCGAGCACCCGGGTCCGGGGACCGATGAGCGCCGCCACCTCGTCGTCGGAGCCGACCGCGACGATCCTGCCGCCGCGCGAGGCCAGGGCGGTGGCCGCCGGGCGCGCCGGATCGAGCGTCACCACCTTGCCGCCGCGCAGGACGAGGTCGGCGGAATCGGCGTCCTTCTCGCCGCGCCTGGCGCAGCCGGGCAGGGCGACGAGCGCGGCGAAGAGGGCGGCGACGGAGAGCAGGCGGCGAGCGGTCATGGCGGAATCTCCCGCGCCGATCCTACACAGAGCTCGTCGCTCGTTTGCCGGGACGCGAGCTGCGGGCTATCGTCCTGCCAGCCGGAAGTCGAGCCGCCGTGTCCGCCGAAGACCCCACCCTCTGGGAGCGCACCCCCGCCAACGCCCCGGCCTCCTCGCCGGGAGCGCCGGACTCCGTCGTTCCGGCGGTCATCGGCCCGTACCGGATCCTGCGCCAGATCGGTCTCGGCGGCATGGGCTCGGTCTACCTCGCCGAGCAGCTCGCGCCGGTGCGCCGCCAGGTGGCGGTCAAGCTGGTGCGCCACGGCGTCGCCTCGGCCGATCTCTTCCGCCGCTTCGAAGCCGAGCGTCAGGCGCTGGCGCTGATGAACCACCCGAACGTGGCGCAGATCTACGACGCCGGGACGACGCGCGACGGCTTCCCCTACTTCGTCATGGAGTACGCGCCGGGAGAGGCGATCACCGACTACGTCGAGGGATCGCGCATCGACCTGCGCGGCCGGCTCGAGCTCTTCCTCGCCGTCTGCGACGCCATCCAGCACGCCCACTTCAAGGGGATCCTGCACCGCGACATCAAGCCGTCGAACGTCCAGGTCACCGAGGTCGACGGCCGGCCGGTGCCCAAGGTGATCGACTTCGGGCTCGCCAAGGCGCTCGCCGGCGCGCTGACCGACGACGTGAAGCAGACGCGCTACGGCACCGTGCTCGGCACCCCCGATTACATGAGCCCGGAGCAGCTGCTCTCCGACGGCCAGGCCGACACGCGCAGCGACGTCTACAGCCTCGGCGCGCTGCTGCACGAGCTGCTGCTCGGCGAGGCGCCGTTCGACGCGTGCGGGCTGTCGAACAGCCCGATCGACGAGGTGGTGCGGACGATCCGCGAGGTCGACCCGCAGCGGCCGAGCCGCCGCCTCTCGCAGCTGGTGGCCAAGGGGGAGATCGAGCGGCTCAGCGAGCCCGCCGTCCTGGCGCGGGCGCTCGAGTCGGATCTCGACTGGGTGGTGCTCAAGGCGCTCGACAAGGATCCGGACCGGCGTTACGAGTCCCCCGCAGCGCTGGCCGAGGACGTGCGGCGGTTTCTCGACGGCACGCCGGTGGTGGCGCGCCGGCCGACCTTTCTCTACGTCCTGCGCAAGTACGCGCGGCGGCACGCGCCGCTGCTGATCGGCAGCGCCGTCGCGCTGGCACTGATCGCCGCGAGCCTCGGCTGGGGGCTCTACCGGGCCCGCCAGGAGGCCGAGCGGGCGAACCTCGAGGAGGAGACCGCGCGCCAGGTCGCCGACTTCCTCGTCGAGACCTTCGCGATCGCCGATCCGACGCGCGAGAACGGCTCGACGGTGACGGCGCGCGAGATCCTCGACCGCGGCGCGGCGCGGCTCGACAGCGAGCTGGCCGGCCAGCCGCGGGTGCGCGCCAAGCTGCTCGACACGATGGCGGTGGTCTACCTCCAGCTCGGCCTCTACGAGCGCGCCGAGCCGATGGCGCGCCAGGCGCTGGCGGCACGCGAGCGCGAACTCGGCGCGGCGGCCCCGGAGGTCGCCACCAGCCTCGAGACGCTGGCCTGGATCCTCTTCCTGCAGAACCGCAACGCCGAGGCGCTGCCGCTGGTCGAGCGCACGGTGGCGATCCACGAGCGGCGCTCCGGGCGCGACAGCCCGCAGGTCGCCAGCTCGCTCAACAACCTCGCGGCGATCCACCGGGAGTTGCGCGACTACGACCGCGCCGAGGCGCTCTACCGGCGGGCGGCGGCGATCCAGGAAGCGCACCACGCGCCGGGCGGCGGCTCGACCGACCTCGCCTCGACGCTCGCCAACCTGGCGACGGTGCTGCACGACCAGGAGCGCTTCGACGAGGCCGCGCCGCTGCACGAGCGGTCACTCGCCATCCGCGAGCGCGAGCGCGGCCCGGACCATCCGGAAACGGCGATCAGCCTCAACAACCTGGGCTGGTTCTCCTACCTGCGCGGCGACCTGGCGGCGGCCGAGCGCCACTACGCGCGGGCGCTGGCGATCCGCGAGCGGGTACTCGGCGCCGACCATCCGGAGACGGCGCTGGTGCTCGACAACCTCGGCCTGGTGCGCCTCGCCGAGGGGAAGCCGGCGGAGGCCGAAGCGCTCTTCCGCCGCGCCCTCGCCATTCGCGAAGCGCGGCTCGACCCGCGCCACCGCAACCTCGCCGACAGCCTGCACGGACTGGGCCTCGCCCTGCGCGACCAGGGGCGCCGGGAAGAGGCCGCCGAGCCGCTGCGCCGCGCCCTCGAGATCGGCACCGCCGCCTGGCCCGCCGACCACCCCAGACTCGCCGCCATCCGCCGCGACGCGGCGGATCTCGGCGTGGCGCCGGAAGCACCTCGGGCGGAGCCGTGAGCGGGAGCTACGGCGCGAAGTAGCTGGTGCGGCAGCGGACGCGCAGGTGGCGGGGCTTGAGGCGGACTTCGACCGGGCGGGTGCCGCGAGCGCCGGGCGGGGGCGTGAAGACGAGGCGGTACTGCGAGGCGAGGTCGCGGATGACGCGCTCGAAGATCTCCGGCAGGTCGCGCAGCTGCTCGGCGACGAAGAACTCGCCGCCGGTCTCGGTCGCCAGCTGCTTGAGATCCTGGCGCGCCAGCAGCGACTCGAGGTCGTGCCCGGCCGAGATGGCGTAGATCATCACGTCGCTCTCGCGCGCCTTCTCGACGGCGCGCATCAGCGGCGAGAGGCTGCGCTCGTCGCGGCCGTCGGAGAAGAGCAGGATCGCCCGCCGTCGCCCGGCCTCCGCCTCGGTGCGCGGCGCCAGCTCGGCGAGCACGCGCAGCACCGCGTCGTAGAGCGCCGTGCCGCCGTCGGCGGCCAGCGAGCGGACGCTGCGCTTGGCCGCGCCGCGGTCCGGCGAGCGGTCGAGCAGGGTGTGCAGGCCGTGGTTGAAGCCGTGCACCGAGACGATGTCCTCCGGCGCGATGCGGTCGAGAAACTCGCCGGCCGCCTCCTGCACGATCGGCAGGCCGTGGAGCATCGAGCGGCTGGTGTCGATGAGCACCGCGAGGTGCGCCGGCACGCGCTCGGCCGCGAAGGCCTCGAGGCGGATCGGCCGGCCGTTCTCGAGCACCTCGAAGTCGGCCTCGGCGAGGTCGGTGACGTAGTGACCATCCGGGTCGAGCACCACCGGATAGAGCTGGACGTTGGTGACGTCGACGTTGTCGTCGACCGCGATCGCCGTGGTCGCCACGGCGAGACGCTCGACCATGCGGCCGTCGCGGAAGGCTAGGGCGCGCACCTCGCGCACCGCGACGCCGGTCGGCACGTCCCAGGCGAGCCGCCAGGCGGGCGCCGTCGCGCTGCCGACCAGCTTGCCGCCGGCGAAGACGTCGATGCGGTCGACCGCGCCGAAGACGGTGAAGCGGAAGACGACCGGACCGACCAGGACGTCGCCCGAAGCCGGCGCGTCGATGCGGAAGATTTCGCCGGCGGCGTTGTCGGCGGCTGCCGCCGGCGCCGCGAGCGCCAATGAGCACAGGGCGAGCCGGGCGGCGAGCCGGCCGAACGTTCCGCGGGTCATCGCGGCGCTCCTACTCGAGATCCCACTCGCCACGCGCCACCGAGGCGCGCAGGGCCCGGTCGAAGAAGTCGCCGTCCAGCCCGTTCGTCCATCGGATCCAGCTCTCCCAGTCGCGCGGCCCCTCGGGGGAGACGGCGCGCATGTCGGCCAGCACGGCGGCCAGCAGGTCGATGCCGAGCACCCCGTCGAGCTGGCGGCGGCCGAGCTCGCGCACGACCGCCAGCTTGATGTCGAGCCGGCCGCGCTCCTCGAGCGACTCGACCCGGCGCTCCCGTTCCACCTGCTCGTAGCTCGGCCAGTGACCGACGCTGCGCCGGCCGTTGCCGTGAATACGCGGCGCGGCGGTGCCGGTTTCGTCGAGCCGCCGGCGCAGGTCGTCGCCGAAGGCGGCACGCGCGGCGGCGACCGCGGCGATCGCTGCGGGCAGCTGGAGGCTGGCCATCTTCGCGTCGTCGTCGAGCAGCTCGAGCCCGACCGCCAGGCGCTCCGAGAGAGAGACGACCGGCTCACCGGCGAGGGCGCGCTCGAGACGCGCGCCGGGAACGACCCGCGCCAGGCGCTCTCGCGCCGGGCCGGCGGCCGGAGCCGACCGGTCGGCGG
>JAIOJQ010000273.1 GCA_019911865.1 Thermoanaerobaculia bacterium
GCCCGCCGCCCGCCCGGCTTCGACGAGCGCACGGCCGCGGCCGCCGCGCCGCAGCGCGCCCAGTTCGGCGACCCGGCAATCGCGGCGACCATCCGCGAGCGGGCGGCCACCCAGGGGCTGCCGGTGACGGTGGCGCGCGGCTCGCGGCCCAACCGACCGCTGCTGGTGTTCGAGACCGAGTCCGAGGCGAACGTCTTCCGCGCCCTGCTCACCGCCTCGGCGGCCCTCGAGGACGTCCGCAGGGTGCACGGCGGGCGTGTCGACGCCTTCGAAGTCCTCTGCGAGACCTCGTCGGGCAGTGCCGCCGGCCGCTTCACCCTGTCGCCGGCTCGCGCCGCCGACCTGCTCTCCGGCACCGCCGATCTGGCCCGCTTCTACTACGAGAACGTCGAGTTCTGAGCGCTTTGCGCCGGGCTCAGCTCGGCGGCGTGCTTTCGGGCGGCCCGCCCGCCGCAAGGGTGCCGAGGACTTCGTCGAGGCGGCGGCCGGTGCGACGCTCGAAGCGCTGGCGGTAGGACTCGACCTCCCCCACCTGTTCGTCGAGGAAGATCCGCTCGATGCGGAAGAGCGGCACGAACATCGTCGCCAGCCCGAGCGACGGCGTCTCGCCGCGGGCGACCTCGACCATCCACTCCTCGAATACGTCGAGGCTGAGGCCGCGAAAGACGGCGCCGACCGGCTCGAGACTCTCGAGGACCCCCCAGAACTTCTCGGTCGGATTGGCGAGGTGGACGATCACCAGCGCCCCGGCACCGAACTTCATGCCCGCTCCTCGCCATCCTGCGACAGCTCGACGAGCACGCCGCCGGCGCTCTTCGGATGGACGAACTGGATCCAGCAGCCGCCGGCGCCGCGCGTCGGCTCGGGGCGCAGCAGCTCGGTGCCGGCCGCGCGCAGCCGAGCGTCGTCGGCGCGCACATCGTCCGAGGCGAGGCAGAGGTGGTGAATGCCGGGGCCGCGCCGGGCGAGGAACGTCGCGATCGGCGAGTCGGGGCGGGTCGACTCGAGCAGTTCGATGCGGCTCTCGCCGACCACCAGCATCGCCACGCGGACCCCCTCCTGCGGCACCTCCTCGACGTGATCGATCACCAGCCCGAGCGACTCCCAGAACCGGCGGGCCTCCTCGATCGAGGCGACCGCGATGCCGACGTGGTCGATCCTGCCGATCATCGTCCTGTCTCCCGGCCGCTTTCGGCGGCCACCACGCCGCGGAAGAGCTGATCGGCGAGCGTGTACGGGTCGGCCCGCTCGACGAAGCCGCGCGCCACCTCGCTCTCGAGTCCCGCCTCCTCGCGCGCCGCCGCCAGCATCCGCTCCTTGAGGATGGTCTCGACGCGCAGCCGCAGTTGCGAGCGGCGCCGCTCCGCCAGCCGTTCCCCCTCGCCCAGCCAGGCGCGATGGCGGTCGATCGCCGCGGCCACCTCGCCGATCCCCTCGTCGCGCGAGGCGACGGTGCGGACGATCGGCGGCAGCCAGCTCTCCGCGTCGTGGTCGCCGAGCGACAGCACCGAGGCGAGGTCGCGGTAGGCACGGTCGGCCCCCTCGCGATCGGCCTTGTTGAGCACGAAGACGTCGGCGATCTCGAGGATTCCGGCCTTCAGCGCCTGGATGTCGTCGCCGAGGCCGGGCACCGCGACCACCAGCACCGTATCGACGCTCGACACCACGTCGACCTCGTCCTGGCCGACGCCGACCGTCTCGACCAGCACCCAGTCGAACCCCGCTGCGTCGAGCAGGTCGACCGCGTCGCGCGTCGAGCGCGCCAGGCCGCCGAGGGCGCCGCGGGTGGCCATCGAGCGGATGAAGACGCCCGGGTCGGTGGCCAGCCCCTGCATGCGGATCCGGTCGCCGAGCAGCGCGCCCCCGGAGTACGGCGAGGTCGGGTCGATGCAGAGAATGCCGACCGTCTCGCCGCGGGCGCGCGCCGCCGCCGCCAGCCGATCGACGAGGGTCGACTTGCCGGCTCCCGGCGGACCGGTGATGCCCACCGTGCGCGCCCGACCGGTCGCCGGAAAGACCCGCCGCACCAGCTCGGCCTGCGCCGCGCCGCCGGCCTCGACGATCGAAATCGCCCGCCCCACCGCGCGCGGCTGGCGCTCGCGCAGCCGCGCGACCAGGCGGTCGAGGTCGACGGCGGAGCGCGGCGGGCGGACGGCGGCAGGGAAGGACGTCACGGAGCCCGAATGTTATCGCGCGCCGGGGAGTCGCCGCTCGAGCGCCTCCAGCACCGTCGAGCGCCGACCGCTGGCCTGTCGATCAGAAAAGGTCGAGGGCGCAGAGGTGGTGGTAGGCGCTGTCGGCGAGCTCCTTCGAGGCTCTCGGGTAGCGGGCCTTCATGGCGCCCCACGCGCGGATCAACCGACGCGACGCCTCGCGCGCCTCCGGGCGCCCGAAGACGGCTCGGCCGGCGCCCTCCGCGGAGTCGTGGACGGCGAGCGCAAAGGCTTCGCGCTGGAGCCGGATTGCGTCGATGACGTCGTCGCGGAATCGTCCGAGTCCGTCGGGCGGCGCCTCGGACTCGAGGCGCTCGATGACCTCGCCGACGCGAGCCTCGTAGGCGGCGAGCGCCGCGAACGCATCGGTATCTACGTCGCGCAGCAGCTCGAGCTTGGCGTGGGTCGCATCCAGCACCAGCGC
Organism: Thermoanaerobaculia bacterium; assembly: GCA_019911865.1. Taxonomy (GTDB): domain Bacteria; phylum Acidobacteriota; class Thermoanaerobaculia; order Multivoradales; family JAGPDF01; genus JACTMI01. The sequence goes on from JAIOJQ010000273.1 coordinate 2,638, forward strand.
GTAGGCGTGGTTGACGAAGGCGCGCTCGCCAGCGGGTATCCCCGGCAGCTCCCGTGGCAGCGCCGTCAAAGCGCACGGGTAGCGCGTGCCCGGGGGAGGCGAGACGTCCTCGGGGTACCAGTCCTCGAAGGCGAGCCCCGCGTCGCCGACTACGTCACCTCCGCACCCCGCGAGGACGACGAGAAGTGGAACCGCGAGCGTCAGGGCGTGCGCCGTCCTACTCGCCATCGTCGAGCGAACCATAAATCGCCTCGCGCAGCAATTGCTCGCTCTCGAGGTCGCCGGCGAGGAAGGCGAGATCGGCTTGCCGGAGCAGCACGGTCGCGCGCCCCGGATCCAGACCGAGCGCCTGCTCGAGCAGCTCTGCGGCTTCGTCCCGGAACCCGAGGAAGTAGGCGGCATCGGCGGCGAGTTCGTGCCAGATCGCGCGCGCGGCGGCGGACAGATCCGGGTCGAGCCCGCGCTCGCGCGCCAGGAAGAGTGCCTCCTCGAAGCGCTTCTCGGCGATGAAGCGGAGGTAGTCGCCCCCGGGACCACCAGCGTCCGCGGCGGCCACGGCGGGCGGCGGTTCCGGGCAGAACGCCGCCGAGCGAGCGCGCCACTCCGGCTGCCGGCAGCGCTCGAAAAAGAGGCGGCGCCGGCCGGGCGCGATCAGCGGCGCGAGAGCGATCTTCTCGTCGACTCCGAGGATGACGTCGTCGACGAAGTAGACGACGTTGGATCGATCGCTCCCCGGTAGGTCGCCGATGAACGAGAACTTGTCGACCGCGCTGCCCGGTGCCGAAGCGGCGTTGGGCCGGTCGACGAGCTGGACTACCGGATCGGCGAGGCCCTCCTCCCGGATCTCGAGGTCGTAGGTGCCGGCGTCGAGGTTCATCGCGAGGTCGACGCCGTACCAGACGAACGGGCGCAATCCGAGCAGGCGCCGCGGAATGCTGTCGGAGACGTGGACGAGCTCACCGCTGACGATGCGCAGCCAGAACGCGATGCCATCGGGCGCGAGCTGGAACCACGCGGGGCCGGCGAGTGCGACGTTGAGCTCCTCCGCCGGATCCGTGACGAGCAGGGCGAAGTGCGCGTAGAGCCAACCCGATCGGCGCAGCGGAAAGTAGCCCTGGAGCTCCGGGAAATCGCCGTCGCCGGCGTCGTCCTCCAGGCGGATCGAGCTCCACCCGGAGACTGCGAACTCGGCCGAGCGGTCGACGCGGCCGCGCCCGTGCTCGAACACCGCGAAGGTATCGGGACCCGTGGACAGGGCCTCCTCCTCGAAGCTGTGGCTCACCAGCACGACGGGAGTCGGCTCGGAGGCGGCCGCCGCGCTCGCGAGCGCGAGCAGGCTCAGAGCGATTCGCGGTAGTCGTCGAGCCATTGCCGCCACCGGGCGATTGCCGCCGCGCGCTGGTCGGGCGGCGCGGCGGGTTGGAACCCCTTGGCCTGACCGGTCAGGATCTTCAGGGCCTGGATCGCGATGCTGCGCACCTGGGGCTCCTCGTCGGTGAGCGCCTCGATCAGGCCGCCGAACTGCGCCAGCCGCTGCTCCGGCGTCAGGTGGATCTGATCGCTAACGAGCGCGCAGGCCGCCTTGTCGCGGAACAGCGGATTGACATCGGTACGCATCGTTTCGAGCAGCCGCCGGACGACTTCCGGATCGGCGCTGACTCGCCCGAGGGCCCACTGCACCTCGAGGCGCAGCTCGGAGTCCCGGGTCCCGAGGTCTGCGAGCAGCGCCGCCTTGGCCTCCTCGGAACGCCACCCGAGCCGGTACCAGGCGCGCGCGACGGCGACGCGCCGGTCGCGATCGCCGTTGCGGTAGAGCTCGGCCATCACCGGCAGCACGTCGTGCCCGATCTCGCGCAGAACGGCATCGTCGCCGTGGTCGATCGCGGCCGCCACCCGACCACTCTCCGGTACGCCGGCGGCGAGCGCCGTGACGCCGGCCGCAGCCAGCACGGCCGCCAGGGCCGCTCGCCCCGCGAGGCGCCACATCTTCCCGTCCCCCGCGTCCATGGTTCGGTCGAATCTACACCCGGTGCCCGTCCGGTCAGAAGATCGGGTGGGTCGAAGCAGGGAGAGTGACCGCCCTGGCCGAGCGGATCAGGCCGACAACAGCTGGCGGGCGATGACCAGGCGCTGGATCTCGCTGGTGCCCTCGCCGATGGTGCAGATCTTGGCGTCGCGGTAGTACTTCTCGGCGCGGTAGTCCTTGACGAAGCCGTAACCGCCGTGGATCTGCACGCCGCGCTCGGAACAGAAGACCGCCGCCTCGCCGGTCATCAGCTTCGCCTCGGCGGCCTTGAGCGTGACCTTGCCGGCGGTATCCATCTCGATCGCCGCGGCGAGGGTGAGCGCCTCGGCGGCGGCGATGCGGGTGGCCATCTCGGCGAGGGCGAAGCCGATCGCCTGGAACCGGGCGATCGGCTGGCCGAACTGCTCGCGCTGTTTCGAGTAAGCCAACGCGGTTTCGTAGGCGCCCATGGCGGTGCCGAGGCCCAGAGCGGCGATCGAGATGCGGCCGCCGTCGAGTACCCCAAGTGCCTGTCGAAACCCCTCGCCCGGTTGCCCGAGGAGGTTCTCGTCGGGGACGAAGCAGTTCTCGAGGATGACCTCGGCGGTGTCCGAGGCGCGGATGCCGAGCTTGTTCTCCTTCTTGCCGGCGCGCAGCCCCTTCGTGCCGCGCTCGAGGACGAAGGCGGAAGCGTTCTTGCCCTTCCTGCCCGCCGGATCGGTGATCGCCATCACGACGTAGACGTCGCCGACCGAGCCGTGGGTGCAGAAAGCCTTCGAGCCGTCGAGGATCCAGCCGCCGTCGACTTTCCTCGCCTGCGTGCGCAGCGCGGCGGCGTCCGAGCCCGAACCGGGCTCGGTCAACGCCCAGGCGCCGATCCACTCACCGGAGGCGAGCCTGGGCACCCAGCGCTTCTTCTGCCCGGCATTGCCGAACTTGTAGATGTGGTTGGTGCACAGCGAGTTGTGCGCGGCGACCGAGATGCCCACCGAGGGGTCGACCTTGGAGAGCTCGGTGACCACCAGCACGTACTCGACGTAGCCGAGGCCGGCGCCGCCGAGCTCCTCGGGGAAGATGACGCCGAGAAAGCCGAGCTCGGCGGCCTTCGCCAGGATTTCGCGCGGGAACTTCTGCGCCTCGTCGAGCTCCTCGACGTGCGGCGAGACTTCCTGCAGGGCGAACTCGCGGGCCGCCTCGCGGATCGCGCGCTGTTCGGGGGTGAGGGAAAAGTCCACGGGTGCGTCTCCTTCCGACGGGCCTTCGAATGCTATCCCACCCCCCGCCGCGAGCCGTTCTACAATCGCCGCCATGAGCGAAGCGGCCCGGCGCGGGCGAATCGTCGAAGCCGAGGAAGACCTGGCGGCCATCGTGCGCGACATGCAGGTGATCGCGGTGGTCGGCATGAAGGGCGAGCAGCAGGGGGACGAGTCGGCGCACGAGATCCCGAAACTGGTGAAGTCGCGCGGCAAGCGCATCGTGCCGGTCAACCCGAAGCTGACCGCAACGCTCGGCGAGCGCGCCTGGCCGGACCTCGCCTCGATCCCCGAGCCGTTCGACCTGGTCGACGTCTTCCGCCGCATCGACGCCATCCCCGGCGTGGCCGACCAGATCCTGGCCCTGCCGGCCGAGCGCCGGCCGAAGGTGGTCTGGCTGCAGTCGGGAATCCGTCACGACGACGCGGCGAGCCGCCTCGCCGAGGCCGGCATCGACGTCGTCCAGGACCGCTGCCTCGGCGTCTACGCCAGCCGCTACCTGCGCTGAGGCCCGGCGACCCACCTGCCGGGGACCGGCAGGCGCGCCCTCAGACGTTGAACTTGAACAGGATCACGTCGCCGTCGGCGACGACGTACTCCTTGCCCTCCTGACGGGCGAGGCCCTTGTCGCGGGCAGGCGCCCAGCCGCCGACGCGCAGGAAGTCCTCCCAGCCGACGGTCTCGGCGCGGATGAAGCCGCGTTCGAAGTCGGAATGGATGACCCCGGCGGCCTTCGGCGCGGTGTCACCGGCGTGGATCGTCCAGGCGCGCGCCTCCTTCTCGCCGGCGGTGAAGTAGGTGCGCAGGCCGAGCAGATGGTAGATGGAGCGGATCAGCGCGCCGACGCCCGACTCCGCCACGCCGAGCGATTCGAGGTACTCGCGCGCCTCGGCTTCCGGAAGCTCGGCGAGCTCGGCCTCGATGCGCGCCGAGATGGTCACCGCCTCGGCGCCGTGGTGGGTCGCCACCCACTGACGCACCTCGGCCACCAGGGGATTCGCGTCGGCGGTCGCCAGCTCGCTCTCGGCGACGTTGCAGGCGTAGAGGGTCGGCTTCATCGACAGCAGGAAGAACGGGCGCGCCAGGGCGCGCTCCTCCGGCGTCATCTCGAAAGTGAGCGCCGGCTTGCCGGTGTCGAGGTGGGCCAGCAGCCGCCCCGCGAGCTCGACCTGCGCCTTCGCCGTCTTGTCTCCCCCCTTGGCGGTGCGCTCGAGGCGCTCCTTCTGGCGGGCGAGCGACTCCATGTCGGCCAGTACCAGCTCGGTCTGGATCGTTTCGATATCGGCGATCGGATGCAGGTGAGCCTCGACGTGAACGATGTCCTTGTCCTCGAAACAGCGCACCACCTGGACGATGGCGTCGACCTCGCGGATGTGGGAGAGGAACTTGTTGCCCAGCCCCTCGCCGGTCGCCGCCCCCTTGACCAGGCCGGCGATGTCGACCACCTCGACCACGGCCGGCACGAGGGTGGGCGTGCCGGCGACCCGGGCGATCGGAGCGAGGCGCTCGTCGGGCACCGTGACGATGCCGACGTTGGGCTCGATGGTGCAGAAGGGATAGTTCGCCGACTCGGCCTTGCGGGTGCGGGTCAGGGCGTTGAAGAGCGTCGACTTGCCGACGTTCGGCAGGCCGACGATGCCGGCTCGGAGCATCTGCTGAGTCCTCGGAGTTTCAAAAGGTGGGGGTCGGAGGGACGGCGCAAGCGCCGCTCGAAACGACGAGGAATCTATCACCCCCCACCCCCACCGACCCACCCGCGCCGCGCCCTCAGCTGCCCCCCTCTATGGAGTCTTTGTCTTTGGGCGTCGCTACCGCTGGTGTGGAAAACGAAGAACTACAAAGACAAAAAGCTTCCATAGAAGGAAAGACGAAATCAGAGGACGCCTCAGCCTCCGGTGGCCTCGCCGGGGCTGACCGACCCAAGCCGCCTCGTCAGCCGCCTCTCTCCTCCACAGACCAACGCCCGCCGCGCCTTCAGCCGCCCCCCTCTATGGAGCCTTTGTCTCTGTCTTTGCCTTTGTCGTTGTCTTGAACAAAAAGGTTTTGTCTTTCGCCCGCGATTTCGTCGGCATGGGGCAGCCGCTCGAGTCGGGCGCCGGAGTAGTAGTGGGCGAGGATCTCGCGGTAGTCGTGGCCGCGGCGGGACATGGCGTACGAGCCGGCCTGGCAGAGGCCGACGCCGTGGCCCCAGCCGCGGCCGCTGAAGCGCCAGCCCGGGCGGCCGCCGCGCGGCCGCTCGCGGCGCAGGGTGAACCAGGTCTCGGGCAGGTCGAGCAGCCAGCGCACGGCAAGGCCGGAGACTTCGACCTGTTCGCCGGCGGCGCCGTCGAGGCGGATGCGCCCGACGCGCCCGGATGGACCGCGCGAAACGATGTCGAGACCGCGGAAGTCGAGCTCGGGGAAACGCTGGCGGACGGCGGTGGCGATCTCGGCATCGCTGCGGAAGCGGTTCCAGCGCAGCCGCGAGTGCCCCTTCTCGGGCGGCAGGGCGTCGGCGTGCAGGCGCTGGACGAGCGCGACGAGCGACTCGCCCGAGCGGTAGAGGTCGAGCTCGTCGCCCGGCAGCAGGTGCAGGTCGCCGGCGCGCTGCGCCTCGGCCGCGCCACCGCCACCTTCGTGCGCACCGGGGACGCGGCGCGCACCACGGCCGGCCCGGCCTCGATGCAGGCGACGCCGCGCAGATAGTCGGCCGACTTGAGCGGGAAGATCACCTCGACGTTCTCGGTGCGGCCGCCGCAGGTGGCGGTGTAGAGGGCGTCGATCGCCGCACCGTCGCCGAGCAGCACCTCGCCGGCGGTCTCGGCCACCGCCCGGTCGGAGAGCGGGTGCTCGGCGCCGGCCCCGCCGTAGACCTGGCACTTCGGCGTGCCGCACAGGTCGTAACCCTCCTCGGCGAAACCGCCGAGGTTACGCAACGTGTAGCTGCGCGCCGCCACGGCCTGCGCCTTGAGCGCTTCGAGCTGCGGGTAGCTGTCCGGGCCGAGCTCGCGCGGCACGACGCCGCGCAGGTAGTCCTCCAGCGGCAGCTCGTTGATCACGTTGAGGCGGCCGCGGTCGTTGAGGAAGACGACCAGCGAGCCGCGGAAGCGGCGTCCCTCGAGCTCGAGCGTCCCGCCGGCTGCGGCGGCCAGCTCGAAGCGGCGCCCCGGGATGCGCGAGCGCGTGCCGTCCGCCGTCACCTCGAGCGCCGGATCGATCGGGCCGTTGCCTTCGGAGACCACCCAGAACGCGTCGAGACCTCGCCGCTGCAGGGCACGCCCCCCCTGCTCGGCATCCTCGCGGCGCACCCAGCGGCCGACGCGCACCCGGTAGAGCCCGCTGCCGGCGTCGAAACGGGCGTCGGCCGGGGCGGCGGCCAGCGCCGCCAGCCGACTCGCCAGCCCTTCGGCCTCCTCCGGCTCGCGCAGGGCCGCCACCTGGAGCCGCCAGACCGGCAGCTCGCTGGCAGCCGCCGCGGGGCGGACGGTGACCGCCGAGCCGACCGGCCGTGCCCCGTTCGCGAATGCCGCCATCGCAGTGCCGCGGCAGCAAGGGATGGTGACGCTCTCGAGGTCGGTCAGCAGACCGATTCGGACGCGCTCCGGCAACGCTGGCGGCGGCGGTTCCGGCTCGGCGGCGGGCGGCTGCGGCGCCGGCGGCTCCGGCTCGGTC
>JAIOJQ010000274.1 GCA_019911865.1 Thermoanaerobaculia bacterium
CGATCCCGCGAGCCCGACGACGAGGACGACGAGGAACGGCTGCCGCTGCGCGAGCTGTTGTTCGAGGATCCCTGCCGCGCGCCACTCCCCCCTCGGGCTCGCGGCAGGGATCCTCGAACAACAGCTCGCGCAGCGGCAGCCGTTCCTCGTCGTCCTCGTCGTCGGGCTCGCGGGATCGCGGCGACCGTCGCGACTGAGCCGCCAGGCCGGCCGGGCCGCACGATTCGCGATAGCATCCGCGACTCGTGCGGCTCGAGTCGGCCTTTCGCGTTCTCTTCTTCGTCTACTGTCTCGAGGCGGGCCTCTTCCTCACCGTGCTGCCCTGGTCGGCGAGCTGGAATCAGCTCGCCTGGAGTGCGCCGACGGCGCTTCTCCACGGGTGGCTCACGGCCGGCGCACTGCGCGGCGCGATCTCCGGCTTCGGCCTCTGCCACCTGCTCTGGGCCTTGCACGACATCGACGCGTACCTGCGCCGCGCCACGGCCCGATGAGCCGGCCCGGCCGTTCCCTCAGCTTCACCCCGGCAGCGCGATATCCTCCGGCGCGATGAGTCGCGTGCTCGGAATCGGACTCGACCTGGTCGACCTCGACCGCATGACGCGCCTGCTCGATCGCCACGGCGAAGCGGCGGTGCGCCGCTTCTGCCGGCCGGCCGAGCCGCGCGTCAGCGGCGGGCCGGGACGAGTGGCCCACCTGGCGGGCCTCTTCGCCGCCAAGGAGGCCGCGATGAAGGCGCTCGGCACGGGCTGGGCGGCGGGCGTCGGCTTCCAGCAGATCGAGGTCGTGCGCAACGCCGCTGGAGCCCCCTCGCTGGCGTTGCACGGCGCCGCCGAACGCCGGGCGCGCGCCCTCGGGGTCGACTCCCTCCACCTGTCGATCACCCACGATGCGCGTACCGCGGCGGCCGTGGTGATCCTCGAAGGGTTGCCGCCGGAGGCCGCATCGTGAGGCGGTGGTTCGCCGGCAAGGGGCGCTTCCTGGCGGCGGCCGCGACCGTCCTCGGCCTCGATCAGTGGACCAAGTGGCTGGTCGAGACCCACGTGCCGCTGCACAGTTCGCGCGAGATCCTCCCCTTCCTGCATCTCTCGAACGTCCGCAACACCGGCGTCGCATTCGGTCTCTTCGCCTCCGGCGGCGAGCTGATGCGCACCGTCGCCCTGACCCTGCTGGGGGTAGCCGCCCTGGTTCTCATCGTCGGCATCTTCGCGCGCACGCCGGCGAGCCACTCCCGCCTCCTCTGGGCGCTGGCGCTGGTGCTCGGCGGCGCGGTCGGCAATCTGCTCGACCGGGTGGCGAGCGGCGCGGTCACCGACTTCGTCGGCGTCTACCTCGGCAGCTATCGCTGGCCCGACTTCAACGTCGCCGACAGCGCCATCTGCATCGGCGTCGGGCTGGTTCTGCTCGACGCCCTGCGTGCCCCGCAGGCCCCCCCGAGGCCGGAAGAAGCGTGACCGCCCGTCTGCCCGCCGGGAACCTGCGGGTCCCCGCGGCCTGGCAGGGGGAACGGCTCGACCGCGCCCTCGCAGCCCACCTCGAGCTGCCGCGCAGCCGCGTCGCCCAGTGGATCCGCTCCGGTTGGGTGCGCCTCGACGGGGCGCCGGCAGGCAAGACCGGCGAGGCGCTGCGCAGCGGGCAGGAGCTCGCCTGGGAGCCGCCGTCGCCGGTCGACGACCGCGTCCGGCCCGAGTCGGGTGAGCTCGTTCTCCTCCACGAGGACCTCGACCTGCTCGCCTTCGACAAGCCCCCCGACCTGGTCGTCCACCCGGGTGCCGGACGACCGACCGGAACGCTCGTCCACCGCCTGGTCGATCGCTATCCCGAAGTTGCCGGGGTCGGCGGCGCCGGCCGCCCGGGAATCGTCCACCGGCTCGATCGGGGCACCAGCGGTGTGCTGGTGGTGGCACGCACGCCCCGCGCCCACGAACGCCTCTGCCGCGCCTTCGCCGGCCGCGAAGTCGACAAGCGCTACCTCGGCATCACCTGGGGAGCCCCGCGGTCGTCCGAGGGGGTGATCGAAGCTCCGATCGGCCGCGATCCGCGGGACCGCAAACGGATGGCCGTGGTCGCGCGCGGCCGTCCGGCGCGCACCGACTACCGGGTCCTGGCGAGCGCTGCGCCCCTGGCGCTCGTCGAATTCCGCCTGCACACCGGCCGTACCCATCAGATCCGCGTCCACGCCCGCCACATCGGCCACCCGCTGGTCGGCGATCCGGTCTACGGCGAGGCGCGTTGGCGTGGCCTGCCCGGGGCGCGGGCGCGCCCGCTGGCGACGTTTCCGCGTCCCGCCCTGCACGCCTGGCGGCTGGCCCTGGCGCACCCGATCAGCGCCGCGCCGCTCGCCCTCGAGGCGCCGGTGCCGGAAGACCTGCAGACGCTCTGGACCGTGGCCACCGGGCAGGCCTGGCCCGCGCTGCCGCCGGCGACCCGGGCACCATAGAAAACGGCGGCCCGGGGGCCGCCGTGAGATCGTGCGCTGGAGCGGGCAACGGGATTCGAACCCGCGACATTCAGCTTGGGAAGCTGACACTCTACCAACTGAGTTATGCCCGCCTCGGTGAGCAATCTAGCCGAGGCCCCGACGCGGGTCAAGCGCTTGCGCCAGCGCAGTGAGTCGCTATACTGAACGCGTCATGCAGGCCTCGGGAACCGACCGCTCCGATCTCGAACGCGGCGAAGCGCTCTACTTCTTCCCCGACGCGCCGGTCACCGCCGCACAATTGCGCCAGATCCTCGCCCACGGCACCCCGGAGCGCCGGGCTTGGGCCATCTCCCATCTCCTGCGTTACGCAGAGTGGGACGACATCTGGTCGTACGTCAGCCGCGACGACGTGCGCGAGCTCTTCACGCAGCTCGACCTGCCGGCCGGATTGCGTGCCGCGTGGGCGAAGATGCTGCGCATCGAAACCGCACCGGTCGGCTGACCGCCGCCGGCAAGCCGGCGGATCCCGCTTCAGCGAGAGCCCGCGACGTCGCCGGCCGCGGCGCGCTCGGCGGCCAGTTCCGCGGCCCGCTGCCTGGCCTGCTCGATCACCGGACGCACCTGATCGGCCGGCAGCAGGAAGAGCCCGAGCGGCCCCACTTCCACGGTTCCCCGCCCCACCCCGAGCAGCTCGGCCATCCGGTTGCCACCGTTGGGGCTGGTGTCGGTGCGCGTGCGCGACATCACGGTGACCAGCACGCCCGCCGGACGGCCGTCGGCCGCGAAATACGGCAGGCCGGTCTGCGTCGCGTTGCCGGCGCCGACGATCCACGCGGTGCGCGGCTTGCGCACCTGACCGGTGATTCGCACGACGTCGAAGTACGGCACGCGATCGAAGACCGCGGTCAGGCGCGACACCGCGGCCAGCTCGTCTCCCGGACGCGGCGTAGCGGCCTGGGCGAAGTCGATCGCCGCGAGCGGCGCCTCGGGAGTTTTCTGCAGCTGGATGAACGCGAGGTCGAGATCGGAGTTGGCCGCGGCGAGGAAGGCCGGGTGCTCGGTGGGGTCACCATTGAAGGAGACGCTGATGTCGGTCGGCGTCACCTTGAACTGCATCTCGTGGCCCCGCCCCTCGGCGAAGATTTCGAGGAACCGGTTGGGCGAGAAATGCGAGTTCCAGACCAGGATCAGGCCCCCCGGGTCGACCACCGCGCCGAGCACCTCGTGCGTCGACTCCTCCGGCTCGCCGCCGAAGGACGACTCGGTCTTGAGCGACAGCTTGACGTTGACGATCGCCGGTGCGACGCGCTCGACGAGTGCCGGCCAGTCCTGAGCCGGCGCGGCAGCGGCGAATCCGGGCAACAGGCAGAGGGCGACGGCGACGGCGGAGACTCTCATGGCGTGACTCCAGCAGCCGGTTCGAGTCCGGCCCACTCCGGTTCGAGGAAGACGTAGGTCGTCCGCCAGCCCCGGCGCACGAAGACCGGCACGATCTCCGGCTGCGCGTCGACCACCTTTCGCATCGTCTCTTCGAAGGTGGCGACATCGGCGAGGCGGGTATCGTCGATGGCGACGATCAGATCGCCGCTCTCGAGGCCGCCCATCTGGGCCCAGCCGCCGGCGGTGACCTCGGTGACGATGACGCCCCCCTGCTCGCGGTCGAGATGGCGATCGATGCGGTCGAGGAAGGTGAGGTCGCGCACGCCGAACTCGAGCTCGGCCTGGCGCGCCGTGCGCGCCTCGTCGGCGGTACGCGGGCTCGCTTCGAGCTCGATGTCGAGGTTCACGGTCTCTCCGGCGCGCGCGACCTCGATCGCCACCTGCTCGCCGATCGACCGGCGCTCGACCGCCACTCGCAGGTTCTCGACGTCCTGAGCGCGCGAGGCCTCGACCGGCTCGCCGGCCACCGCCACGATGACGTCGCCGATCCGCAGGCCGCCACGCGCCGCCGCGGTCCACGGGTAGACCTCGGTAACCCGGAAGCCGCGCAGGTCCGGCTGGCCCATCGCCCGCGCCAGCTCCGGCGTCACGACCTGCGTCCGCACTCCCAGCCACGCCTTCGGCAGTTCGCCTCCCCAGCGCGCCGAGCTCGGCTCGCGCAGGCGGACGACGGAGAGCAGGCGCGCCTCGTCGCGCCGCAGCGCCAGCAGCAGCTCGTCGCCGGTGGCCGCTTCGAGGGCCGCGCGCAGCTCGTCCAGGGTGGCGACCGGGCGCTCTCCGACCGCCGTGATCAGGTCGCCGTGCTCGACCGGCGGCCGCGCGCCGACCGCCGGGAATCCGGCCCGCAGGCTGGTCACCAGCAGGCCGGAGCGCGGCGGGATCTGGAGGCCGAGCGCCATCGGGCCGGTCACCTCCTGGGCGGTAATGCCGAGCCGGCGCAGCTCGCCGCGCCGGCCGACCGCCTCCTCCATCTCGCCGGGAGTGGCGCGCAGGACGAGCCGCTCGCCGGAGCGCTCGACGGCCAGCTCGACGGCGGCGTCGATCTCGAGGCGGGAGAGGGCGAGGTAGAGCGCCGGCACCTCGGGGAAGAAGCGCACCGCCACCGGGGTCTCGCCGACGGCCAGCAGGATGTCACCCGGCTCGACGCCCGCCTGCTCGGCCGGCGATCCGGGCACGACCGAGTTGATCAGCGCGCCGTCTTCGCGGCCGAGGCGGCTCACCGGGCCGATGGACAGCCCGAGCCAGGCGCGCCGGATGCGGCCGAGCTCGAGCGCCTGCGCGAGGACTTCGCGGGCGATCGAAGTCGGGATCGCGAAGCCGATGCCGCCGCCACCCAGCTCGTTGATGCCGACGATGCCGCCGTCGAGGTCGACCAGCGGCCCCCCGGAGTTGCCCGGCAGAATCAGCGCGTCGTGCTGGATCCAGCGGGTGAACAGCCCGGTCGGCCCGCCGCTGCCCAGGTCGAGATCCTCCAGCCGGTTGCCGAGGAAATCGGTGAAGACGCGCTCGGAGTTGGAGACGATGCCGAGGGTGACCGAAGACGACAGGGTCAGGGGGTTGCCCATCGCCAGCACCGGGTCGCCGACCTCCAGGGGCCGCTCGGAGAAGCGGGCCGGCCGCAGCGGCGGCGCCTCCGGGTCCCTCGCCTCGAGCCGCAGCCGGAGTACCGAGAGGTCGGTCGAGGGGTCGTGCGCCACCACCTCGGCGTCGAGGATCTCCCCCGAGGTCAGCGTCGCCGTGATGCGGGTGGCGTCGCCAGCCACGTGGTAGTTGGTCAGCACGTGGCCGTCGGCCGAGACGATGACGCCGCTGCCGGCTCCCGGGCCGCGCAGGGCGCGGCCGTCGGCGAAGTGCTCGTTGACCACGGTCAGGTTGACCAGTGCCGGGTAGACGACGGCGAGCGCCGCCGCCACCCGCTCGGGGGACGGCATGCCGGCGCCGCGCACCGGCGCCGCGACCGCGGCTACCGCGAGCAGCGCCGCGGCGACGGTGCGAAGGCGGGATGCGGAGCGCATGGCTCAGCCGTCGCCGTCGAGCAGGTTGCCGAGCGGGCCGAGGATCGACCCCTCTTCGCGGCGACCGCGGGTGACCCCCGAGGCCTGGACGACGCGCGACGCGAGGCGGGCGAAAGGCAGGGTCTGCAGCCAGACCCGGCCCGGGCCGGTGACGGCGGCGTAGAAGAGCCCCTCGCCGCCGAACAGGAAGGTCTTGACCCCCTTGACCATCTCGATGTCGTACTGCACCTTCGGCTCGAAGGCGACGAGGCAGCCGGTGTCGACGCGCAGCGTCTCGCCGGGAGCGAGCTCGCGCTCGACGATCATCCCGCAGGCGTGGACGAAGGCCAGGCCGTCCCCTTCGAGTTTCTGCAGGATGAACCCCTCGCCGCCGAACAGGCCGGCGCCGAGCCGCTTCTGAAACGCGATGCCGACCGCGATGCCCCGCGCGGCGCAGAGGAAGGCGTCTTTCTGGCAGAGCATGGAGCCGCCGAGCTGCCGCAGGTCGAGCGGCACGATGCTTCCCGGATACGGCGCCGCGAAGGCGACCTTCTGCCGCTGGCGGGCGCCGTTCGAGAAGACGGTCATGAACAGCGACTCGCCGGTCAGAACCCGCTTGCCGGCCGACAGGAGCTTGCCCATCAGGCCGCCGCCGCCGCTCGCCGCCGAACCGTCGCCGAAGATCGTCTCCATCTGGACCCCGGGGTCCATGTAGAAGAAGGCTCCGGCCTCCGCGACGCAGGCCTCGCCGGGGTCGAGGGTGATCTCGACGTACTGCATCTCCTGGCCGCGCACTTCGTAGTCGATCTCGTGCGCCCCGCCGGTCGGCGGCGGAGGTGGCGGTGGCGCCGCAGCGGTGGCGCCGGAGGCGAACCGCGGCACGCTGCCGATCGCCGCCCAGGCGGCCATGCCCGGTCCGAAGACGTGGGCGTTGCGGTCGAGCGTCCCGGCCTGCAGCCGGGCCAGGATCTCCTCCTCGGTCAGCGGTCCTTCCTGCCGGCCGTTCACTGCCACGTACCACTGCGCCTGCGTCATCTCCAACCTCTCCTCTCGCCGGGGTCGGCAAGTGTACCGGTCCGCTCTCCGCGATGCCAGGCGCCGACGCTGCTCAGGGAGCGCTGGCGGCGGGCTCCGGCAGCTCGACTTCGAACCGCCAGGGCCAGTACTTGCCGGTCAGGTGGAAGATCCGCCGTTCCGGCTCCCAGGCGATGCCGTTGAGCACGTCGGCCCGGGCGCGTTCGGCCGCCGACAGCAGGCCGCCGGCGTCCCAGACCGCCGTCACCTCACCGCTCACCGGATCGATACGCAGGATCTCGTCGCTCATCCAGACGTTGGCGTAGATCGCGCCGTCGGCCCACTCGAGCTCGTTGAGGTACGGCACGGCGCGGCCGGCCCGGCGGACGGTCAGCCGGCCCAGCTCGGAGAGATCCTCCGGCGAGCGGAAAATCAGCTCGGCGCCGCCGTCGCTCTGGATCAGCCGCCGGCCGTCCCAGGTCAGTCCCCAGCCCTCGCCGGGCAACGGGTGCGTGGCGAGCGGCTCGAGCGCCGGAAAGCTCCACACCCGCACCAGGCCTTCGCGCCAAGTCAGCTGGAAGAGCCGGTCGCCGGCGAGCGCCAGCCCCTCGGCAAACTCCGCCCTGGGCAGCGCGACGGCGCGCTCGATCCGCCCGCTCTGCGGATCGACCTCGAGCAGGCGCGAGACGCCGTACTGCCCGGAACTCTCCCAGAGCCGGCCCGCCGCCCAGAGGAGCCCCTGGGTGAACGTCGTGGCATCGTGCGGCCGCACCGCGACGATGCGGGGCCGCAGGACCGGCGGCTCCTGCGCCGCCCGGGCGACCGGCGCCCCCGCGCCGCAGGCCGGCAGGAGCAGCGCTCCGGCGAGCGCCAGGGAGCGCTGGCTCAACCGCCGCCGAAGTCGCATCCCGTCGCTTCGTCCACCGACGATCCGCCGCCGATCGGCTCGCCCGGCGGCGGGTCCGGCGCGCCGGGCGACGGCACGCGGGCCGGTGCCGGGCGTGCCAGGTGGCGTCCGATCTCCGCCGCCAGGCCGCCGATGTGCGCCTGCTCGGTGCCGTCGAGCGCCGTCCACGCGTCGAGGCGCGCCAGCAGTTCGGAGAGCGCGCCGTCGACCCGCGCCCGCACCCCGGGCGCCGCATCGACGTCGGCCGACAGGTCGAGCAGCCGCTCGACCAGGGTGCGCTGCACGACGCGGGCGATCTCCCCCTCGCGGGCCGGCACCAGCGACAGGTCGCCGAAGACCCGCTCGATCGCCGCCGCGAGAACCTCGCCGAAGTCCGGCTGTTCGGCGAACCGGCGATGCTGTTCGATCATCCGCGCGGCGCGGGAGGGGTCGAGCAGAGCGCGCAGCGTCAGGTCGGCGACCGTTGCCGCCGCGTCGAGCAGGTCGAAGGCGGCGGCACCCGAGCGGCCGCCGAACTGCTCGCGGCTGCGCTCCATGCCCGGCGCGCGAGGCGCCAGCAGCGCGAGGACCGCGTCGGACAGGTCAAGCTCGCCGGGAGCCAGGGTGGCCAGCAGCAGGTCGAGGGCGCGGCGCTGTCGCTCGGGATCGACCGGCCGCGCCGGCGGCTGGCCGTCGCCGCGCAGTGCGTGCCGGTAGTCGACTCCGCCGAGCAGTTTGACCGTCGCGGCGAGCTGGAATCGGTGGTGCAGGTAGACGGTCGCCAGCACCTCCTCGAGCGTCGCCATCGGAGCTCCGGCGGCGAGATTGCGCGCGCCGAAGCGGGAGAGGGCGAGCCGCCGCACGCGCAGCGTCCGCTCGAGCGACGCCAGGGGATCGGCGCCGTTGTCCCACAGACTGGCTCGCGGATGGCTGCTCGCCGGCCCGCGGGCATCGTCGTCGGAGAGCAGGAAGAGCCCGGACGCGAGGGTTTCGTCGACGATCGCCGCCAGTTCCGCGGCTTCGTCGGTGCCCTCCGGGAACTGCGCGTAGGCCCAGCGCACTGCGGCCTCGTCCCAGGCGCCGACGCCGCTCGCGTAGGCGCGCGAGAAGTCGAGCCTCCCTTCCCCGTCGATGCTCACCAGCGGCGCCGGATAGTCCATCACCGACGACCGCCCCTGGGTCGACGCGGCGAAGTTGTGCTGCAGGCCGAGCGTGTGCCCGACCTCGTGCGCCGCCAGCTGGCGCAGGCGCGCCAGCGACAGCTCGATCGGGTCGTCCGCCCCTCCCCGACCCGTCCCCGCGACGCCGGCGAGTCCCTCGAAGAGGAGCCTGTCCTGGCGGATCCGCAGCGAACCGAGGGAGACATGGCCCTTGACGATCTCGCCGCTCCACGGATCGATCACCGCGCCGCCGTACGACCAGCCGCGCGTCGCACGGTGGACCCACTGGATCACGTTGTAGCGCGCATCGAGCGGGTCGGCCCCCTCGGGGAGCAGCTCGACCCGGAAGGCGTCGCGAAAGCCCGCCCTCTCGAATGCCGTCGCCCACCAGGAAGCCCCCTCGACCAGGGCGGTGCGGACCGGTTCGGGTGCCGAGCGATCGACGTAGTAGACGATCGGCTGGCGCACCGCCGACACGGCCGCGCCCGGGTCGACCTTCTCGAGCCGGTGACGCACGATCCAGCGTCGCTCGATCGGCTGGTCGAGTGGCGCCGCGTAGTCGTGGAACGCGACGGCGTAGGAGGGCATGCGCGGGTCCCACTCGCGCGGCCGGTAGCCCTCCGGCGGCAGCGCGAGCAGCGACTGGTGGAGCACCAGCGTGACGGCGTCGGAATCCGGCGCCACGGCGCGGATCTCGTCGCCCGCTTGGGTGCCGCTGAAGGTGAGCACCGCCTCCAGCTCGACGTTGCCCGGGAAGGCCAGACAGGCGTCGAGATCCACCGCGCTGCGCTGCGCGTCGAGGCTCCAGCTCCCCTGGCCGGCAGCGGCGAGCCGGGACGCGACGCCGTGCGCGTCGCGCAGCGCGAATCCGCTGAGGTCGACGAGCAGTCGGCCGTCCGGATCGCGGGCCAGGACGTCGGTCGCCCAGAGGACCGAAGTGGCGAACGACTCGCGCACCGCGGCCACTTCGGAGGCGTCGCCGGAGAGGGCGCGGAACCGGGTGTTGAGCGCCTCGACGAGGACCCGGGCGCCGACCTGGCGCAGTTCGACCCGGCGCGTCCCCCCGAGCTGGCCGCGATCGAGGCCGATCGGATTCGAGCCCAGCCCGGTGCGGATCCCCGCGACGTGGAGGAAGACGCCGATCGAGCCGCGCGGCCCCGAGGCTGGCGGCAGGACGGCCAGCAGCCGCCCCCCCGGGCGGTCGCGTCGCAGCTCGATCAGCCCGGGCAGCGCCTCCGTCCCCGCCACCCGGCGATCGAACTCCGAGAGGGCCGCGGGCGCCGCTTCGGGAGCCGTTCCGGCGCGCTGCGGCGCGCTGGCGCACGCCAGTCCGAGCAGCAGCGCCGCGCTTCCGGCCAGGCTCCTCGCCTTCCAGCCTGCCGTCGGGATCGCTTTCATGGCGCCTCCTCGCCGCTCCAGGCCCGGCGCTCCAGGGCGAGAATCGTCCCGTCGGTGAGGGCGAATCGACCGGAGCTGAAGATCCCCGGTTCTTCCCGTCCGCTCGGCACGATCTCGATCGGGCCCGAGCGAAGCTCCTGCCGGCCGTCGACCCAGGGCACCCAGAGCCGCACCGTGTCGGCCTGCCGCAGCGCCTGCATCGTCGATCGCTCGCCGTCGCGCGACAGCTCGAACCGCGCGAAGTCGCCCGGCTCGGCGTCGGCGATCCGCGCACCGGTCACCGAGACCTCGACGTAGTTCGCTTCGAAGAAGGCGAGGTCGGTGCTCTCGTCGTTGTGCGACACGAGACGCAGGCGTACCGTGCGCGACCCGGGTCGGGACTCGAGCGCCTCGACTTCGAGGTCGATGCGGGGCCGCGACGGCTCGGGGTCGAGCGCCGCGGCGAGATTGGCGGCCGACAGGACCAGGCGCTCCCCCGGCTCGGGAAGCCGGAAGAAGAGCGGGCCGAGCATCCGCTCCGTCCCCCAGGCACCGCAACGCCGCAGGAACTCCTCCAGGTTGGAGGTCGCGGCGCGTACCACGCGCACCGAGTCACCGGGCGCCAGCTGCCAGTCGCCGACGGCGAGCGGCGCCTTGGCGCGAAACTCGTAGACCTGGCGGTCGATCCCTTCGAGCGAGAAGCCCCGCTTGAGCTCCAGCCGGCCGTCGCGCACCAGGGCGCCGAGCTCGAGCGATGTCGAGATGCCGCGCGTCGAGTCGCGCCGGTCGCGCAGGCTGGCGCTGCCGGCGGAGGCGGCGACCAGGTAGTAGTGGCGCCCGAGCTGTTCGAGTCGGGCCACCCCCTTTTCGACCTCCTGGAGGTCCCAGTTGCGCGCGTCTTCGGGCTCGCCCGGGCGCTGTCCGTAGAGGAAGGCCACCAGGAAGTCGACCTCCTCGGCCAGCTTCGGCAGCTCGGGGTCGTCGAGGTCGCCGCGTCCCACGCTGGCCGAAAGGTGGAGTCGCCCGTCCAGGGCGTCACGCAACTCCGCCATCAGCGTCGCGGTGGTGGCGAGCCGCGCGCCCGCCGCGCTGTCGAAGTGGATCCCGGTCGGCAGAAGTCCGGCCCCCTCGGCGGCGAGGCGCAGGCCATCGAGCGCCGCCGCGAGCTGCTTCGCCGCCGCCTGCGTGTCGACCCCGGCCGGCGGACGTTCGCCGCTCACCACGAGGGTGACCCGCTCGCGGCGCGGCAGGCGGGGCAGCTCGTGGCGCTGCAGCTCCACTCCCGCCCCGGTCCATTCGAGCCCGGCGGCTTCGACGAAGAAGTCGGCGACGCCGCCGGTGTGCAGGCGGTCGAGCACCGGCAGGTCCAGCGGTGCCGCCCGACCAGAGAGCCAGACCGCGGCTCCGGGGGCCCGGGCCTCGCGGCGCCCGCCAGCGCAGGCGCCGAGGGCAACCAGCGTGAGCACGGACAAGGCAAGGGCGACGACGTCGCGACCGACTCGTGAGGGGATCATCGAAGCGGGATTGTAACGACGACTTCGAATCCGCCGCCAGGACGGTTGCGCACCTCGAGCCCGCCGCCGTGCTCCTCGGCGATCCGCGCCGCGATCGGCAACCCGAGCCCGGTACCGGTGGCGTGGGTCGAGAAATAGGGCTCGAGGATCCGCCCCAGCTGTTCGGGCGGGACGCCCGGTCCGTCGTCGCGGACGGTCAGGATGGCCACCTCGCCGCGGCGTTCGAGCGCCACTTCGACCACCCCGCCGCCGGATACCGCACGCACCGCGTTCTCGATCAGGTTGCGCACTGCCCGCGGCAGCAGGCGCGGGTCGAAGCTCGCGGTCAGCGCCTCCGGTGGGACGACGAGGCTCACGGCGACGCCGGCCGGCGGAGAGGCGCGATAGGCCTCCGCCACGCCGCTTACCGCCGCCACCAGGTCCCCCTCCTGGCGCTCGATGCGCGGAATCTGGCTGTAAGCCGAGAACTCCGAGGCGATCTCCCGCAGCTCATCGACCTGCGCCAGGATGTTGCGCGTGCAGCGCTCGAAGACCGCGGCGAAGTGCACGCGATCGCGCTGCCACGCCTCGCGCAGGTGCTCGGCCGAGAGACGGATCGGAGTCAGCGGGTTCTTGATTTCGTGGGCGATGATGCGCGCCATCTCCGCCCAGGCTTCGAGGCGCCGCACGCGCACCACCTCGGTGACGTCCTCGACCACAAGCAGCGCCGCCGCGTCGCCGGCGTCCGTCAGCGGGACCCGGACGAGCGTCCACTCGCGCTCGTCCCCGGAATCCGTGCCCAGCCGGAGGACGGCGCGAGCGGCGGGTCCCGACGGCTCCGCCGCGAAGGCCGCGACCGGCGCGAGATCGGCCCGGTCGACGAGCCGGTCGACGAGCCGATCGCCCGGCTCGGCGGAGAGCAGCTCGCGCCCCGCGCGGTTGATGATCAGCACCCGGCCGGCGACGTCGAGCGCCACCACCGCCCCGGTGACCGCCTCCACGATCCGCTCGACCAGCCGCTTTTCGGCCAGCAGGCGGTCGCGCCCGGCGGCGATCCCCTGCGCCATGCGATCGATCGCCTCGCTCAGCGCCTCGAGCTCGGCGTCCCCGGGGCGCACCCCGAGCTCGGTCGCACCGGCGGCGATCCGTCGCGTCCCGGCCACCAGCTCCTCGATCGGACGCGAGAAGCGACGCGCCGCCCGCGTGCCGGTGGCCGCCAGTGCCACCAGCAGCGCCAGCGAAGCGAGCAGCGCCTGCCGGCGCAGCCGCTCCACCTCGGCCAGCGCCTCCTCCTGCTGGGCGAGCAGCGGCATCGACAGCACCAGCCTCGCCTCGTCCGCTTCGCCTGCGCGCGCCTCGCCGGGCACTTCGAGCGGCGCGTAGAGCTCGAGGTACGTGGCGTCGCCGATCCGGCTGATGCGCCGCGCCAGCCCGTCGCCGGCCGTTCCGAGCCGCTCGCGCACCTCTCCCGGCAGGCGGCGCGGCAGCAACCCCGCGGCGAACAGGTCGCGCTTGGAAGATGCGTAGACCTCGCTCCCCCAGTAGAGGTGGATCTCGTGGCGCACCACCCGCGACAGCCACTCGAGCAGCGCGTCGTCGATCGCCGTTCCGACGCCGAAGCCGGGCTGCAGTGTCAGCACGTACTCGCCGAGCACCCGCTGCGCCGAGCGCAGGGCGGAACGAGCCGACGCCTCCTGCTCGCTCACCACCCGCCGCTCGAGAGCCTGCGAGAGGAAGAAGTAGAAGACACCCACGGGCACCAGCAGGAGCGCCGCGAAGGCGATGAGCAGCCGCTTCGAGTAGGAGCGCGTCGCCCGCCGCAGGAGGTCGCGCACGGCGCTGCGCGGCAGCGCCAGAATCCAGCCGAGCGCCAGCAGGAACAGCAGCGCCAGCAGACCGCCGGCCGACAGCGAGCCGGCCTGTTCGAGCGCCGCACCGGCGCCGAGGCGCGGCAGGAAGACCGCCGCCGTCGCACCCTCGCCGTGGCGCACCGCCGTTTTCGCCGTGCCGTCCGGGGTGACTATCGAGCCGCGCCCGGGCGCTGCCTCGACCGCCGCAGGCGACGGGGTCCCCTCTTCCCAGGAGGAGCTGACCAGGCGCCCTTCGGAGCTGCGCAGCAGGTACCGCACCTGCGGCGCCAGACCGAACGGTCGGGCTCCCCGCGCCACTCCGCGCAGCAGACCGGCGGCGAGGTCCGGACTCCAACTCCGTCCGGCGCCGAAGCCGAGGCGCGGCACCGCCCACCAGCGCAGGCCGCGAACCTCACCGGCCGGCTCGAGCGGCGCGAAAGAGCCGCTCTGCTGGAACTGCGGCCAGCTGGCCGTCTCGAGGTCGGCCCAGCGCTCCGGCGTCTCGACCAGGTTGCCGTCGCGGTCGAGCGGCAACCCGAACGAGAAGGTCGAGCTCCCGCCGTCTTCGAAGTCGACCACCAGCGCCGACAGCAGATCGAGGCGCGCCAGCGGCGAGGCGCGCCAGAGCGCGAACGCCAGGTCGCCGCGCTCGTCCATCGGCGCGCCGCGGGGCAGCCAGCGCGCCAGGTCGAGGCGAGACAGTCCGTCCTCGATGCCGCGCGCCAGGGCGCCGCGCTCCGCGGCGTCCGGAGGGAGCAGCGCTGCCGCCTCGCGCGGCAGGTCCCGCTCGACGGCGAGCTGCTCGCCGAGAGTCCAGGCCGCGCCGCCGAGCAGCGCCGCGATCAGCACGCCGGACGCGGTGGCCAGCGAGAGTCCGAGCCGGAAGCCGGCGAGCAGGCGCGCCGCGGCGGCGCCTCCGGCGGC
>JAIOJQ010000275.1 GCA_019911865.1 Thermoanaerobaculia bacterium
AGCGGGTCCCCCCCTGCGGCAGGGTGGCACCGGCGGGGGTCATCGTCGGCACGTCGCGCGCCACCGGGTCGCCGGGCGCCGCCGAGGGTCGGTGCTCGACGGCCAGGAAGCTGGTGTGCGCGGTGGCCAGACCGTGCGCCAGCGCCAGCGAGACGATCTCGGCGCGCAGGGCGTCGCGGTCGGCGCCGGGCAGGCGCCGCTCGGCCTCGAGGGCGTCGATCCGGCGACGCGCCCAGAGCTTGGCCAGACCGCTCGCCGGGGTGGGCGCGCCGGCCGGCGCGGCCCATTCGAAGCGTTCCTCGGCGAGCCGCCCGGCGACGCGCACCGCAGCGTCCGGCTGCGCCAGCCGGGCGACGAGCAGCAACGGCTCGCCGACGTAGAGGTCGCCCGGCCGCTCGGGCTCGCTCTCGGCCGTCGGGTCGTCCCAGGCAACCTCGAGGTCGGCGAGCACCGGCCGCTCGAGCTTGGCGAAGAGCCCCGCCATCTTGTCGGCGACCTCCTCGACGCGGCCGACGAACGTCGCGCTGCCGCGCCCGAGCTCGGCGGCGCGGGTGAGCAGGAAGGAGTTCGGTGCCGAGCCGATGCCGACCGGGAAGAGGCGCCGATCGCCGAGGCGCCCGGCGAGGAAGGTGAGCAGCTCCTCTTCGTTGGCCACCTGGCCGTCGGTGACGAAGAGCAGCTGGCTCACCGCTGCGCTGTCCGGCACCGTGGAGAGGGCGAGGTCGAGGGCGGGGAGCATCCGGGTGCCGCCGCCGGCGGCGAGGCGGGCGACGAACGCGTCGGCGATCTCGAGCGAGCGCGCGTCGGCGTCGACGCTGGCCGGGAAGAGCGCTTCGGCGTGGTCGGAGAAGCGGATGACGTTGAAGCGGTCCCACGGGTGCAGGCGCGAGAGGGCGGCGCGTACCGCCCGGCGGGCCTGGTCGATCGAGGCCCCCTGCATCGAGCCGGAGGTGTCGAGCACGATGAGGAGCTCGCGCGGCAGCGGAGGATCGGCGGCCTCGGGCGCCGGCGGCAGGAAGAGCAGCGCCGCGTAGCGGTCGCCGCCGGCCTCCTCCTCGAAGCGGGCCAGCTGCGGGGCGCGGCCGCGCACCGGGCGCCAGACCAGCTCGAGATCGCGGTCGGCGGGGACCGGGTCGGCAGCGAGGCCGACCGTCCAGACGCCGTCCTGTCGGCGCCGCGCTTCGAGCGCATGGGTCGGGCTCTCGACGGCGGCGAGCGGCACGCCGGCGTCGATTCGGGCGGTCAGGCGCACCGGACGCAGGACCGGCGCGGTCGCCGGAGTGACCGGCTCGCTCGGCTCGGGCATCGGCAGGGTGGGGCCGGGGTCGAAGCGCGGCGCCACCACCAGGGGCACGCGCAGGCGGAAGAGGCCGAGGTCGTAGCTCACCAGCTCCTGGTACTCGAGCCGGACCGAGATCTCCTGGCCCGGGTCGATGCCGGCGACGGCGACCGACCAGACGTTGGGGCGCCGGCTCTCGAGCAGCGCGGCGCGCTGGCCGCTCGCCCGCGCCGCGGCGTAGTCGCGGCGGGCTTCCTGGCGTTCGCGCACCTCGCCGACGACGCGCCGGTCGCCGAGGTCCATCTCCAGTCGGTCGATCGCCGCCCCCTCGGGGAGCGGGAAGAGGTAGCGCGCCTCGACCCGCTCGGCCGAGGGGTTGCGGAAGCGCTGCTCGACGCGCGTGCGGGCAACGAGCCCGGTGATGCGGATGTCGATCGCCGTGTCGAGTTCGGGTGCCAGCCGCCACGCCTCCGCCGGTTGCCCGGCGGCGCGCTCCTCGCGCACCTCGAATCCCCAACTCGCCGGATCCCCGGCGCCGCCGCCCTGCGCCGCCGCCGCGCCGGCGGTGGCGAGCGACGCCACAGCCGCCATCAACGCCCGTTGCACGATCCGCCGCTCTTCCCGCATCGCGATCCACATCTGCCGCCTCCTCGCCCTGGCGCCGGCGCCCGCGCCTCGATTGCGCCACTTCCATTCGAGCGCCCCGGCGCGCCGGAGCCGGGCCGCCGGCGCGGAGGTGTGGTGGCGAAATGTGGCGAAAGCGAGGAATCCCGCCGTGGCGCAGCGAAATCGACCCGGGCGGTCACGCACTACGAAAGGGCCGCGGCCGGCCGGGACCTCAACGCGACGGGCTCCTTCGGGTAGGCTCCCCGGGCGAGCCGGAGCCTGTCTTCGACGGCACGCCAGGAGGTTCGAAGTGCCCGTGCGACTCGATAGCAGGTCCGGTGTGAATGGCGACGGCGAAGTGAATCGATCCGCGTGCCGCGTGGCGGCACTCTGCGCAACGCTCCTGGCCGGCTCGCTCGGCGCGCAGTCGACGCGGCTCGTTTCCCATACCGCGGGCGATCCGACGACGGCGGGCAACGCCGGGCTGACCTCGTCCGTCGGCGACTTCGCGGCGGGCCGCTACGTCGCTTTCGAATCGCCCGCCACCGACCTGGTCTCCGGGTACAGCGGCAGTGGTGGGCAGGTCTATCTCTGGGACCGCGACGCCGCGGTCCTGCGCCTGGTCTCCCACGTGCCCGGGTCGAGCACCATCGGCGGCGCCGGGCAGTCGCTCCTGCCGCGATGGAGCGCGGGGGGGCGCTACCTCGTTTTCTCGTCGCTCGCCGCGGATCTGGTGCCGGGCGGCAGCGATACCAACGGTTCCGGTGACGCTCTGCTGTGGGACCGTCTCTCCGGCAACCTCACGCTGGTCTCGCGCGCCGCCGGTTCGCCGGTTACCGCGGCCGCCGGCGACTCGCTCGCGCGTGCCATCAGCGCCGACGGCCGCTACGTCGTCTTCGATTCGACCGCGACCGATCTGGTGACGGGCGGCAGCGACGGCAACGCCAACGAGGACGTCTTCCGGTGGGACCGCGTGACCGGGGCGGTGAGCCTGGTGTCGCGGGTTCCGGGCTCGACGACGACCACCGGCAACGGCGAGTCGCGCTTCGCGGCCGCGAGCGCGGACGGGCTTCACGTCGCGTTCGTTTCGCACGCGACCGACCTGGTTCCGGGCGGTGTCGACGGCAACGGCGCGGGCGACATCCTCTTCCGCATCGGAGAGACGGAACCCCTCGCTCTGGTCTCCCACGCCGCCGGAGCGCCGACCACCGCGGCCGACGCCGGCTCGGGCAAGCCGCTGGTCTCGGCCGATGGCTGCTGCGTCGTGTTCGTCTCGGGGGCTACGGACCTGATCGCGGGCGGCAGTGACGCGAACGGTGCGGCCGACGCTTTCTTCTGGGATCACGAAAGCGGGCTGGTGCGGCTCGTTTCGCACCTGCCCGGACTGGAGACGACAGCGGCGACCGGAGCCTCGATGCCGACGGCGATCAGTGCCGACGGTCGTTTCGTGGCGTTCTTCTCCGACGCCGCCGACCTGGTCTACGGCGTCGACACCAACGGCGTCGACGACGCGTTTCTCTGGGACCGCGACGACGGAACCGTCCGCTTGCTCTCGCACGCCGCCGCGGCGAGCGCTACGGCGGGAAACGCCACCTCCCGGCCGACCGCGATCGGTGCGGATGCGCGCTTCGTCGCCCTGACCTCCAGGGCCAGCGATCTGGTCGCTGGCGCCTCCGATGGCAACTCGGCCGACGACGTCTTCCTCTGGGAGCGGGCGAGCGGCACGCTCACTCTCGTCTCGCGCACGCCCGCCCCGGCGGCGACGGCGGGCAACGGGGCTTCGACCGTCGCCGCCGTGAGCGCCGACGGTCGCGGTGTCGTTTTCGCCTCCCAGGCGACCGATCTCGTGGCGGGCACCGATCTCAACGGCGGACGCGATCTGTTCTGGCGCGACGCATCGCTGGTCTTCTCCGACGGATTCGAGAGCGGCAACGCGACGGCATGGAGCAACGTGGTTCCCTGAAGCTGCCGTCGAGCGTCCTCCGGCGTCGCCGAACCCGACGACGCTCGGGTCGGCGGGCGGTGCGTCGGTCGAACTGGCCGGAGAGCCGGGCGTGCGGCCAGCCGTGTAGTCTCTGGTCGATCCCATGCGACCGGCCGCCATCACCGCGCTGCTCGAGCGAGCTTCCGAAGGCGACCGGGCGGCGTTCGACGAGGTCGTGACCCTGGTCTACGAGGAGCTGCGCCGGATCGCCCGGGGACAGCGGCGACGCGTCCTGCCCGGCTCGACGCTCCAGACCACCGCCCTCGTCCACGAGGCGTGGGTCCGACTCGCCGGCTCGCCGGCTCCGGGCTACGAAGGAGGCGGGCACTTCCTCGCCGTGGCGGCGCGCGCCATGCGCTTCGTCCTCATCGACCACGCCCGCGAGCGGACGCGCTCCAAGCGCGGCGGCGATCTCGTTCGTACCGAGTTCGACGAGGCCACACCGGCCTCGGCCGGCGAGGCCGAGGCGCTGCTCGACCTCGAGCGCGCGCTGACGCGCCTCGAGGCACTCGAACCCCGCCTAGCCCGGGTGGTGGAGTGCCGGCACTTCCTCGGCCTCGGCGAGGAGGAGACCGCCGCCGCGCTCGGCATCTCGCTGCGGACGGCGCAGCGCGACTGGAAGGCCGCGAGGCGATTCATCGCGCGCGAACTCGAGCCGACCTCCGGATCCGGTGCCGTGTGAGCGGCGACACCGAACGGCGGCTCGTCGAAGTGCTGCGGCGAGCCGCGGCTCTGCCTCCGGACCAGCGGCGGACCTGGATCGAGTTCACCAGCGGCGGCGATCCCCGCCTGCACGCCGGGCTGGAGGCCTTGCTGCGCGAGTCCGCGACGCTCGGCGCCGGCGCGGCGCTCGCCACGGGCGCGGCTCTCGAAGGGGAAGTCGCCCGCGAACTCGCGGCTCGCCTGGCGAGCCAGGGTGGCCGTGACCTGACCGGGCGGCAAGTCGGCTCGATCCGCCTCGACGCCCTGCTCGGCGAAGGGGGAATGGGCAGCGTCTACCGCGGCTTCGATGCCCGACTCGACCGCGCGGTGGCGGTAAAGACGGTGCGCCACCCCTCGCCCGAAGGGCTCGCCCGGTTTCGCGACGAGGCGCGGTTGCTGGGGGGTACCGAGCACCCCGGCATCTGCCGCGTCTACGATCTGCTCGAAGAGCCGGACTGCGATTTTCTCGTTCTCGAGCTGATCGACGGCTTGCCACTCGGCCGCTGGGCGCAAGCCGGACACGATCTCGACGCCCGGCTGGCGGTTGCGGAGCAGCTCGCGGAGGCGCTCGCCTTCGCCCACGCGCGCGGCATCGTGCATCGCGATCTGAAGCCGGACAACATCCTGGTCACCCCCGACGGAAAGGCCAGGATTCTCGACTTCGGAATCGCCACCCTGGTCCGTCCGGAGGCCACCGGCGAGGCGCCGGAAACTCCGGACGCCGGGCGTTTCGCCGGCACTCCCGGTCACATGAGCCCCGAACAGGCGCGGGGCGAGCCGGTCGGGCCGCCGAGTGACCTGTTCGCCCTCGGCCTGATTCTGCACGAGCTGGTCAGTGGGCGGCCGGCGTATCCGCGCGACTTGCCGCCCGAAGAGCTCTTCGCCCGGGCCCGGCGGGGCGAAACCGAGCCGCTGCCGGCGCTCGATCGCGACTTGCGCGAGCTGATCGCGAGCCTCGAGAACCCGATTCCGTCCCGTCGCCCGAGCGCCGTCGAGACCGCCGCGCGTCTCGCCGGGCTGCGCGCCGCGCCGCAGCGCCGCCGGAGTGCTGATCGTCGTCACCGTCCTGGTGATCATCCGCGAACGCCTCGCCAGCGCGCGGACCGCCGCCGAGTCGCAGCGCTTCGCGCGCGAGGCCGAGGAGATCGGCTGGCGCATGGCGGTCGAAGAGCTCGCGCCGCGGCGCAGCCTCGCGCCGGTGCGCGACGAGCTGCTCGCGCAGATCGCCGGGCTCACCGCGCGGATTCCGCAGCTGCCCGAGGTGGCGCGGCCGCTGGCCGACTCGGCCGTCGGCCGCGCGGCGCTCGCCCTCGGCGACCTCGAGCTGGCACGCACGCACCTCGACGCGGCATGGTCCGCGGGCGCGCGCGACGGTGCGCTCGCCTGGTCGCGCGCGCGGCTCTACGGGCGGCTCTTCGCCGAGGCGCAGGAGCGGGAACGGCTGACCAGGGGTCGCGCGGAGAGTTCACCGGCGACCGAGGCGCTGCGCCTCGAGGCGGTGGCGATGCTCGCCGCGGTCGGTGACGCCGCCGACCGCGACGCGGTCGAAGCCGAGCTGGCGCTCTACGAAGGACGGCTCGACGACGGCCTGGCCGCGGTCGAACGGCGGCTAGCCGCCCGCCCGGCGAGCTGGTCGGCGCATCTCACCGCGGCCCGTCTCCACCGCGCGGCGGCCGCCGGTTCCGATCGTCGGAGCGACTACGCCGCCGCGGCCGGGCAGTTGGGCGAAGCGCGCGTCGCCGCGAGCGCGGCGGTCGAGATTGCGCGCAGCAGCCCGGAGGGCTGGCTGGAGCTCTGTCGCGCGGCGTTTCAGGAGGCGGTGGCCGACCAGCTCACGCTCTATCGGGGGAGCAGTCCCGCCGCGGAGATCGCTCGCACCGCGTGCGCGAGCGCGGCGGAGGTCGCCCCCTGGTCGACGGCGGCCGCGGCGCTCCAGGCCACCGTGGTGCTGCTCGAGGTCCGACGCCTGCCCGACCTCGAGGCGGTCGACCGGCTGACGCGCGACGCGGTCGCCGAGCTCGATGGTCTGCTCCACGACGACGCCGACGAGGTGCTGATTCGCGGCTTGCGCGCCTACCTGCGGCAGGTGGCGGTCGAGCGGCGCATGGAGGCCGCGGGCGAGAGTGAGCACCTGCCGGGGCTGCTCGAGGATCGGCTGGCTCTGGCGGCGGCCGAGCCGGGCAATGCGGTTGCCTGGGCCCGCTACTGCCAGGCACTCGGGTTCGCGGCGGGGACGGCGCTCTCGCGGGTCGCGCCGGATTCCGAGACCCGCCTCACCGCGCTGATCGAGGCCCTCGACGAGGGAGGCCGGCGTTTTCCCGACTTCGCGTACTTCCAGCGCGAGCGACAGCTATTCGCTCCGGTCTTGCTCGGTGCCTACCGGCTCGACTCGGGAGGCGACTGCGAGACCCCGTTCGCCGAGACCGCCAGCCATCGTGCCGCCGCCCTGACCGCCACGGATCCGAGCCTGCCGCGCAACGTGGCGCTCGCCCTCGATGGCCTGACCCAGTGCCGTCTTCGCGACGAGCGGCCGGTCGGGGAGGAGTACCTCGACGCGTTGGCGGTGGGAGCGCACACGCTCGAGCTGGCGCCGGAGTGGGCCAGCTCGCACTTCGGCCTCGGCTGGTCGCAACTGCGCGCGGCCGAGGCCCTGCGCGCGACCGGCCGGTCGCCGCTCGAGCACCTCGCCGCCGCGGAGCGCGCCTACGCGAGAGGTTTCGAGCTCGAGCCGTCGCGCACCGCCTACTGGGTCGAGCTCGCCGAAGGGCGCGCGATCGAGGCCGCCTGGCGGCTCGACCCAGTAGGCGGTGCGCGACGGCTCGAGCTCGA
>JAIOJQ010000276.1 GCA_019911865.1 Thermoanaerobaculia bacterium
CGCGCCCTCCGGCGCCGCGCCCTCGGGCGGCGGCGCCAGCTCCCCGTCGACCGGCAGGCCGACCAGGTAGCCGAGCGCCAGGCGCGCGGCGGTGACCAGGTTCCCGGCGCGGGTCGCCTCGAGGCGCGCCGTCGACCACTCGAGCTCGGTGCGCGTCACGTCGTTGCGATCGGCCAGCCCGGCCTCGAGCCGGATCTGCGACTCCTCGGCGGTGGCGCGCGCCACGTCGACCCGCCGGCGCGCCGCGTCGCGCAGCCGTTCGGCCGACAGGACGGCGTAGAAACCGCTCGCCACGTCGAAGGCGAGCGCCCGCCGCAGCTCGGCCGACTCGAGCTCCTGCGCCGCGACGCCGCGCGAGGCGGCGCGCACCAGCGGCAGGGCGCGCAGGTCGAAGAGGGTCGACTCGACGAGCGCCTGGCCGGAGAGGGCGTCGATCGCCTGCACGGTGAACTCTTCACCGTCCACCGTGCGGGTGACCTCGCGGGCCCGGCGCGTGTAGTTGCCGGTGACGGTGAGCGAAGGGAGGAGGCGGGCGATCGCCTGGCCGCGCACGGCGCGCGCCTGCTCGAGGCGGGCCTCGGCGATGGCGGGCGTCTCGTTGTTGGCGGCGGCCAGCTCGAGCGCCCGCTCGAGGGTGAGCGCCTCGGCGGCGACGGGCCACGGGGCGGCTGCAGCGAGAAGGAGGGCGGCGAGCAGCGCGAGCTTCGGGGTTTGCATGGTGGAGAGTCGATCGCCGCCGGTCCGGCGGCGGGAGCCGGACGAGGATATGGGGGGGCGCCGGGGCCGTCAACGCCCGCCCCGCGGTCGGATACGATTTCGTCATGTCCCGATCGCTCCGAGTGCCCCGCTCGCTCCGTCTGCCGCGCGCCCTCCTGCTCTTCGCCGTCGCCGCCCCGGCGGCCGCCGGCGTGCTCCACGACCCGCGCGAGACCCGCCTCGCCGAAGTGCGCCAGCTCACCTTCGGCGGCGAGAACGCCGAGGCCTACTGGGCCTTCGGCGGCGACCGCCTGAGCTTCCAGTCGACCCGGCCGCCGTTCGCCTGCGACCAGATCTTCGTCATGCCGGCGCCCGAGGCGGGCGAGCCGGTGCTGGTGTCGACCGGCAAGGGGCGCACCACCTGCGCCCACTTCCTGCCCGGCGATCGCAAGGTGATCTACGCCTCGACCGATCCGACCCGCGCCGAGTGCCCGGCGCCGCCCGACCACTCGCAGGGCTACGTCTGGCCGATCGAGGCCGCCTACGAACTGTTCGTCGCCGACCTCGACGGCGGCACCCGGACCCGCCTGACCGAGAACGACGCTTACGACGCCGAAGCCACCGTCTGCGCCACCGACGGCACGATCGTCTTCACCTCGGACCGCGACGGCGACCTCGACCTCTACCGGATGGCCGCCGACGGCAGCGACGTGAAGCGGCTGACCCGGACCCCCGGCTACGACGGCGGCGCCTTCTTCTCGGCCGACTGCTCGCAGCTCGTCTGGCGCGCCTCGCGGCCGCGTGGCACCGAGCTCGAGGACTACCAGCGGTTGCTGGCGCAGGGACTTGTGCGGCCGAGCAAGCTCGAGCTCTGGGTGTCCGACGCCGACGGCGGCAACGCGCGGCAGATCACCGACCTCGGCGTGGCGAGCTTCGCGCCGTTCTTCACCCCCGACGGCCAGCGGATTCTCTTCTCGAGCAACTACGGCGACCCGAAGGGGCGCGAGTTCGACATCTGGGCGATCGGCGTCGACGGCGCCGGTCTCGAACGGATCACCTTCACCCCCGGTTTCGACGGCTTCCCGATGTTCTCTCCCGACGGCAGGTGGCTCGCCTTCGGCTCGAACCGCAACCAGGGCAAACCGGGGGAGACCGACGTCTACGTGGCGCGCTGGGTGGACGGCCCGGCGGCGGTCCACGTCGAGCGGGCGGCCGACCGCTTCGCCGCCGACGCCGCCTGGCTGGCCGACGACGCGCGCGAAGGCCGCGGCATCGGCACGGCG
>JAIOJQ010000277.1 GCA_019911865.1 Thermoanaerobaculia bacterium
GCGCGGTGTCGCCCGCCGGACGGGTCGCCGCGCCGTCGGCGAGGCGCCCGGCCAGCTCCCGCGCCCGGCGGGCGAAGGTGCGGGCATCGGCCAGGCGCGCTTCGCGATCCTTGGCCAGCACCTGGCGCAGGAACTCCGCCAGCTCGCCGCCGAGCGAAGTCGCCACGCCCGCGTCCTCGAACGGGTCCTCGTGCAGGATCTGGTAGACCAGCGTGGTCACCGTGTCGGCGGGGAACGGTTTGCGGCCGCACAGCATCTCGAACAGCACGACGCCGAGCGAGAAGAGGTCGCTGCGTCCGTCGAGCTGCATCCCCTTGATCTGCTCGGGCGCCATGTAGGCGGGGCTGCCGACCATCATTCCGGTGCGGGTGAGCTCGGTCCGCTCGCTGACCGCCTTGGCGACGCCGAAGTCGCTCACCTTGACCCGCCCGTCGCGCCCGATCAGCAGGTTCGCCGGCTTGATGTCGCGGTGGATGACCCCCGCCTCGTGGGCGCAGGAGAGGGCATCGGCCGCCTGAGCCGCGATCTCGAGCGCTTCGCCGGCAGCCGGGAAGCGGCCGGTCGCCAGGCGGTGGCCGAGGGTCTCCCCCTCGACCAGCTCCATGACCAGGAAGAGCGAGTCCCCTTCGGTGCCGGCGTCGTAGATGCCGACGATGTTGGGGTGGGCCAGCTGCGCCGCGACGCGCGCCTCGCGCTCGAAGCGGGCCGAAATCTCGGCGCGGTCGTCGCCCCCCGACATCGCGGCGGCGATGGTCTTGATCGCTACCTCGCGGCCCAGCTTCGGGTCGCGTGCCCGCCAGACGGCGCCCATTGCGCCGCGGCCGATCTCGCCGACGATCTCGTAACGTCCGACCTGCGTGCCCGGTCTCATGCGGCGGCCATTCTAGCCCGGAGGGCGAGCGTCAGCCGGTAGCGGCTTCGGCGTCCGGAACCGGTCCGCGGACGGCCAGGGCGGCCCGCCGGTCGCGCGACATCGTCAGGCGGGTGCCGTCGGCGAGCTCGACTGCGAAATCCCCCTGCCGCAGCGGCCGCACGCGCGCCACGCCGCCCACCCGCACGATCGCCTCGCGATGGATGCGGGCGAAGCGCCGCGGGTCGAGCCGGGTCTCGAGCGAGTTCAGGGTCTCGCGCATCAGGTGACGGACCTCTCCGACGTGGACCCGCACGTGGTTGCCCGCAGCCTCGATCCAGTCGACTTCGCCGGCCTCGACGACCGCCAGCCTGCCGTGGTCGCGCACCACGAAGCGCTCGAGGAAGGGCTGCTCACCGCGCAGCTCGGCGGCGATGCCGCGCAGCTGCAGCTCGTCGACCGCGGTGCGCGGCGTTGCCCGGCCCGGCCGCACCCGTTCGAGCGCCGCCCGCACGCGGTCGGCGTCGAAGGGTTCGAGCAGGTAGTCGGCGGCGTGCACCTCGAAGGCGCGCACGGCGCGCTGGTCGAGCGGCGAGGTGAAGATCACCGCCGGGCGTTCGGCGCACTCGAGGCTCGCGAGCAGCGCCAACGCGTCGCCGGGCAGGCGGATGTCGAGAAACATCAGGTCCGGGCAGCCGGCGCGGGCGAGCAGGCGCGCCTCGGGGACCGTCGCCGCCTCGCCGGCCAGCTCGACGTGCGGCTCGGCCGCGAGCAGCCGGCGCAGGCGCACCCGCGCCTGCGCATCTCCGACCACGATCATCACCCGCGTGCGTCTGCTCATCGCCCGATCCGTCCGCCTCCCCTTCCGATACGCGAGAGATGAGTCCGGGTTTCGCCGCGTCCTGTACAATTCCTTGTGCAGTCCGCGAGGCCCGTCCCGCAAGGAGGCCGGATGCAACCCGAACGCATCGCAGAGATCCAGCAGGCGCTGGCCGAAGCCGAGCTCGACG
The DNA here is from genome assembly GCA_019911865.1 of Thermoanaerobaculia bacterium. Classification (GTDB taxonomy): domain Bacteria; phylum Acidobacteriota; class Thermoanaerobaculia; order Multivoradales; family JAGPDF01; genus JACTMI01. Next base: position 1,861 of record JAIOJQ010000277.1, read on the forward strand.
CCTGGCTGTTCGCCGTCTTCCAGGGCAACGACCCGATCTCCGTCGACCTGCTCGGTCTCGGGGGGCACGGGTTGATCACCCGCCGCTGCTACTACCTGATCCCCCGCCAGGGCGAGCCCCGCCGGCTGGTGCACGACCTCGAGCCGGCCATGCTCGACCACCTTCCCGGTTCGAAGGCCGGCTATCGGACCTGGCAGCAGCACCGCCAGGAGATGGAGCGGCTGATGCGCGACTGCCGGCGCGTGGCGGCCCAGTACTCGCCGCGCAACGAGCTGCCGACCGTCTCGCGGCTCGACGCCGGGACCGCCGAGCTGCTCGCCTCGTTCGGGGTCGAGCTGGCCACCTCCGCCGACCTGGTGCAGCGCTTCGTCGCCGTCTGGACGCCGGAGCAGCTCGAATCGCACCGCCGGGCGAACGTCGAGCTGCACCGCATCGTCCGCGAGGCCTTCGCCTTCACCGCCGACCACCTGCGCGGCGGACGCGCCATCGACGAGCACCGGATCCTGCGCTTCATCCTCGAGTCCTTCGAGCGGGTCGGTCTGCACACCGAGGCCGAGCCGATCGTCGGCGTCAACGCCCACGCCGCCGACCCGCATTACGAGCCGACCCCGGAGACGTCGCTGCCGGTGCGGCCGGGCGATTTCCTGCTCATCGACCTGTGGGCCAAGGAGCGCGCGCCCGGCAGCATCTACGCCGACATCTGCTGGTGCGGCGTCTGCGCCGCGGCGCCGACCGATCGCCAGCAGGAGGTCTGGAACGTGGCGCGCGAGGCGCGTGACGCGGGCATCACGCTGGTGAAGTCGCGCTGGCCCTCGACCCCGATCCGCGGCTACGAAGTCGACGACGCGGTGCGCCAGGTGGTGCGCAACGCCGGCTACGGCGACCAGTTCATCCACCGCACCGGGCACTCGATCGGCGTCCAGGACCACGGCCAGGGCGCCAACATGGACAACCTGGAGACCCACGACACGCGCCGCCTGATCGCGATGACCGGCTTCTCGATCGAACCCGGCATCTACCTGCCGGGCGAGTTCGGCGTGCGCACCGAAGTCAACCTGGCGCTCACTTCCACCGCCGCCGAGGTCACCGGCGGCGAACCGCAGCGCGACCTGCTCCGACTGCTGGCGTGACCGTCACCGCGGTTCCGCTCGCTCGAGGCGGCGCCTTTGCTGGCGTCCCGGTCCTCGAGCTGCTGGCCGACCGGCCGATCGACCCCGGCACCGCGCTCGGGCACCTCTTCGCGCCCGCCGGGGAGATCGCCGCCGAAGTCGCCCTGGCGCGTTTCGTCGCCGGCGCTCCGCGCCGGATGCTCGGTGACTTCGCCGACGCCGTCTCGCTGCTGCCGCCGCGCGAGCGGGAACGGGCGGCGATCCTGCTCGCCTGGGTCGAAGCTCTCGCCGCCACCGCCGGCGAGGCCGACCCGGCCGAGCGCCGCCTTTCGCGCCTCCACCGCTCGGCCTATCTGCTGGCCCGCGCCCTTTCCGGGGAGCCGGCCGACTCGCCCTTCGTGCGCGCCTTCGCGGCCGAGAACGATCGCCGCGCCTTCGGCCGGCCGGCGCTCGATGCCCTGCTGGCGGCGTCGCGGCGCGAGGTCGAGCAGTCGCGCCCGGATACCCGCGAGGCCTGGGAGAGCGGCTGCGAGCAGTGGGCGCGCGCCTTTGCCGCGGCGCTCATCGGCGACGAGCCGACCCCGGAGACGGTCGAGGCGGCGGCCGCCCTGCTGCGGCTGCACCGGCTCTGCCAGCTGCCCGTCGGCCTGGCGGCGGGCCGCTGCCACCTGCCGTCGGCCGAGCTCGCCGAACCGCTGCAGTACCGGCAGACCGAGGAGATCGCCGCCGCCGTGACGCTCGAGTGCGACGCTCTGCGCCCGCAGCTGCTGCGCGGCGCGCGGGCGCTCGGCGAAGTGCCGCTGACCTTCCGCCGGCCCCTCGCCTTCCTGCTGTCGACGGCGCTCGAGCTGCTCGGCCGCATCGAGGTCCACCCCGAGTCGCTCGCCGCGCGGCCGCCGCGCCTCGGCAGCTGGACCCGCCGCGTCACCCTCTGGCGCATCCGCCGCCAGCCGCTCGGCTAGCCCGGAGTGCGAAGCGAAGCATCCTCATCCGTCGTCGAGTTGCGCCCCGATCAGGAGCGCTCGGCGGGCGAACTTGCAGCGCGGGCCTTCCAGGACGACGACCTGTTCGTCTGGGTCGAGCCGAATCCGACGCTGCGCGCCGCGTTCCTGGTGCCGTTCATGACCGCGCTGGCGCGGCGCAGCCGGCGTCTCGCGGTGGCGCTGGCGACCGCGCCCGTGCTCGAGGGCGTCTCGCTCTGGAAGGGGCCCGAACTCCGGGAGCTCTCCCCGGAGCAGCTCGCCATGACCGGACTCGACCGGATCCACGAGCGGCTGAGCGCGGAAGCCCTGGCGCGTTTCAACGCCGTCTTCGGTCCGATCGAGACCTCGCTCGCGGCCGACGTCCCCGAGCCGTGTTGGTACCTCGGTGTGCTCGCCGTCGAGCCCGGCCAGCAGGGGCGCGGCCTCGGCTCGCGGCTAATGGCGCCGATTCTCGCGCGCGCCGACCGCGAGTGGCTGGCGGTGACGCTCGAAACCGCCAAGGCGAGGAACCTCCCGCTCTACCGCCGCCACGGCTTCGAGGTGCTGCGCGAACTCGCTCCACCCTCACCCGGCGGTCCGACCGTCTGGACGATGCGCCGGCCGCCGGCCGCGGGGCGTCCAGTTCTCTGAGCAGCAACCGGGGAACCGCCGCCGAGTATCAGCGGCCGGCGGCGAGTGGATCGCGCAGCAGTTCGAGCGGCTCCTGGAGCAGTTCGCGGGTGCCGCGCGGCCCGGACAGACGCGCCGCGAGCGGCAGCAGCAGGCGGTCGCGCAGCCAGCGCATCGCCGGCGAGGTGCGCTCGGCGAGGTGGCCGAGCCGCGCCGAGGTGCGCTGGACGCGGGTCACCGCGGGGAGCCGTCGCACGGTGTAGGCGGCAAGGGCGGCGTCGAGGTCGGTGGCCCGCACCAGCTCGGCGGCGAGCACGGCGGCGTCGACCAGCGCGCTGTTGGCACCCTGGCCGAGATTGGGCGCCATGGCGTGCGCGGCGTCGCCGACCAGGACGCGGCGGCCGCTGTGCAGCCAGCGGCAGCGGACTTCGACGACCTCGTTGATCAGCAGGCGGTCGAAGGAGTCGACCGCCGCGAGGACCGGCGCGGCGGCCGGCAGGGCCGCGCTCCAGATCGCCCGCAGGGCGCCGAGGTCGCGCCCCGCGAGGGCGCGCCGGAGCGCCGGCGTGCCGAGCGAGGAGAAGAAGTAGGTGCCGCCCGGCACGCCGAAGATGCCGAACAGCCCCTGCGCCGTCCAGGCCTCCGTGCCGCCGTCATGCTCGGTGTCGATCAGGCCGCGCAGGTAGGAGATTCCGGTCGTCCGCCGGCGGGCGCTGAAGTCGTCCGCCGAGCGCACCGCCGAGCCCGTGCCGTCGGCGCCGACGACCAGGTCGAACGCCTCCTCCGACTCGCCGCGCGCCCCGCGCAGCAGGGCGCGGCCGTCGGCGTCGGCGAGCACGACCTCGACGCCGAAGCGCGCCGCGATCCCGGGCTGGCGCGCCACGGCGCCCAGAAGCACGCGCTGGAAATCGGAGCGGCGCACGACGCGGGCGGCGACCGGGTCGTCGCAGCCGGGCAGGCGCGGTTCGAGCAGGGTGTGACCGCGCGCATCGACGATGCGCGGCGCGGCGACCGGGGTGGCGAGCGGCGCGAGCTCCGCGGTGAGCCCGAGCGCGCCGAGCACCGCCC
>JAIOJQ010000278.1 GCA_019911865.1 Thermoanaerobaculia bacterium
CGGCCGGCGCCGGCGTCTCCGCTTCGGGTGTCCGTTCGACCGGGGTCGACGGCAGGTTCAGGATGCGCGGCTCGACCGACTGGATGATGGCGCGTCGGCGCGTCGCCTTGAGCGGGTTGGCGGTGGCGCGGCGGACCGGTGCCGCCGGCTGGGCCGCCGGCGGCGGGGGAGCCTGCACCGTGTCGTCCATGAACACCTCGCGGGGCGAGGCGAGGCGCTTGCCCTGCATGATGGCCTGCAGGGCTTCGGCGTCCACGCCGTCGTCGCCCTCGATGCGCACGCCGAGCGAGCGGAGCTTGAAGACGAGATCCTGCTCGGCGAGGCCCATCTTGCGGGCGAGGTCCTGGACGGGGATTTTTGCCATACGGTTCTGATTCTCCTGCGCGGTCTCGCGAGTTGCCGTCGCGGGTTAGAAGCGCGGCTCCTGGCCGTCGCCCGGGGTCTCGGCGCCGGTCTCGGCCTGGGCCGCGGCATCCGCCTCGGCTTCGGCCGTCATCTGCTCGGCAACGCGGGACTTCTCTTCGGATTCCTTGAAGGCGCGCGACAGCGCGGCCAGGAAGTCGTCGTCCTGCAGCGTCGGCGTCGCCACCGTCTCCTCGCCGGTCTCCACCATCACCGGCTCGCCGTCCTCGGCGTGCGAAGCGCGCTCCTGCGCCCAGTTGAGGATCGAGGCCGCGGTCTTGGGGCCGACTCCCTCGATCTTCTGCAGGTCCTCGGCGGTGACGTCGAGCAGCTGCTGCAGCGAGGTGAAGCCGGCCGCCCGGAGATCCGCGGCGGTGTTCTCGCCGACTCCCGGAACCTGCGTCAGGTCGACCTCGTCGGTCAGCGAGACCGTGCGGCGCTCCTGCGTGAAGGCGCCCTGCAGCATGCGCGCGAGAGCGTCGGCCACTTCGTCCTTGACGTCGGATTCGGACTTGATGTCGATCCGGCTGCCGATCAGCTCGGCCGCCAGGCGGACGTTCTGGCCGCGCTTGCCGATCGCCAGCGAGAGCTGCTCGTCCTCGACGATCACGTCGAGGTGAGGTGTCTCGCCGGCGTGCTGGACCGAGACACGGGTGATCTTCGCCGGCGCGAGCGCGCTCTGGGCGAAGGTCACCAGGTCATCGGAGTATTCGATGATGTCGATCTTTTCGCCGCGCAGCTCGCGGATGATCGCCTGGACGCGCGAGCCCTTCATGCCGACGCAGGCGCCGACCGGGTCGACGTCGCGCTCGCGGCTGTAGACGGCGACCTTGGCCCGCTCGCCCGGCGCGCGGACGGCAGCCTTGATCACCACCGTGCCGTCGTAGATCTCCGGGACCTCCATCTCGAACAGCTTGACGAGCAGGCGCGGATCGGTGCGCGAGAGGACGACCTGCTGTCCCTTGGGCTGCTTGTGGACCTCGACGATGACGGCGCGGATCCGCTCGCCCTGGCTCCAGCGCTCGTGGCGCGACTGCTCGGGGCGGGGGACGATGGCCTCGGTACGGCCGAGGTCGACGATGATGTCGCCGCGCTCGAAGCGCTTGACCGTGCCGTTGACCACCTCGCCGGAGCGGTCGATGTACTCGTTGTAGACCTTCTCGCGCTCGGCTTCGCGCACGCGCTGATAGAGCACCTGCTTGGCCGATTGGGCGGCGATGCGGCCGAGACCGTCGGTGGGAACCGGGTTGAGGATCTCGTCGCCGACCGCGGCGTCACTCTTGTGCTCGCGGGCCTCCTCGACCGTCCACTCGGCGGTCGGATCCTCGACCTCCTCGACGACCGTGCGAACGCTCCAGGCCTCGAACTTGTTGGTCTCCGGGTTCCAATGGGCGCGCACCGGCTCCTTGATCCGGTGCTGCTTCTTGGCCGCCGAAGCCATGGCGTCCTCGAGCGCGGCCACCCAGCGCTCGTACTCGATCTCCTTCTCGCGCGCGACCTGTCTGAGGACTTCGCCGAGATTGATGTCCGCCGTCTGTACCTGAGCCATGCTTCACGATCCCCGGACCCTCGCGGGTCCCTACAGTTCGATCTCCAACCGGGCCAGCTGGACGTCTTCCAGCCGGACCCGCCGCGATTCCGCCTCCCCGGGGACGGCCAGCTCGAGCGAGCCCCCGTCCGCGGGAAGGAAGCCGTCGAGCCGTGCCACCACCGTGGCCCGCCGACCGGATGCCGGGTCGACGAAGCGCACTCGCACCTTGCGTCCCGTGAAGCGCTCGTAGTCGCGCGGGCCGTAGAGCTTTCGGTCGAGCCCCGGAGAGCTGACTTCCAGCGTGTACCGCCCGTGGCCGAACTCCGCGACGTCGAGCAGGGTCGACGCGTCCCGCGAGACTGCTTCGCAGTCCTCGAGACGCACACCCTCCGGCCGGTCGAGGAAGAGCCTCAGGGTCCCGCCGGAGACTTCGGCCTCGAGCAGCTCGCAACCGCGCGACAGCGCGATGTCCGCCAGCTCCTGCCGGAGTTCCGGCGTCATTCGGGTCCCTGCCACTTCTTCTTCCCCGTTTCGTCCGCCATGAACGAAAAAGGTGGGCGCGTCGGCCCACCTCATCCTGTGCAGCCGGCAGACTTTCGCCGTAAGTCTAGGCAGTGCGGGGGGAAAATGCAAGCCGCGGGGGAGCGGTTCCGGAGCGCCACCGACTCCGTACCGGCCATTCTGGCACGCCCTTCGCGGTCCTTCCGGGGGGGACCGGAATCCGGCCCGGGCACGGCACTTGCTAATCTACAAGTCGATCGCAGGCAGGGACTCGATGCCGTGTCCAACCGGCCGCGGCCGAACTGACAGTGGAGAGCGAAATCCGATGAGCCATGGGCGTTCCCGACAGACACTGACCTTCTCGATGCTGGCCGCCGCGGTGGTGTTCGGCGTAGTGCTCGCCGGCGGTCTCGACCTGACTCCGGTCGGGATGGCGGCGCCGCAGCCGGCGGAGTCCGGCGCGGCTCCCGAGCGCGGGACGATCCCCCTGACGGGGCAGTTGCCGTCGTTCGCCGACCTCGCCGAGCGCGCCCTGCCCGCGGTGGTCTCGATCGACGCCCAGACGATCGGTCGGGCGGAGGGCCGGGGGGGGAGCGGCGCGCCGTCGTCGCCCTTCGATTTCTTCTTCGGGCCGCAGAATCCCCGCCGCCAGCCGGGCGAGTCACCGCGGGAGTTCCGCTCCGACTCCGGTGGCAGCGGATTCGTCATCTCCGCGGACGGCTACGTGATCACCAACAACCACGTCATCGACGGCGCGACCAAGGTACGGGTTCGCCTCGATGGCCGGCTCTACGACGCCGAGGTCAAGGGCACCGATCCGGCGACCGACCTGGCCCTGCTCAAGATCGAGGCTTCGGAACCGCTGGATTTCCTTCCTCTCGGAGACAGCGACAGCCTGCGCGTCGGCGACTACGTGATGGCGATCGGCAATCCGCTGCTGCTCGACCACACCGTCACCGTGGGCGTGGTCAGCGCCAAGGGGCGGTCGATCGGCCTGACCGCCGACGCGTCGTTCGAGAACTTCATCCAGACCGACGCGGCGATCAACCGGGGCAACTCCGGCGGCCCGCTGGTCAACCTGCGCGGCGAAGTCGTCGGCATCGCCACGGCGATGAACTGGGGGGCGGAGAACATCGGCTTCGCCGTCCCGGTGTCGACGCTCAAGGCGATCCTGCCGCAGCTGCGCGAGAAGGGCCGCGTGTCGCGCGGCTACCTCGGGGTCAACATCCAGAACCTCGACTTCGACCGGGCGCAGGCCTTCGGGCTCGCCGACACGGCGGGCGCTCTGGTCACCGAGGTGACACCGGACTCTCCGGCCGAGAAGGCCGGCCTGCGGCACGGTGACGTCATCGTCGAAGTCGACGGCCGGCGCGTCGAGTCGACCCGCGACCTGATCGACTACGTGGCCGCCCAGGCACCCGGCGAGAAGGTCCGCCTCGCCATCCTGCGCGAAGGTGACCGTTCCAACCGCGAGGTGCTCCTCGGCGAGCGCTCGGCGGCGAACGCCGAAGCCGAGGAGCCGGAAGATGATGCCGGCAGCGGTATCGAGTGGCTCGGGCTGGAGTATCAGGAGATCACCCCGGGGCTGCGGCAGAACCACGGCCTGCCGGCGGACCTCGAGGGGATCGTCATCCGCCAGGTCGCGCCGTCGAGCCCGCTCTACGACGAGGGCGTGGTTCCCGGCGACCTGATCTCCGAGGTCAACGGCACGCCGGTCGGTGATGCCCGCGCCTTCGAGCAAGCGGTGGGTGCGGCGCCCTCCGGCTCGTACCTGAGACTCTACGTGCGGCGTTTCGATCCGCGCGGCCGCGGCGACGGGCTCGGTTTCTTCGCCATCGTCCGCGTCCCCTGAGCCGCCGCGCCGCGGCGCTCGACGGGCCGATCCCGGCGGGGTCGGCCCGTTTTCCTTTGTTAGGATCGCGCCGCCATGCCGCCCGCCCAGCGCGCCTCGATCCTGATCGTCGACGACGAAGCCGCGATCCGCGAGTCGCTGCGGATGGTGCTCGAGTTCGAGGGCTACCGGATCGAAGAGGCGGGGACCGGCGTCGAAGCGCTGCGCATCGTGCGCGACCGGCCGCCGGACGCCGTCCTGCTCGATATCCGGATGCCCGAGATGGACGGCCTCGATGCCTTCCGGATCATGCGCGAGCGCGGCTACGAGATGCCGGTCATCTTCATCTCCGGGCATGCGGACGTCGCTTCGGCGGTCGAGGCGACCCGTCGCGGCGCCTTCGACTTCCTCGAGAAGCCGCCGGACTCGGAGCGCCTGCGCCTGTCGGTGCGCAACGCCGTCGAGGCCTGGCGCTTGCGCAAGGACGCCGGCCGGACGCCGGCTCCGGATGCCGCGTCCACTTCGCTGGTCGGATCGTCGCCGGTGCTGCAGCGCCTGCGCGAGACGATCGCGCTGGCCGCTCCGACCCCGGCGACGGTGCTGGTTACCGGCGAGAGCGGCACCGGCAAGGAGCTGGTGGCGCGCGCCATTCACGATCTGTCGTCGCGCCGCGACGGGCCGTTCGTCCAGGTCAACTGCGCCGCCATCCCGGAGGAGCTCATCGAGTCGGAGCTCTTCGGTCACGAAAAGGGGAGCTTCACGGGCGCGGTCCGCAAGCAGACCGGCAAGTTCGTGGCGGCCGACGGCGGCACCATCTTCCTCGACGAGGTCGGCGACATGTCGGCCCGCACCCAGGCGAAGGTGCTGCGGGTGCTCGAGAGCGGCGACGTCGAGCCGGTCGGCGCCGAGAAGACGATTCGCGTCGACGTGCGCGTCGTCGCGGCGACCAACCGGGTGCTGGAGGACGAGATCCGCGACGGGCGCTTCCGCGAAGATCTCTATTACCGGCTCAACGTCGTGCCGATCCGCACCGCGCCGCTGCGCGAGCGATCCGAGGACGTGCCGCTGCTGGTCGAATACTTCGCCCGCCGGTTCTCCGAGGGGGCCAACTACAAGCTCAAGAGCTTCTCTTCCGAGGCGCTGACCCTGCTGGCGCGCCAGCCGTGGAAGGGGAACGTGCGCGAGTTGCGCAATCTGGTCGAACGCCTGCTCATCCTGACGCCGGGTCCGGTGGTGGGAGTCGAGCACGTCGCGGCGGCGACCGGAGATCCGCGGGGCGCGGTGCCGGGTCCGTGGAGCGACTTGCGGACGCTGAAGGACTTCAAGGAGAGCGGGGAGCGACTCTTCGTCGAAGGGCGCCTCGGCGAGGAGAACTGGGACCTCGCGAAGGCCGCGGAGGCGCTGGGGACGACGCGGGCACAGCTCTCCCGTCGCATGGAACAGCTGGGGATTCGAGCCAAGGAGGGCAGGGGTGCGAACGGGTGAGGACATCGAGAGCCAGCTGATCGCCTCGGGCGCCCTGCTGCGCGGACACTTCCAGCTCTCCTCGGGGCTCCACTCGCCCGGCTACGTGCAGTGCGCCCTGCTGCTCGAGCAGCCGGCGCGGGCGCGCCGGGCGGGCGAGGCGATCGCCG
>JAIOJQ010000279.1 GCA_019911865.1 Thermoanaerobaculia bacterium
GGCCGAGGGTGGCGAGCCAGGCGCGCGCCAGGCGCGGCGCGCGGGCGAGGGGCGGCCAGCCGCCGCCGGCCGCCGTGTGCACGCCCAGCGCCAGGGCGGCCAGCAGCAGGAAGGTGTTGACCAGGTGCGCCGCCATCGCCCAGGCGCGCGCCAGCGAGGCGTCGTCGGCCACCAGCTCGAAAAGCACCAGGCCGGCGCCGAGCAGCGCCTCGACGACGATCAGCACCGTCGCGGCGACCGCCGCGCGCCGCACCGGGTGTCCCGCGGGGCGGACGCGGAAGGCGAGGATGGCAAAGCCGACCACGGCGAGCAGGGCGATGCCGCTGGTGGCGCGGTGGGTGAACTCGATCGCCTGCTCGACGGAGTCGGCGCGCGGCACCACCTGGCCGTCGCACAGCGGCCAGTGACTGCCGCAGCCGGCGCCCGAGCCGGTGGCGCGCACCACCGCTCCCCAGAGGATGACCAGCAGGTTCCAGGCGAGGACGAGGCGGGCGCACAGGACGAGTCGGGCGGCGGACACGGAGGCCGATCCTACGTGGGTCGCGGCGGCGATTCGCTGCCGGGTTGCCCGCCGCCGGGGGGTGATCCGCGCCACTCGCGGCGCCCCCGGCACTCGGGTAGCATGGCCGCTTCCCATGCGCGAGCCCCCCCTCGCCTCCGCGCCCGTGGTGACACCGGAGCCCGCCGGGCTGGCGGCGCGGCGCGAGACCGCCATCGAGGTGGTCGGCGCGCGCACCCACAACCTGAAGGGGGTCTCCTGCCGCGTGCCGCACGGCCGCCTGACGGTAGTCACCGGTCCGTCGGGGGCGGGCAAGAGCTCGCTGGTCTTCGACACCATCTACGCCGAGGGGCAGCGCCGCTTCGTCGAGTCGATGTCGACCTACGCCCGGCAGTTCCTCGACCAGATGGAGCGGCCACCGGTAGACGACCTGCGCCACATCCTGCCGGCGGTCGCGCTCGAAGCGAAGAACTCGGTGCGCAACGCGCGGTCGACGGTCGCCACGATCACCGAGACCCACGACGTCCTGCGCCTGCTCTTCGCCCACCTCGGCGAGGTCGGCTGTCCGCGCGGTCACGGGCCGGCGCGCCGCTTCACCGCCGCCGAAGCGGCGGCCGATCTCGCCGCGGGCACGGCCGGCGCCCGCTTCACGCTCGTCGCCCGCCTGCCGCGGCCGCGTCGCGGCGCCGACGGCAAGCTGGCCGAGCTGGTGCGCCAGGGATTCGCGCGGCGACTGACCGACGGCGAGGTGATGCCGATCGAGGTCGGGGAGAGCTGGCCAAAGCAGGTCGACCCGCTGCCGCTGGTACTCGGCCGCTTCGCCGCCGACCCCGCCTCGACCGCCCGCCTGGCGGCGACGATCGAGGACGGCTGGCGGCTCGCCGGTGGGGCACTCGAGGCGATCGGCGAACGCACCCGCTTCTATGCTCCCGAGCTCGGCTGCCCGGACTGCGGCCTCGCCCTGCGGCCGCCCAGTCCGGCTCTCTTCTCGTTCAATTCGCCGCTCGGAGCCTGCCCGACCTGCGAGGGATTCGGGCGAGTCATCGGCATCGACGCCGAGCGGGTGGTGCCCGACCCCGGCCGCTCGCTGGCCGAACACCCGATCGCGCCGTGGAACACCCCCGCCTACGAAGAGCTCTACGGCGACCTGCTGGTCGCGGCGAAGAAGCGCAAGGTGCCGGTCGACCGCCCGTGGAGCGAATTGCGGCCGGCCGACCGCGACTGGGTCTGGCGCGGCGAGGGGGATTTCGTCAGCGTCGAGTCGTTCTTCCGCTGGCTCGAGGCGCGCACCTACAAGGTGCACGTGCGCGTTCTGCTCGCCCGCTATCGGGCCTACAACCCCTGTCCCGACTGTGGCGGCGCACGGCTCAACCGCGAGGCCCGCGCGGTCCACCTGCACGGGCGGACGCTGCCGGAGCTGGCGGCGCTCTCGGTCGAACAGCTGATCGCCTGGCTGGGCGGCCAAGAGTGGAGCGCCCGGGAGCGCGAAGTCGGCGGCCATCTGTTCGCCGAGCTCGGCGAACGCCTCGACGTGCTGCACCGGGTAGGTCTCGACTACCTGACCCTCGACCGCCAGGCGCGCACCCTGTCGGGAGGCGAGACGCAGCGCATCCACCTCGCCGCGGCGCTCGGGTCGGGCCTGACTTCGACCCTCTACGTGCTCGACGAGCCGACCATCGGCCTCCACCCGCAGGACAGCGAGCGACTGCTCGCCCTGCTCGCCGACCTGGCGGCGCGCGGCAATACCGTGCTGGTGGTCGAGCACGACCGCACGCTGATCGAGGGTGCCGACTGGCTGATCGACCTCGGTCCGGCGGCGGGCGAGCAGGGCGGTTCGCTGGTCGCCGAGGGGCCGCCGGCCGAGGTGCTCGAACACCCCGAATCGCTCACCGCCCACTTCCTGCGCGACAAGCCGGCGACGCCGGCGCGCGCCCACGTGGCGCGTTTCCGCCGCGAGCACGGGCGCAAGTCGGTCGAGCAGGAGCTCGCCGACCGGCCGCGCCTGACCATCCTCGGTGCCCGCGAGCACAACCTCACCGGCATCGACCTCGACTTTCCGCTCGATGCGCTGGTGGCGGTGACCGGTGTCTCGGGGTCGGGCAAGTCGACGCTGATCGAGAACGTCCTCTACGGCACCTACCAGCGCTCGCGCGGCGTGGTCGACGTCGAGCCGGGGCGCTGCGACGCGCTGCTCGGCATCGAGCGACTCGCCGACGTGACGCTGGTCGACCAGAGCCCGATCGGTCGCTCGTCGCGGTCGAATCCGGTGACCTACGTGAAGGCCTACGACGACCTGCGGCGGATCTTCGCCGGCACCGAGGAGGCGCGGCGGCGCGGCATCACGCCGGCCCACTTCTCGTTCAACCTCGAGACCGGGCGCTGCCCGGAGTGCGAGGGCTCGGGGGTCCTCGAAGTCGACATGCAGTTCATGGCGCCGGTGGTGGTGCCGTGCGAGCGCTGCCAGGGGCGGCGCTTCCGTCCCGAGGTGCTGGCAGTGCGCCACCTCGGACGCGACATCGCGCAGACCCTCGAGCTGACCGTCGACGAGGCCCTCGTCCTGCTCGCCCGCGAGGCCACCTTCTGCCGCAAGCTGACGCCGCTCGCCGAGGTCGGACTCGGCTATCTGCGGCTCGGCCAGCCGACCTCGACCCTGTCGGGAGGCGAGGCGCAGCGCCTCAAGCTGGCGAGCTTCCTCGGCCGTTCGAAGCGCGACGGCCGGCGCCTCTTCCTGTTCGACGAGCCGACCACCGGCCTCCACCTCTCGGACATCGACCTGCTCTACCGGACGCTGCGCCGGCTGGTGCAGCGCGGCGACGGCGTGGTGGTGGTCGAGCACAGTCTCGACCTGATCGCGCACGCCGACTGGATCGTCGACCTCGGCCCCGGCGGCGGCCTGCACGGCGGGCGCCTGCTGCACTGTGGACCGCTCGCCCCCTTCCTCGACGACGTCGACAGTCCGACGGCCGAAAGCCTGCGCCGCCACTTGCGGTGGAAGCGGGCACCCGGCGGAGGTTCGGTTAGAATGCCTGCGGTTCCCTGAAGCGGGCAGCACCCCACCACCTTGCGGTTCTGAGAGGAGAGGTCTCCATCATGGAGGGCTGGCAGGTCTTCTTCGAGATCCCGGGCAAGCCGCCGGTCGAGCTGCGGGAAGGCGAGTCGATCATCGGCCGCAGCCGCACCTCGGCCGTGCACATTCCGGAGACCACGGTCAGCCGCCAGCATGCGCGGGTGACGGTGAATGACGGCGGCATCGTGCTGCTCGCCGACCTCGGCTCGGCCAACGGCACGGTGGTCAACGGCGAGAAGGTCGAGGGCGACCGCCGGCTCGCCGACGGCGACCGGGTGCTGGTCGGCGACGCCGAGCTGGTGATTCGCATCCTGGCGCCGGCCGAAGCGGCCGATGCGACCGTGCGGGTGGTCATTCCGCCGCTCGGGCCGCCGCCCGCGGGCGCCACCGTGCGAATGGACTTCGCCGATGCGGCGACGCCGGTGCTGCCGACCGCGGCGCCCGGCGCGCCGCCGGCCGGTGCAACGGTTGCCGCGCCGGTACC
>JAIOJQ010000280.1 GCA_019911865.1 Thermoanaerobaculia bacterium
GGCCGCGCCGCAGGCGCACCCGCTCGACCGGCGCCGAGGTGCGGATCTCGGCGCCGTGCGCCTGCGCCGCCGCGGCGATCGCCGCGGCGATCGCCCCCGTGCCCCCCTTGGGCAACCCCCAGGCGCGGTACGAGCCGTCGATTTCACCCATGTAATGGTGGAGCAGAACGTAGGCGGTGCCCGGTGAGCGCACGCCGAGGAAGGTGCCGATGATGCCGGAAACCGACATCGGCGCGATCAGCTGCTCGCTCTCGAACCACTCGGAGAGAAAGTCGACGGCGCTCGCGGTGAGCATCTTGAGATTGCCCAGCAGGCGCTCCTCGCCGTGGCTGCGCAGCTGGCGGGCGAGCCGGCCGAGGCGCAACAGCTCGCCCGGCCGGCGCGAAGTCGGGTCGGGGGCCGGCCCGTCGATCAGCGGCCTCACCATGCGCCCGAGCTCGGCCATCTCCTGGCCGAAGCGCTTGTAGACCTCCGCGTCGCGCGGCGAAAAGGCGGCGATGGCGCGCCGCGTGCGCTCGGGGTCGGCGTCGCGCAGCAGGTAGCGGCCGTCGGAAAACGGGGTGAAGGTCGTGTCGAGCGGCAGCACCTCGTAGCCGAAGCGCGGCAGGTCGAGGTCGCGGATGATCCACGGCCGCAGCAGGCTGACGACGTACGAGCAGCAGGAGTAGCGGAAGCCGGGGTAGATCTCCTCGGTCGTCGTGGCGCCGCCGACCAGGTGGCGGCTCTCGAGCACCAGCACCCGCCGGCCGGCGCGGGCGAGGTAGGCGGCGCAGACGAGGCCGTTGTGCCCCGCGCCGACGATGACGGCGTCGTAGCGGGCGGTCACGGGCGGCGTTTCCTTTCGGGATCGAAGAAGGGGAGCGGCACGACGGTGGCCGGCACCCGGCGGCGTTCGAACTCCACCGTGTGCTCGAGCTCGAGCATGGTGCCGGGGGCGGCGTGCGCGGCGCGCACGGTGGCCAGGGCGATCGACTTCTTGAGCAGCGGCGACCAGGTGTGGCTGGTCGCCTGGCCGACCTGTCGACCTTCCGACGTCACTGGCAACGGATCGCGGCGCGCCTGCGCCGGCAGCGCCGGCGGCAGACCGTAGCTCTCGTAGAGCGCCTCGAGCGCCTCCCAGGCGACCTCGAGGCCGACCAGGCGCCAGGCCGGCCCGCGCTCCCGCTCGGCGGCGAGCGCGGCGCGGCCGACGAACGGTCTGCGGTCGAGCTCGACGGTGCGTTCGAGGCCGAGCTCGAAAGGGGTCGACTTGCGCGACTCGAGGACTACCTTCGGGGCGCTCAGGTAGTCGACGCCGAGCAGGATGAAGCCGGCCTCGATGCGCACCACGTCGAGGGCGTCGAGTCCCGCCGGCTCGGCGCCGAACGGGCGGCCGGCGTCGAGGATCGCGTCCCAGAGCCGCAGTGCTCCGGCGCGCTCGACCCAGACCTCGTAGCCGAGGTCGCCCGTGTAGCCGGTGCGGCTGATCCAGACGTCGAGCCCGTCGATGCGCGCGCGGGTCACCCCGAACCAGCGCAGCGCCGCGAGGTCGGCGTCGCTGGCGGCGGCGAGGACGTCCCGCGAGGTCGGTCCCTGGACGGCGAGGGCGGCGAGCCGCGCCGTCGAGTCCTCGACCGCGACGTCGAAGCCACGCCCGGCGGCCAGCAGCCAGTGCAGCGCCGGTTCGGCGGCGGTGACCCGGAAGTGATCCTCGTCGAGGCGGGCGACGGTGCCGTCGTCGACGATCTTGCCGGCGTCGTCGCACCAGCAGGTATAGGTGACGCGGCCGACGGCGAGGCGGGCGACGTCGCGCGTCATCATGCGCGACAGCGCGGCGGCGGCGCCCGGCCCGCGCACTTCGTACTTGAACAGCGGCGAGACGTCGAGCAGCCCGGCGGTTTCGCGGAAGGCGAAGTACTCGCGCTCGTGGCTGCTGTCGTAGCTGCTGACGGCGAGGACTCCGGCCCAGTCCTTCCAGCGCCAGCTGCGGCAGAGCGGCTGCGTGCGCTCGTGGAATGGCGACGGAATCGGCATCGGGCGTCGGTGGACGGTGCGGCGCCGAGCCTAGCACCGCTGGCCGGCGCCGGGAGCCTCCGCCGACTCAGCCGCCGCCGCGCAGCGCGCTGACGAAGGTCTCGGCACGCAGCAGCTGGCCGATCGCCTCGTCGAGGGCGTCCGAGAGTGTCGGGGCGTACTCCTCGGGCTTGTACGAACGGGCGCTGCGTCCGGCGTGACCGTTGCTCGAGCCCGACCAGAGTCGCTTGCCGGAGCCGTCCTCGATCGTCACCCCGAGGCGCACCTCCGCGTCGAGCGTCTTCGTCTCGACCAGCGAGAAAGCGAGCAGCTCGCCGCGCACGGTGAGCACCGGCCGCGCGGTGTCGACGATCTTCGCTCCCCACGCGGCCAGCTGGCGCGCGTCGACGACCGGCAGCCCGGCCTCGCCGAGGGTGCTCAGGAAGCGGTCGGTGACCAGCCGCGCGACGTCGTCGGCAGTGGTCAGAGGTTCGGCCGACTTGCCCTCGCGGCGCAACTCACCGATCGCGGCGGGGTCGCCGACGCGACCTTCGGTGAAGGCCTCGACGAGCAGGCGAACCCCCTGGTGCGCGGCCGGATCGATGCCGGCGTGGACGACGGCCGCGGGGGGGTCCGGTGTCAGCTTCACTTCGAGCGCGACCGCGGCGGGCGCGATGCCGGAGGCCGCGAGGAGGGCGAGAACGGCTGCGGCACGGAAGATCGGGCGCATGATCGGACGATTGTAGCCGCGGCGGCCGGCGGCTGGGAGAGAATGGCCGGGTGTCCGAGCTTCGGCATCGCCCGCTGTCTTCCTATCTCCCCGCGGGCGCCGCCCCGCCGGAGGAGCTGTTCACCCGTTTCCTCGACTGGTGCGGTCAGGCCGGCTTCGACCTCTACCCGGCCCAGGAGGAGGCGCTGCTCGAGATCTGGTCGGGGCGCCACGTGGTGCTCAACACGCCGACCGGGTCGGGCAAGTCGCTGGTCGCTCTCGGCCTCCACTTCAAGGCGATCGCCGAAGGGCGCGTCTCCTACTACACCAGCCCGATCAAGGCCCTCGCCTCGGAGAAGTTCTTCTCGCTCTGCGACGAGCTGGGGGCCGAGCGGGTCGGCATGCTGACCGGCGATGCCTCGATCAACTCCGAAGCGATGGTGCGCTGCTGCACCGCCGAGGTTCTCGCCAACATGGCGCTGCGCGCCGGCCCGGGGCTCGCGGCGCCGGAAGTGGTGATGGACGAATTCCACTACTACTCCGACGCCGAGCGCGGCTGGGCCTGGCAGGTGCCGCTGATCGCCCTGACCGGGGCCCGCTTCCTGCTCATGTCGGCGACGCTCGGCGACATGACCGGGATCGCCCGCCGGATCCACGAGCGCTCGGGCCGCGAGGTGGCGCTGGTCACCTCGGCGAGCCGGCCGGTGCCGCTCGACTACGAGTGGCGCGAGACGCCGCTGCACGAGACGATCGACGACCTGCTGGGGCGGCGGCTGGCGCCGGTCTACGTGGTCAGCTTCACCCAGCGCGAGTGCGCCGAGCTGGCCCAGGCGCTGACCTCGCAGCCGATCACTTCGCGCGAGGAGCGCGAGGCGATCCGCGAGGCGATCGGCGGCTTTCGTTTCGACACTCCCTACGGCAAGGAGATCCGCCGCTACCTGACCTTCGGCGTCGGCCTGCACCACGCCGGGCTGCTGCCGAAGTACCGGCTGCTGGTCGAGCAGCTGTCGCAGCAGGGTCTGCTCAAAGTGATCTGCGGCACCGACACGCTCGGCGTCGGGGTGAACATCCCGATCCGCACCGTGCTGTTCACCAAGCTCGCCAAGTTCGACGGGCAGAAGATCCACCTCCTGGCGGTACGCGACTTCCAGCAGATCGCCGGCCGCGCCGGCCGCAAGGGCTTCGACGACCGCGGCCTGGTGGCGGCGCAGGCGCCCGAGCACGTGATCGACAAGCGGCTCGCCGAACGCAAGCGCAAGAAGGGGGGCGCCTCGTTCAAACCGCGGCCGGGCGAGATCGTGTGGACCGAGGAGACCTTCCAGCGCCTCATCGAGCGGCCGCCCGAAACGCTGCGCTCGCGTTTCCGCATCACCCACGGAATGGTGCTGCAGCTGCTGCAGCGCGACGAGGAGCTCGACGATCCGGCGCTGCGCAATTTCGCCTCGCTGCGCGAGATGATCGCCTGCTGCCACGAGGAGGAGGGGGCCCAGAAGCGCCATCTCTCCCGCGCCGCGGTGCTGGTGCGCTCGCTCGCCCGTGCCGGCATCCTCGAGATGCGCAAGGACACGGTGCGCGACTACCGCTGGGTGGTCGTCTCGCGCGACCTGCAGTTCGACTTCTCGCTCCACCACGCGCTGTCGCTCTTCCTGGTCGAGATGATCCCGTTGCTCGAACCGGAGTCGCCGACCTACGTCGGCGACCTGCTGACGGTGATCGAATCGGTGCTCGAGAACCCCGAGATCATCCTGCGCAAGCAGGCCGACCGCGAGAAGGGGCGCCTGGTGGCGGAGCTGAAGGCGGCGGGCGTCGGCTACGAGGAGCGGATGGAGCGGCTCGAGCAGGTGACCCACCCCAGGCCGCTGGCCGACTGGCTGGCCGGGCATTTCGACGGCTTCTGTCGGCTCCATCCGTGGGTCGGCGGCGAGGACATCCGCCCCAAGTCGATCGGCCGCGAGATGGTCGAGACGTTCGCCTCCTTCGACGACTACATCCGCCTCTACCAGCTGCAGCGCAGCGAAGGCGTGCTGCTGCGCTACCTGTCGCAGCTCTACCGGACGCTCGAACAGAATGTTCCGGACGCCGCCAAGACCGAGCCGGTCTGGGACGTGATCGCCTTGCTGCGCACGATGATTTCGCTCACCGACTCCTCGCTGCTCGAGGAGTGGGAGGGGCTGCTGCATCCGGAGCTGCTGACGCGGCGCAAGGAGGAGCGCGAGCAGATCGTCGAGCAGATCTGGGTGCGCGAGCTCATCGAGAGCCCGCGCGCGCTGGCGGCGCGGCTGCGCTCGGAGATGCACCTGCTGCTCCACGCCCTGTCGCTCAAGGACTGGGAGGAGGCGGCCGAGCGGGTGGTGGCCGACCCGCAGGATCCCTGGGACGCGGCGCGCTTCGAGGCCGCCCTGGCCCCCTTCTTCGCCGAGCACTCGGCGCTGCTCGACGGCCCGCAGGCGCGGCGCCACGAGTGGACCCGCATCAGCCCCGCCGGCGACCGGCAGTGGGAGGTGGTGCAGACCCTTCACGACGCCGAGGGGGACCACGACTGGGGCCTGCGCGCCACCGTCGACCTGCGCCACGCCACCACCGTCGACCTGCCGCTCCTGCGGCCCGTCTGGGTCGGCCGCTGAGCGCGCAGCCCGGCCGGCCGCGGTCGAGCGGGGCGGTCAGCGCGAGAGGACGAAGAGGGCCAGCGCCAGAACGACGAGTGCGGCCAGCCCGATCTTGATCCACGACCAGGGGGCCGATCCGGTGGCCCGGCCGGTGGCGCCGTTGACCGCGTAGCGGTAGGTGCGCCCGCGGTACTGGTAGGCGGCGATCCAGACGGGCAGCAGGCCCGACTTGCAGGTGAGGTCCGACCAGCTGGTCTCGACCTGCAGGTTGCGGCAGAGATCGCCCGGCACCTCGGCGCGGCAGGCGGCGCGCAGCGTCGCGGTCATCCGCTCGCGCGCCGCCGGCCAGGCGAGGTCGAGCGGCACGCCGTACTCCTCGGCGAGAAAGCCCGCCAGGTACGAGGGGTCGTAGGGGACCAGCTCGGCGGTCGGAAAGGGCTCGAGGCCGCGCGCCAGGCCGGGATCGATGCCGCGCGAGCCGGGGACCGGCAGATCGTCGAAGCGGTGGCTCAACTCGCCGCTGGCGGGCCGCCAGTCGACGCGGGCGTTCTTGCCGCTGCCGCGCCGGTAGCCGGCCTCGGCCCGCCAGCGCGAGCGGGTGTCGGCGTCGAAGGTCCAGAACGGCACGTAGATGCCGCGCACGCTCTCGACCTCGGCGCGGGCGGCCAGGTCGGAGGGGCGGAACCAGAGCGCGCGCAGCCAGGCCCGGAAGCGCCCCACCGCCTCGCCTTTCGTGATGCGGAACGGCAAGACCCCCTGCGGGCGGACCAGCTCGGCGTCGGGCGGGACCTCGACCACGCCGGGGGTGCCGCAGAAGGCGCAGCTGAAGGCGCGCATGCCCGGCTCGAGGGTTTCGACGGCGCCGCAGCGGGCGCAGCGATACCGCTTGCGCTCGACGCCCCAGCCGAGCTTCTCGGGCGCCCGCAGCTCGCCGTCGAGGGCGCGCTCGGCGACCGCCTGCGGCAAGTCTCCGGCGGCGACCTCCTGCTCGAAGCCGCAGTAGATGCAGCGCAGCCGCGCCGCGCCGGGGTGCCAGGCGGTGTCGGCGCCGCACTGCGGGCAGGGAAACTTGCGCGCCCGCGCGTCGATCGGCGCCGCCGGCGTCGGCGGCGGAAGGCCGTTCATCCGGGCGTCGC
Organism: Thermoanaerobaculia bacterium; assembly: GCA_019911865.1. GTDB lineage: Bacteria > Acidobacteriota > Thermoanaerobaculia > Multivoradales > JAGPDF01 > JACTMI01. Next base: position 6,444 of record JAIOJQ010000280.1, read on the forward strand.
GCTCAGCCGGCAGGTGGGGGCGGCGGCGGGGTTG
>JAIOJQ010000281.1 GCA_019911865.1 Thermoanaerobaculia bacterium
ATCCGTCGTCGCGTCGAGGGTGGTCGTCTCGAGCCGGCCCGAGGCCGGGTTGCGGGTGAGCGAGAGCGACCCGGCCGAGGTCAGCAGGCCGTCCGCGTCGTAGCCGTAGCCGATCACCGGGCCCCCGAGAACCGTCTGCCCAGAGACCCGAAGATCACTGTCGTAGTCGAAACTCACCGCGCCCGCGACCGGCCCCGTCGTCGACAGCGACGTCAGGAACGATCCGTCGTAGACGAAGCCGTGACCGACGCCGCCCGGCGCGGTGATCGATTCCACCCGGCCCACCGCGTCGTAGCCGACGTCGATCGTGCCGGTCGGCAGCGTCAGAAAGTCGAGCCGGCCGTTCGGCTCGTAGGTCGGCACGATCGTCTGCCCGTCCGGGCGCGTGATCAGCGTCACCTGCCGGTCGGCGTTGTAGTCGTAGCTCGTCGCCCGCGGCGTGAAGCCCGCCTCCGGCGGCGTGTAGAGCTCGACCTGGTCGACCACCGTGTAGTCGAAGGCGTGCGCCGGGCGCGTCGGCGGGGTTACCGTGGTGACGTTGCCGTTGGCGTCGTAGGTGAAGCCGATTTCCCGCAGGTCCGGCAGGATCTGCTTCTTGACTCGCCCGACCGGGTCGCGCTCGTAGGTCACCGTGCGGCCCAGCGTGTCGGTCACCGTAGCCAGCCACCCCGCGGCCGGGTGGTAGCCGTACTGGGTCGAGCGCAGGTTCTCGCCGCTCCCCTGCTCGATCCGCTCGAGTCGACCGCGGGCGTCGTAGACGTAACGCACCTCCTCCGTGCCCGGTCGGACGACGCTTTGCGGCCGACCGTGGGCATCGAGGTGGGTCGTGGCGGAGCGCCCGGCCGGACTGGTCGTGATCACCGTCCGGCTGTCGCCGTCATAGGCAACCGTCGAAGTGCGCCCGTTGACCGTCACGGTGTCCGTGCGCTGCCTCGTGCGCAGCGGGTCGGACAGGTCGGAAATCCCCGTTGTCGTCGCTTCGACCGACAGTGCCTTGCCCCCGGGAGACGTCGCCGATAGCGCGGACAGCGCGTCGAGCAAGGGTCCGTGAACCCGGTCGGGGACCGTCGTGACCGTCGCAGTCGAGCCGTCGGGACCTTCGCCCGTGGCAATGCCGCTGGGATGAACGAGGACCCAGCTCTGAAGGTTCGCCGGCGAGGTGTGGGTGGTGCGCACCTCTCGCTGCGGCAGAAACTCGATGGCGACCTGACCGGAGCGACCCAAAGCGGAAGTCCCGCTGACGCTGCGGCCCTGGCGCGACTCCCCGGTGGTGGCCAGGGCGAAGCTGCCCAGAGCCGGATCGTCGATCCGTTCGAGGCGACCGTCCAGGTCCCAGACGTAGTCGTAGAGGCCGCCGTTCGGATCGCGGAGGTTCTGGAGGAGCCCGTCCGCGCGGTGGGTGGGCTCGACCGCCTCCGAGCCCGTCTCGACCGGCCACGAGACCTCGGACAGATAGCCCGTGACCGGGTCCGTGATCAAGGACGTCTCGTGACCGAACGGCCCGACGATCTTGGTTGCCAGCCCCGCGCCGTCACGCTGGACCATAACGGTGTTGTCGAACGCGTCGCGGATCTGCGTGACGTAGCGCTCGGGCGGGCTGTCCGGATCGCTCGAGGCGTACTCCTCGTAAGTGAACGTCCAGAGCGTGCGCCTGGAAAGAGCATCCTCGGTGCGCAGCAGGTAACCCAGCGCGTCGAAGACGTGCAGCACCGAGCCGTCCGGCGAAGGAATCTCGTATTCGCCGTCGTCAGCCGGGCTCGGCGTCGTCATTCGCCAGACCATGTGAGCCCCGGAGTCGACGACGTAGAGCGCCCGACCGTCGGGCGACAACGCCACTCCGGTGGGCCAGAGCAGCGCGGTTCGGGTCGCGGCCACGCCGTCCTCGGTCGAGAGCGACGTGCCACCTCCGACGACCGTGCGCACCATGCCGTCCGCACCGATCGCCCGGACTCGGCGGTTGATCGTGTCGGCCAGGTAGATCGTTCCGTCGCCGGCCACGGCGACGTGACTCGGACCGAAGAACCGCGTGGCCTCGCCGGCCGGCTCGCCGTCCCCACGGTCGAACTCTTCGCCCGGCCCGTAGAGGTGACAGGCACCGACCGGGTTGGGAAGCAGGGTCGACGAGCCGCCCGAGAAGAACTCCGACTCGAACACACAGCTCGACTTCGAGACGATCACCCGCCCGTCGTCGAGCACGTCGGCGCCGGCCAGCTGTGCATAGCCGTGCCACGGCACGCTCGCTCGCGTCCGGGTTCCGTCCGGAGCGATCCGGAACACACCGCCGCACTCCGCGTTGTAGGACGTGCCGTGGGTGTTTTCGACACCGTGCGAGGTCACGTAGACATTGCCGGCCGGGTCCAGATCGACGTCCGTCACGGTGGCGAAGCACTGGGGCGAATCGAGCAGCGTCAGCGTCGAGATGATCCCGTTCGCCGATACCCGGCGCACCGCACCCCGGGTGGCCTCGGCGATGAAGATCTCGCCGGCCGAGTTCTCCACCGCCTTGCGAGGCGAGGCGAGCGTTGCGGCCGTTGCCGGACCCCCATCGCCGTTGGCCGGCGTGGTCGGGCAGACGCTGCCGGCCACAGTCGCGATCGAACCGTCCTTGCGCACCCTGCGGATCCGGCAATTGGCCTTGTCGGCGACGAGCAGGTCACCCTTGGGCGTCACCGAGACGCCGTAAGGAGCAGAAAGCGAGGCCTCCCGAGCCGGTCCGCCATCGCCCTCGAGACCGGCTTCGCCGTTGCCGGCGACACGCACCAGGACGTCCCGGGCTGCCGGGCCGCCCGACCAGGAGCGACGACTGCCGTCGCCGTAGAAGACCGTGCGCGACAGCGGGTCGTAGCGGTGGACGAGGTTGAGCCCCCAGCCACCCATACCGAAGGCGCTCTTGGCATCGAAGAGAGGAAAGGCACCCGTGTAGGTCCGCGAGATCCTCATCGGCTCGCGGCCACCGAGCTCGATCCGAATACCGCCAGGCAGATCGAAGGTCCGGCTCCCCGCCGGAGCCACGTAGGTCGCCGGGTAGACGTAGGCGATCCGGACTGTCCAGGCCTCTGGACTCGTCGCTGTCTTGCCGTGCGCATCCTCGCCGTCCCAGCTCGGACTCGCCGTCTGGTCCGGCGCTGCCGGATAGACGTGGAACTCCCGATGCCCGGCGCTTTCGATCGTGAGCTCGACCGATTCGAGGCCTTCCGGAATCGCCGGCCCCGTCAGAGGGACGACCAGGCTTCTGGCCGTGATGCGGCCGGGCACCCGATCGCTTGCGTAGGAAAGGGCGACCGGAGCGCCGACGACCGGAAGCAGCTGCCCGAGGATGCGATTCTCGGTATCCACGAGGCCACCGAAGCGACCGACCGACGGATTCTCGAGGAGCCGCTCGTCGAGCACGTGGGGAGGCGGCAGGGGACTACCCGGAGCGAGCGCGGCAATCGCGGCGTAGCTGCGCGGCAGGCCCCAGTACCAGCCCGTGAAGTGATCGACGCGGCCACGAATGAGCTCGGAGCCGATCGGATAGAGCTCCGCGATTCGGATCCGCTCCTCGGCCGAAATTCCCAGAGCCGCCAGTTCGGCGGGTCCTGCGGGCTCTCCGTTGCCCTCGACATCGAGCAGTGCGCTTCCGGACGCCACCGCCAGGATCCGAATCACGCGCCCGTCGTCGGCGGCGACCCAGCGGGCCTGATCCGGGTCCCACCAAGCCGAGGCTACGGAAGTTCCCGTCGGGAAGTCCATGAAGTTCTCGACCAGGAACGGTAGAGGCTGACTGAAATCGACTCGCCGCGAGCCGAGCGCTTCCGCCTCGTCGATCGAAAGTTCGACCACCAGGGTCGGGTCCATCCGGTCGGGGAGCGGACCGGGCAGCCGCATGCCGAGTCGGTCACCGACGGTGTACTCGGTTGCCCGGAACGTCAGCTGCGTCAGGGGCTGGCTACCTCCGCCCGGAAGGCTCGCGACGGCCTGTGTCGCAGCCGGCAGGAGAATCGTCGCCTGCCGCGAACCGGCCGCATCGCTTTCCACCGGACCGCGCAAGGGCTCCATCTCGGTCTGGGATGCCAGCTCGACCGAGGTCGTCAGGGTCGAGCGGGGCGTCAGCAGAACGTCGTCGATCCCCTGGAGGCGGTTCCAGGCCACCACGGGCGTCCGCCATACGGTCAGCCAGCCGGCCTTGGAGATCTCGAGCAGAACCGGTCCGCCGCCGTTGACTCCGAGATCGAACCAGCCGTCGGCCCGGCTCAGCGCGAGGCCGGCCCCGGGATCGTTCGGCGCCCGCACGAGAGCTCCCTCGATCGCAGTGCCCTGGTCATCGAGCACGCGGCCCCGAACGATCGCTACCCGGGCGCAGTCGAGAGCACCTTCGGCAACGCCGAAGACCGCGGGCGAGGGGCCACTCCAGAGATAGGAGTACCGCGCGCAGAACGGGCTGGCGACATCCGTGCCGCGCTGGGACGGATCCGGTGACGGCGGCGTCGGATCGACCCCGGAAACGTCCCGCACGACCGCCGCGCTCGCGTTGCCGGCGCGATCGACGACGCGAAGCTCCAGGACGTCGCCGGGCAAGGCCGGCGCCGTGCCGGCGAAGCTGCGGTCCGGATTCACGCTGACCCGAGCCGCCGCACCGGTCCGGCGACTACGCGCCTCGACCTCGATCTCGGTCTCGGGCGAGAGGACAGCACCGGCCGAGCCCGCGAAGGGTGTGTGTCCGGCAAGGCTCGGCGCTACCGTCACCAGGCCGTCGTCGAGCCCGAGCGGCGCCGTCTCATCGAGGCCAATCGACAACGACAGCTGACCGGTGTTGTTGCTCAAGTCCGTCGCGACCAGCAGGAAGGCGTTGGGCCCTGACACGAGCGCCCGGCTGAAGCTGAACGTGCGATCGGTGTGGACCGTCACGGGCTGGCCGTCGACCGCCAGGCTGGCTGGTTCACTGACCCGGCCGCGGATCTCGACCGGAGAGGCGTTGACCCAGACATCGACCCCGGGGCTCAGGATCTCGATGGTCGGTGGTTGTGGGTCGGGCCCGCCACCGGGAGTATCGAACGAAACCGCCGCGATCGGCGAGAGGTTTCCCGCCAGATCCTCGACCTGGGCCTCGAGCGACACCGACCCGAAAAGCGCCTGGGGGACGAGGCAGGAGGCGCTCGTGGGTGAGAGCTGACAGGTCGCGGTGAGCGGCTGACCGTTGGCCCGAACCCGCAGCGTCTCCTGAGCGATACCGGAAATCGCGTCCGACCAGGCGAGCATGAAGGGGGTCGTCCGGAGGTCGACGGTCGCGCCGCTCGTGGGCTGCGTGAACGCAAGTGCCGGCGGATCGGTGTCGACCAGGACGTCGAAGCTCGCGGACGCAATCGCGCTCCGCTGAGCGGCCCGGTCCGCGATCGAAAGCGTGATCGTGTGGGGACCGTTGGCAAGCGGCGGCGTGAAGTCGCACGTGGCGCGGCCCTCGGTCGCGGCACAGGTCACCGCGAGCGGGGCGCCGTCGAGCGTCGCGATCGCCGAGGCGACGTCTAGACCGCTGCCGGCCTCCTCGACGGCCACTACGATCGAGGAGGGGGCCGCGTAGAGGGTCTGCCCATCGGCCGGATCGAGAACCGCAATGTTCGGGGCGAGCGTATCGATGAAGAACTCGGCGACTGGACCGCTCGAGACGTTACCGGCGAGGTCCTCGACCCGAACCTCGATTGCGATTCGCGCATCCGGGATCGGACCGGAAGCGGCGCATGTGCCATCGACGACGGAATAGGAGCAGTCGAGGCCGAAGCTGGTCGTGCCGGAGAGTTCGACCGCCACCGACAGCGGATCGACGCCACTTCCCGACTCGCCGAAAGTGAACGCGAACGTCGGAGTTGACGTCGTGAGGATCGAACCCGGTGCCGGGCTGGTGAAGGTGACCGTCGGTGCAACTCCGTCGAGCGAGAAACCGACGCTGGCCGAGCCGGTGTTCCCGGCAAGATCGTCCACCGAGACGAGTGCCGCGTGGGTACCCTGGCTCACCGGAGCGTCCGGATAGCAGACGGCGTCGGAGGCCGAGGTCGAGCAGGAGGCTGCGATCGATGCGCCGTCGATGCGCAGCGCGATGGTGTCCGGGTCCACGCCGGAGACCGCATCGACCATCGAGAAGGAGAACGCTGGCCGGCTCTGGCGAAGCCACTGTCCGGGTTCGGGACTCTGGATCGTGACAACCGGCCCCGTGCGATCCGTACAAACGAAGGTCCGCTGCAGCCGCGCCAGGTGCGCAGACTCCTCGACCCCAGCCGTTGCGAAGAACCCTCCCAGGTAGAGCCCCGAGCCGGTCATCTCGTCGATGGCGGCGAGGGCTCGCACGGTGGAGCCGTTCACGTGGTTCACTGCGGTGGTCCAATTTGAACCGTTCCAGCGCACCAGGTCCTCGCCCGCTCCAGCGTAAATTGCGGGACCCGAGCCATTGTCCCAGACCTCGAGTGCCTGAACGGTTAGTGGTCCACTGCCCAATCCCAACCAGCTCGAGCCGTTCCAGACTCCCAGATTCGGTGGATTGTTGAGGGCAAAGTCTCCGCCCACCAGTAGCGTACCGCCGGCCCACGGATGGAGGGCGAGTACCGAAGTGCCAGAAACGCCCGAACCGAGGGAGTTCCACGTCCCGTCCCAACGTGCGACCTTCGAAGCGGAGCCACCGCCTGCCGTGAGGAAGCGCCCTCCAACGAACAGGCTCTCCACTCCGGCGACTTCAGCCGTTGCGAGCGCCTCGACCCTCTGATCGGTCCCCGCGCCGAGCGCAGACCAAGAGCCATTGGACCAGCGAGCAATATTCGATGCCGCAGCGCCACCCGCCGTGTCGAAGCTTCCACCCGCATAGAGCTCGAGGCCTGTACCCGCGTCGTAGGTCTCGATCGCGTAGACGTAGGCCTCGCTTGTCGCGTGTGAGAGCCCGGAGCCAAGCGCGGACCAGTTCCATCCGGACCAGCGCGCAATGTTGGCTGCGGCCGAGCCTCCGGCCGAGTCGAAGCGACCACCCACGAACAGGCCCGGCCCGGAGACGTCGGTGAAGGACTCGAGAGCGTGGACAGGGCCGTCGACGCCGGCGCCGAGTGGATGGAACGCGGTGCCGTCGAATCGGGCGACATGATTGAGCTTGCGGTCGCCCGCCCATTCGAAGTCACCGCCGAGATGGATGGCAGGTCCCGTTCCGTCATCGAAAACCGTGAGTGCCCGTACCTCGCCGTCGAGCCCCTTGCCGAACGGACGCCAACGCTGACCATCCCAGCGGGCGATACCGCGAACTGTCCGGTCCCCGGCCTCCGAAAAACCACCTCCGGCGACGAGGTCGTTACCCCAAGGGAAAAGTACCCGGATCTTCTCGTCCGATCTGGGGATTCCCTCGCCCACCGCCACCCAGGTCAGGCCGTTCCAGCGAGCGAGAGAACCGAACGGCTCGCTGGTCTCGCCCCAGAAGGAACCGCCGACGTAGAGTTCCTCGCCAGATCCGTCGTCGAATGCCGCCAGCGCCCCCACGACGCCCGGGAGGTCCTCGAAGCTCATGTCGTGGGAGTTCTCGTCCTCACCGAACGCTGCCCAGCGCAGTCCGTTCCAGCGGGCGACGTTCAGCCGGACGACCTCTTCGAGGCCGGCTCGACTGAAATAGCCCCCGACCACAAGCTCCGGACCCGAGCCGGCGTCATAGACGGTCATCGCGTTGACCCGTGCAGGCAGGAGCTCGCCATCAACCGGTAATCCGATTCCACCGCCGACCTCTGCCCAGGCCCCACCCTGTCGGCGAGCGACTCCGCGAGCCACCACGCCGGCGATCGAAGTGAAACTGCCGCCGACATAGAGCTCCGGGCCCGCACCGGCGTCGTACACCGCCATGGCGTTTGCCGTCGGCAGCTCCGGCCCCAACGGTCCGATGAGAATGCAGCTGGGACGTGCGCCCAAGGACTCCCATCCGGATCCCGTCCACTTAGCGACCATGTCCGAGCCGAGACTCGAGCCGACTCTCGTGAAGGATCCAGCGACGTAGAGCGCCTCACCGGAATCGCTCGGGCCAACTCGCAGCCCGTAGACGGACCCGGGCAATGCCGTACAGGAACTGGTGGGAGTCCGCAGTTCGGTCGTGACGCCTCCATCCAGGCTGGTCCAACTGCTGCCGCTCCACGCCGCGAAACCGTTGACCGTCTGGCCGCCTGCCGTCGTGAAGTTGCCCCCGACGTACAGAAGCTCGCCGGTTCCCTCGTTCCAGACTGTTAGCGCCCGTACGACCCCATCGTTCGGCGCCCCGGCCACTCCCACGAATCGCTCGCCATCCCACTTTGCCAGGTTGACGCTCCCGGTACCCTGCTGACCCACCGCCGACCCACCGATGTAGAGCGCCGCGCCGGAGCCGTCGTCGAAGACGGCAGCCGAGTAGACCTCGCCGGAGACGCCAAGGGTTCCGAACAACTCGGATGCGACCTCGAGGTCACAGGCTGGACCGAGCACGAGAAGTCCCGCATCGGTGATGCCGGACGGCACCGGTATGAGTTCGGCCGAGAGCGCTCCGAGGACCTCGGTTCCCTGCTCGAGATCCGCGTAGGCCCGCAAGGGGCGATCGTCGACGATCGAGGGCACGGGAAGCGAGAAGCTGCCATCGCTGGCGGTGGAGGTCTCGATTCCCGATCGGCCGAGAACGCGAACCCGCGCGCCTGAAGCCGGCGCTCCGCCCGGAAGGCGCACCTCTCCGACGATCGTCGTCGTGGGCGCCTCCCCGTTGGAGACGATCTCGAAGCTGCCCTGGACGAGCGGGGAGAGGTTTCCGGCGCGGTCTGCGATCTGCGCCGTCATCGCGAAAGGCCCCACCGGCAGCGGCAATTCCGGCTGACAGCTTGCACTGGTTGCGCGAACGACGCACTCGCCCGTCGACAGTGCTTCACCGGACAGTGTCACTGTCAGCGTTTCCGGAGCGATTCCGGAACCGCCATCGTCGAGAGCGAGCTCGATCCGGGGCCGACCGGTGAAGACGTGCGCGCCCTCGCTCGGCGACGTGATCGCGAGTGTCGGCCCCGTCGTGTCACGAAGAAGAACGTACGCGAGAGTCGACACATCTTCGGCGCGACCGGTCGCTCGAAGGAAGAAGTGGTTCTCGCCCTCGACCAGCGGACCTGACGAGAATTCGAACGTCCTGTCTGGCTCCACCACGACGGCGACGCCGTCGACCGTGAGCTCGGCCGGCTCATCGAGCTCGCCGGCGATCGTCTCCACGGCTGCGGAGGTGAACGCACCCGCGGGCGAAGTGACTGTGATCACCGGCGGTCTCCCGCTGGTCGAGCATTCTCCCCAGACCGGGGTCGGGTGCCAGATCGCCAGTCCGCCGGAAGACTCGCCGCCGGTCTCTCCGAAGCCGCCGCCTACCGCGACGGCCGGCGCCCCACGCCACCGGCCTGCCGCGAGCGCCACGACCGGGGGCCCGTCGACGCCCGTCGTGCCCAAGCCGAGGCTGAGGTCGTTCGCCCTCTCTCCCAGATTGAGGTTCGGGAACTGGAGGACCCAGCCGGAGCTCGGAGAATTCTTCGTGGCGGCGTAGTTGCCGCCCACCAGAACCTTCTCTTCGGAACCGTCGTCGTACCGCTCGAGCACGTATGCGAACCCGCCCCACTGGGACGAGCCGACCGTCGGGGACAGGAATCGATTGCGCAGGTAGCCCAAGCGGGGCTGGACTCCGGCGTCGACCCAACTCGATCCAGTCCACGCCCAGGCCATGCCGAGGAAGTGAAGGCGGTCGCTCGTGGCCACGAGCCGCCGCGTGACCGGTACCGTACCTTCCCACAGGGGGCTCGGATCCTCGCCGAACGGCGCCTCCAGGCCGACCTGAACCTCCGCGACCGTTCCGGGCACCACGGGACGCATCTCCGGCGCCTCGGAGGCGGCGAAGATCGGGGCGCCCTCCTTTTCGCTCGCCGCGAACGAGGCTGGCGGCGGCGCGAGCTGTGTCCAATTCGTCCCGTCCCAACGCCAACGATCGGGGGTGTACAACGAACCGCCGAATCCCTCGATATCGGTGACGACTGCCGGTGCGCCCGGAATCGGATGCCAGAAGGTCCCGTTCCATCGAAACAGGCCCGGGCCCGCTGCGTAGAGCCGATACTCCCCGTTGACTTCGGCCCAGTCGACGGCGTTGATTCCCGGCCCCAGGGGACCTCCAACCGGTGTCCAGCTCGTGCCGGTCCATTCCGCGACCTGGCCCGACGACTCCGCAAGACCGTAGACGCGCGGGTGCCGCCCATCGAACGACGGAAGGACGCGTGTCCCGCCCAATAGACCGTCTGTTGACTCCGCGACGTTCTGGCCATCCCAGCGACCAATGCGCCCGTCGAGCTGAACGGATCCGACTCGCGTCGGACCCGAGAAGAGCACGATCTCGCCTTGCGGCGACTCGGCGAAGGCAACCGATCGCACACCGCCTTGGATGGCAACAGGGTGGGACCAGTCGATGCGAGCCCCGTCCTTCCACTCGGCAGGGTGCCAGGCGGGCTCGCTCGTCGAGCCCGCATAGGGCGACAAGATGAGCCGGGCACCCAGCCCCGGTACGTCGAGCCGAGCGATGCGCTCGGCCGCTGTCAGTGGCGCCGACCAGGTCGAGCCGTTCCACCGCCGGAGCTCCCGCTCTCCCGTGTAGTCCGGACGGTCGACGAAATGGCCGGAGGCATAGAGGTAGTTCCCCTGAGAATCGCCGAAGCTGGCGATGAACTTGGCCTGGTAGTCGTCCGCGAAGACCGACACCCAGGTCGAGCCGACGAGCTTCTGGATTCCGATGCCGCCGGCCGCCAGATGGAGCGCTGAGCCCGATCCGTCGTCATGCTGCGCAATCGAGGTGATCCCGTAGAGTTCGATCGGAACCTCGATCGCCTGCCAAGTTCCCGCCACTCGGCGCCAGACCTGGTAGCCGGACTCTTCCCAGAGGTAAAGCTGCGGGCCGCTGGGAGTATCGAACACCGACAGCTTGAGCGGCGTGTTCACGACGTTGGTCGGCACGACGCCCGTGCCGACGTCGGTCCAGATCGAACCGTTCCACTTGGCAACGTGCGCCGCGCTGATCGAATAGTCTTGTCCCGTCCAGTCCTTGCGGGTGCCCACTCGGGTCAGCTCGCCAGCGACGAAGAGTTCGGGGCCGGCACCATCATCGAAAACCGCCAAACCTGTAACCCGCTTGTCGACGCCACGCGCCGCCTCCGACCAGACCGAACCATCCCAACGCGCGAGATAGTCGGATGGCTTGCCGTCGGCGCGAGTAAACCGGCCGCCCGCATAGAGGGCAGCGCCGCTGCCGTCGTCGTAAACCGCGAGCGCGCGAACTTCGGGTTGGATTCCGTCCAGCTTCGAGTTGGCCAGCCCACCCCCGAGTCTCTGCCAACCTCGCGATGTCCAGCGGGCGATCCGGCCCAGGTCTCCGGCTCCGCCGTGGTTGAAGCTGCCGGCAACGATGACCTCGGGCCCCTCACCGGAATCGAAGGAGGCAAAGCTCAAGGGCGTCGAAGAGAGCGAGGTCGGAACGAGGGCGATTCCCGAGCGGTCGCCGTCGAGCGCCAATGGGGAGAAGTAGGAGTCGCACTCGGGAGAGAGCTCTATCGTCACGGGCGTTACGCCACCAACCATCGGCACAACGCTCGCGAAGCCGAGATAGGCGATGCCCGGCTGCCAGAGCTTCGCGGTGAAGGCGATCGTGGCCGCTTCGCCCACGTCGACGTCGGCCAGCGTAAACGTCCCATCCGCCGCTGAAGTCGTCGAAAACGCAGCGCGATCCGAGAGCCGCACGGTGGCCCCAGGCGCGGGCGAGCCGTCCGCGAACACGACCGTCCCGGCGAAAGTCGTGGCTGGCGGAGCTTCAGGCGCGTCTACCAGGAAGGATCGCAACGCAGGCGCGGACGGGTTACCTTGGAGATCTGAAACCGTCGCGGTTACCGTCGCCGCTCCGGTTGGCTGGTCGGTCTCCGGAATGCAGACGGCCTCGCTCGGGCCCGCCTGGCACTCGGCGGCCAAGGTGCCGCCGTTCCAGGTTACTGCGAGCGTCGCGGTGTCGACCCCGGCGCCAGCATCCGAGTACTGAATCCGGATCGGCGGACGCGCCGACTCAACGGTCGAACCTTCGCCGGGATCGACGATCGCGATTGCCGGCGGCTCCGCGTCCGCGATCAAGAAGTCGACCGAATCCACGGCCGAGAGCCCGCCACTGAAGTCTTCGATAGTCGCCGAGAGCGTCACGGCACCGGCCAATGCCGAGAGCGATTCACAGTCGAGGATCTCCTCCGCGCTCGTACACGAGACGGCAATCGTCGAGCCGTTCGCTCGTACGATCAGGGTCGCGGGATCAGCTCCTTCGCCACGGTCGGGCACCGCGATCCGGATCGCCGGGGTCGAGTCACCGGTCGTCTCTCCAGGTGAAGGGTCGACGATCTTGACCTGCGGCGCCGACATGTCGTTGCAGGAAACCGGCCTCGACAGGCGGGCTACTCGGGAGGAAGAGGCGCCGTCCGCCGAGGTGAACGCTCCGCCGACGAATAGCCCCGCAACGGAATCCACCGTCCCGGCGGAAAGAGCAAGCGCCTGCCCATTCAGCCCGATCGACGAATTGCCGATTGACGCCCAATAGCCTCCTTCGACCGCGTCGACTCCCCACCGGGCGATTCGGTTATAGGTCGCGCCCGAGATCGTCGAGAACGAACCGGCTGCGTAGAGCGTCGGCCCCCAACCGTCGTCGAACGCCGCCAGGGCGTTGACCTGGACACCCAGTCCGCTCGCGAGCGAACTCCAAGCGGCGCCGTCCCAGGTAGCAACGTGGTTCGCCGTGCTGCCACCCGCGCTCGAAAAGCGGCCCCCTACCGCCAGAACCTCGCCGGATCCATCGTCCCAGGTCGTCAAGGCCTTGACCAGGACGGTGGATCCGCCGGAAACGCCCGAGCCGACCGCCGACCAGCTCGCGCCGTTCCAGCGCGCGATTCTCGAAGCAGCGACGCCGCCTGCGGAGCTGAACGAACCGCCCACGTAGAGCGCTCCACCGAAGGAAGCGAGCGCCCGGCCGGTGCTGTTGAGGCCGGTCCCAAGCGTCACCCAAGAAGAGCCGGAGAGCCTGGCGATGCGGTTGTACGTCGTCGAGCCCGAGGTCGTGAACGTACCCGTCGCGAAGAGCTGGGGCCCTGCGCCCGAGTCGTGCACCGCGAGGGCCAGTACCTGACCGTTGAGATTGCCACCCACCTGCGTCCACGCAGTTCCATTCCACTTCGCCACGTAGCGCACCGTCGCCCCGCCGGAGCTCGTGAAGCGACCGCCAGCGTAAAGCTTGGGACCGCTGCCGTCATCGAAGACGATGAGGGCATCGACCGATGGCGACGACGACGCGGTCAGACCCGGCCCAAGCGCCGACCAGCTGCTGCCGTCCCACCTGGCGACCCGGTTGACGGCAAGACCCCGCGCCGTCGTGAAGGTTCCGCCGACGTAGAGCGCAGGTCCGCTGCCGTCGTCGAACACGGTCATCGCCCGTACCTCACCATTGAGGTCATTGGTCGGGAAAAGGCCGTTCTCGAAGTCGACGGCACAGGGATAGTCGAGGGACCGATCTCCCAGTTCGACCGTCGTGCCGCCGGTATGGATCGACCGTGAAAGGTACGACTGGGCCACGCCTTGAACGCCTTCGCGGGTCCCCCAAGCGAGCAGTTGATCCCCCGAGAGGTACGGCATCGGGACGGTTTCGAAGAGTCCGTCGACGTCCGTAGTGGCGCGTACCACCTCACGACCGTAGACAGCGAACTCCGCACCCACCAGCGGGCGGCCCGCGGGATCGACCAGCCGGCCGCGCAGCACGATCTCGTCCGACTCGAGGCTCGCATTCGGAGTGGCCTTGGATTCGCTCCGCGCGGCCTCGAGGTCAACCTGTCCGCCGAGCCCAGGGGCGGCGGCGCTGCCCGGCGCAGCCAGCGCTTCGACTTCGCCCTCGACTCGGCGGATCCAGCTCGGTTCGCCTGCAGGACTCCAGCGCTCCACCCGATCGGCGAACGCAGCCAGAAGAGCATTGTCCCGAGGATCCGAAGCAATCATGCGGACGCCCTCGAGCCGAATCGACAGCTCCTCGGCACCGACGTCGCCCTGGCTCCGGAGCTTTCGAGCGTGAGAATCGTCGAGGGCCCAGACACTTCCGAACCGGCCACAGACCAGCTGGCGAACGGATGGGACCGGTGCCCGGCCCACAACGCCACCGGCCTCCGAAACCCAGACGACCTGCGTCTCTGTGGCGAGGATCAGGTCGCCCGACAACGGATCGATGCACGCTGCTGGGTCGACTCCGAGTTCGTCCAGAGAGACCCTCGCTCCACCTTTTTCCGCCTCGACCGGCAGCCAGCGCAAGTTGTCTCCAGCGAGCGCCCAAGCACCTCGGCCGCCCACCGCGACGAGCCGCTCACCCGGATCCAGCGGCTCGCTCCACTGGAGCTTTCCACCTGAGTCGAGTCCTTCGAGTCGATCCTCACTCCCGGTGATCCACTCGGCATCTTCGGCGCCTCGTGCGAGAAGGCGCACATCGCCGCCAAGGTCGGGAAGCACTCTGTTGCGACCGAGCGCAATGGTCCCCGCGTCACCGACCCATCGAGGATCAAGCTCTCCCGAAGGATCCCCGACGAGGTGCCCAGAGTCGACGGCCACTGCTCCAACCGGCGAACCCGTTTCGAGGTCGAAAATCCACAAGCCATCCGCAACCTGAACCCAGAGCGATCTCTCGGAGGTCCCAGAAGCCTTGGTGGTCTCGTAGCCACCGGCCAGCGCTGCAAGCAGCAGAAGCGCCACGGGTAGCGATCGGCGAATCGTTCGGGTGCTCATTCGTCCTCCGGGGGGCACATAACCGCATACAGGCAGCCGGGATCAGTGCGGCACAGGACTTTCGTACTGCCGAGCCTTAGGCGCCGAGCTACTCGCGCTGTCTGTCTTCTGGCAATTGCTGGCGTTCGCAGCTTTTCGAGAACACGATCACACTCGTCGCCGAGAACGCAAGTGATATAGGTGACACTTCTCGCCAAGTGCGCTCCGATCAACACTGCTTTCTGTGGCGTGTTTCACACTGGCGCCCGTGTCGCCATCGACTCTCGTGCCACGAACGAGTTCTTCTCGAGCAGAGCCCGCCCCGGGTGATTTCCCTCTCCAGGCCGGCTCATTCCGCAGGGGTCAGCGACCCGAGAGCACCTCGAGGATGAACGAGAAGGCGTCGGCCACCGAGCCGTTGGCGGCGTAGTCAGAGAAGGGGTGGTCCCCGCGGCGCTCGATCACCTCGAGCCGCCTTCCGCGAGCTTTGAACCGGCGGGCGAACTCGTCCGCGTAGGGCGCCGCGAAGTCGAGGTCATTGACGAAGCAGCGCACCGCGAGGCGCTCCGGCAACTCGGAGTTCGCAGCCTCCTCGGCCTCGGCCATCCCGACACCGGCTATCGTGGCGAGGGCCGCCACATCGGCTCTCTGGCAAGCAGTCCCTGTGGCTAGGTGAGCTCCGAAGGAGTTTCCGACCAGGCCGAGGAGGGTCGGGATCGGTCGGGGCAGGGCCGGCAGCAACTCTTCGCCGAAGAACTCGAACCAGCGGGCCAATCGCCGAGCCTCCGCGTTGAGCGTCGGGGGCGAGGAGAGGATTGCCAAATCACAGGGGGGCAGCCCGCACCGCTCGAGCGCCTCACCGAACGGCTCGAGAATTGCGGTTGGCTCACTCGACCGGCGCCGCTCGTACTCCTCAGGCGTGATGGCGCCGCCGATCCAGACCACCAGAGGTGCGGGTACCTCTCGATCGGCCGGAAAGCGCGTGAAGTACGCAAAGGCCTCGAGTCCCAGCGAGGCGCTGGGCAAGCGCACGACCATGCTCGCGCCCTCAGTTCGCGGCTTCAAGTCCGCCGTGGCCTCAATGGAGAGGCGAGAAAGTAGCGGCCCTTGGAGTCGACCCGGAGTTGGGCCCCGAAGTCACGAAGCGCCTTGAGGTAGCGCTGAATCGAGCGAGGACTGCGCCCGAGCTGATCCTCGAGCTGGTTGGCCGTCAGGCGCTTGAGAGACAGCAACGCAGCGCACTGAAGAAGCAGTTCACTCGGAACGCCGGTCCACTCAGCACGTCTGCCGCTCAGCCCTGCGGGTCGCACCGTCGGATCGAACTTTCGGTTCGGCCGCAAGGGCCGGGTGATTCGGTAGCGACTCGAGGTGTCCATCTCGAGCGCACAACCGAACCGCTTCAGGATCGAGAGATACCGATAGGCCGACCGCCATCCGAGGCCGAGCTCGGCGGCCAGGCTCTCGATCGACAAGGAGCGCGAGAGCAGAAGGGCCACGCATTGCAGGATGGTGACGTCAACGCCCGGACCGCTGCCGACTTGCTTGCGGCGGCGAGCTGCCCTGCCTCGTGGTTTCGCGGTCTGCGTCACTCTGCCACCTCTCGCTGCGGCGCGCGTCCGCGTCGCGCCTAGTTGGGGCCACTGCTGGACTCTCGATGAGGCAATTCTAGGCCGGCACGCCCGGCCCACGTCTCCGCCTCGGGTTTCGGCCGAGCCCAGCACCCCTAGGCGCGGCCCAAGTCGTTCGGGTGCCCGGAGTGCTGGAAGGTTGCCCGAATCGCTTCGTCGGCCAAGCGTCGAAAGGACTGCGGGTGAACCCAGTCGGGCAGCTCGTCGACGGCGGCGAGTAGCGATTCGACGTACCCATCGAGGGCGTCCAGGTACTCGCCGTCCCACTGGTCAGCTACCGAGGCCGAAGCCTCGGCCCACGCGTTGCCGATGGCCACCAATACGTCCGGGATGTTTCGCGAGTTGCCCCTTCCGAGCTCGCGGTAGCGATCCGGGCTCAGGACCAGTAGCTGAGCGGCAAACTCCGCGACCGCCTCGTAGCCGTCGCGGCAGAACTCGTGCGAGTTGAGGTTCCTCGGCTGGACTGGACCGCCGATCATCACCATCCTCCGCGCTGCGCCAGCGAGACCCAGCGCCCGACGCCGCCCAGGATGAGGTGATCGACGAGTCGAATGCCGACCACCTCTCCCGCCTCGGCCAGGCGACGGGTGAAGGCGAGGTCCTCGGCCGAGGGCGTCGGATCCCCGCTCGGGTGATTGTGGAAGACGAGCGCTCCCGCAGCGCCAGCGAGTAATCCTTCCTTGAGTACCCGTCTCGGCTCGACCGCGGCCCGATTGAGGGTTCCGCGGTAGAGCTCGCGCTCGGCGATCAGGCGATTGCGCGTGTCCAGGTAGAGCGCACCGAAGATCTCCTGGTCTCGCCCGGCATAGCGCACCGCCAGGTAGCTCGCCGCCGCAGCCGGATGGGCGAGTGGCTCCCGGGCAGGAATCTCGGCTCGCGTGAGTCTCCGGTGGATCTCGAGGGCTGCTTCGAGGCGAGCAAACTGGAGCGCGCTCAGCGCGTGCTTGGCGGCCACGCTGTTCGGGCCACTAGCAAGCCCCACGAGTCCGCCGAACTCTGCGATGAGGCTCCGGGAAAGCTTGAGTGCGCTCATCGATCGCTTGCCGGTTTGGAGCAGGATCGCGAGAAGCTCCGGCTCCGCGAGACACTGCGGACCGTGCTCCTGGAGGCGCTCACGATTGGCCGCGGTGAAGGCGTCTTCGAGCCGGAGCACGGTCTCCGCAACGGATTCCGCCGATTCGGTCGCGGCATTCGCGAAGCCGAACGCCTTCTGGACGGTACGTGCGGACATCGAAGCAGACCTCTTCTTCCCGAGCGTCTCCGCGATCCGGGCGGGGCTCGCTGGGCAGAGCCCCGCTCGTGTCGCGGATAGATCTCCCTCGAGGCCCCAAGGGCGGGTCTCGCCGCGGTGCTCTGGCGGGTCCTCGAGGTGCCTCTCGAGGTGCTTCGGTGGTCCCTGTTTCTGGCGGTCTGGTCGCGCGGTTCAAGTCACAGGCGCTGCGGACGCCGGGCCCGGGCGAGGACGACTCCGCTGGCTCCGGTAGACGCGTCGCCCCGGGGAACTCTCCGGGATGGCCAGGCGTCCTGCACGGAGGCCGCGGAGCCTCCGCGGTGGCTGCCTCTCACTTCGGCGGGCGCTGGTCCCTGCGGAGCTTCTCGACGATCGCCTCCCGGAGCCAGCGCGAGAGGTTCGTGGACTCTCCGGCGATCTGAAGCTGCAACAGCGCGGCCTTGAGGTGATCGAGCAGCTCAGGTGGAACCGGGACCGAGAGCCGCGCAAAGTCTCCTCGCGACCCGTACTCGCCGTGGACGTCAAAGTCCTCCGGCAACGGGGGTACCCGAACCTCGATCTTGGACAGGCCCTTCGAACCTCGACGGCTCACCGGTGGGGTCGCTCGGAATCGTCGAGAAACTGGGCGAGCGCCAGGCGGACCAGCTGGCTGCGGGTGACGCGCTGCTCCCGGCAGGTGGCGTCGATCTGGCGGAGCAGTTCGTGAGGAAGAGAGACGGTCGTCGGCCGGGTGCGGGCGTTCGATCGGGAAGGGTGCGGGGCCGGGCCCGTCATGGGCAAAGTGTCACACACTCCGCGCGGTTTCACAATCTCCGAATTCCTCTTTTCGGAAAAGTGTTATACTCTTCCCGGGAGGCGAACATGGAGACCATGGCGCGGACTTCGACGGCAAACTGGACGGTTCTGTTGTTTGGCGGCCCGGCAAGCCGGCGCGAGCCGGCCCTGCTCGGGCGGCTTCGCTTCCGCGGGGTAGGTCTCGCTCAGCTCGAACGGGACCTTCCTTTCGTCGTCCGTGAGGAGCTCGGCTGGGAGCTGGCGGCCCAGGTTCGAGGCCTGTCCTTCGAGCGAACGGGAGTCGGAGGGGAGGTCCACTGATGGCACCTCCCGGAGCGGCTCGCCGGGCAGGCGGGCCGCTCTTCGTGCCGATCTCCCTACAACTCGAACTCTGGCGCCGACCCGATGCCTGGGTTGCGCGGTGGGTAACCCGGAGCCGCACGCAGCGGGGCAGGACCTACGTCGTGGCCCTCCGGCGCGACGGGGTGGTGGGTTGCTCCTGCCCACACTGGGTATACCGGCGTAGCGACTGTCGCCACATCACCGCGTGGAGAGTCGCGGTCGCACCGTCTGGGTCCGAGCGCTCCTAGGGGAGTATCCGACCGGGCCCAAGGTGGGCCAGCCGCTCGCGCCCTGCGCCGCCTGAAGGTCCTCCACGAGTATCCAGAATAGGCCGTGTCGTGAAGCTGCCATGACGCTGCAGGAGCGGCCCTTGCCCATACTGGCGAAGCGCCATACGCTTTTCGGCGTGCCGCTGGCGCCAGGGGGCGTCGGTGCGGAAATCTGCCTTCGCTCCGAAGGCCTAACCGAAGGGAGGAAGCGACGATGCGACGACATCTCGAAGCGGCGCTCGTGGCGACTCTCTTGTCCGGCACGCTCGCGTGCGCCACGGCCTACCAAGCAAAGAGTGGGACCGGTGGATACAGCGAGACCTGGCTCTCAGATTCTGTCGTAAGGGTTTCCTTCCAAGGAAACGGTTTCACGCAGAGCGACCGAGCCGACCAGCTCCTCTTGCGACGCTGCGCAGAAATCACCCTGGAGCGCGGAAGGCGATTTTTCGCGATTTCTGACCAGGGCGGCAACTACGGAACCGACCCCCTTCTTCCGCACGGGAACGCGACGGGATCGGCAACCATCCGTCTCCTCGAGTCTGCAGGCGAGGTCGCTTCAGCTGCCGACGCCTTGCTCGTGGTGGAGCAGACCAACAAGACCGCAGGCGGCGTACTCTCAGCCGAGGCGCGAGCAGCCATTGCGCGAATCCGCGCCGGCGATTGACGCGGTTCTGGAAGCGAGTTCGGAAGAAGGAGAGCGTTTTCTTGCGCCAACAGTCCTCGGCAAGCGCCTCAAGGTCGAGTCTGAGCGCGCTCGCGAGGTCGCCCAGGCAAAATCGATACACCAGCCCTGTAGACCGCGCCGTCGACACTGTTTGATCTGACGACCCCAATGAGCGACGGCGACCTCCAGCGGCTGGCCAGCGAATTCGTCGCGATCGACGTCGAAACCGCGAACGCCGACCTCGCTAGCATCTGCCAGGTCGGAATCGCCGTGTTTCGCGGTGGCTGCCTCGCCGAGACGTTCTGCACTCTTATTGACCCTGGGGACTACTTCGACCCCGTCAACGTCAGCATCCACGGCATCGACGCCGGACGCGTTCGGGGCGCGCCTCGCTGGGCGGAGGTCTCGGAGCAGATTCGGCCTCTTCTTGCCGAGCGCGTGGTTGCTCACCACACGGCCTTCGATCGCGCGGCCTTCCGTCGCGCTGCCGAGACGTGTGGAACTGGCGAGATTTCGTGCCGATGGCTCGACACGGCCAGAGTGGTCCGCAGGGCCTGGCCGGCCCAGTTCGGCGCGCGAGGATACGGACTTGGAAACGTCACAAAGGAACTCGGCATCGAGTTTCGGCACCACGACGCGCTCGAAGACGCGCGGGCGGCGGGCGAGGTGCTACTGAGGGCGATCCAGGACACCGGGATCGAACTCTTGGCGTGGTTTCAACGCGTCGAGCAGAGCATCCATGGAGGCTCCTCAGGAAGGGACTCCATAGTCCGCGATGGGCCCGACGACGGGCCTCTTCACGGTGAGGTCGTTGTCTTCACCGGCAGACTCTCGATTCCGCGAGCCGAGGCCGCGGACTTAGCCGCGGCGGTTGGCTGCGACGTGGCCGCTGGCGTCACCAAAGACACGACTCTTCTCGTTGTCGGAGACCAGGACATCTTGCGGCTTTCAGGTGAGGCGAAGAGTTCAAAACACAGAAAGGCCGAAGCGCTCATCTTGCGTGGGCAGCAGCTCCGGATCGTAGGTGAGTCCGACTTCCGGCGGATCGTGGCGCTCCAAGGAATCTGATCGATCGACAAGCAGCTGCGTGGCAATGCCTACCTCGAGGGGAAACCTTGGTCGGTCGTAGTAGGTGCCTGGAGGGCCTACGCCACCGACTTGTGCGCACGTCAGGCCGCCAGTCGCGCGACCACCCCCCAGGGCGCCGGCGGTCGGCTCCAGCATGAGTCCGGCAGCGCCCACAGGACCGGAAACGCCGGCGGACGCTCAGGCGCCTCTCCGAACCCGTCGGTCAGGTAGACGAGCAGGTCGGGCAGGACTTGCTCTTCGGCCCAGGCAATCGCCGGCCGGAAGTCCGTTCCACCGTGTCCGGAAAGCTGCAGGTCTTCGGGAAACGTGCTCGTCCCCGTCGGGATCTCGTGGATTTCGTGGACCCGATCGTCGGCCGCGGCAACCGTCAGGTCGACGCCGGGAAACGCCTGCAGCATCTCTTCGAGGGCCCCCGTGAAGCGGCCAACCTCCTCTCGACCGATGGAACCCGAAGTGTCAATCACCGCGATCACGCGGCCGAGCCCTCGGCTGATGGAGCCGGGAAGGATGACGTTGGGAAGCGTCGCCATGTAGCGGCGGTTGCGGCGGGAGAACGCATAGTCATCGCCGCGCGCGGCGATCTCCGAGACGAAGCGTAGGAGCATGTCTCGAAAGTCGGCCGTCGGCGCGCGGCGACTTGCCAGCTCGCGCGTCACTGCGGGACTTCCGCTTCCGCACGTCATCGCGACTTGCTGAAGCAGCAACGCGTGCTCCGTCTCCATGCGCCGCTGCTCGGCGTGCGAGAGCTCCGAGCCGTCCTCGTTGCGGCAAGGCAGGACGTCCCCGTGCGGGGTTGCTGGGGCGCCAGTCGGCGGGAGATCGCCAGAGGCTTTCGTGAGGGGATCGGAAGGAGCCTCGGGCGAGCCGCTCGAATCGGCCGGGGAGTCGGAAGACCCGCCGGACGGGCCAGAGGACGAAGCCGGTGGCTTTCGATCCTCCTGGCGGGCGAGGTCGGCATAGACCTGCTCGGCGCTCGACCGCGCGTAGCGCGGCTCGTACAGGGCGCCCTCCGGTAGCGTCCGGTAGCCGCCTTCGAGGATTGAAGCGTTGACGACGTAGTCGCAGGCCCAGTTCCAGAGCTTCGAATCCCGCTTCCCGGCCCTGAGGTGGTGGCCGAGGGCCAGGTGGAGCGCCTCGTGGAGCAGGACGAAGACCCGGTCCTCGGCCGACAGGCCGAGGAAGAACGCCGGGTTCACCCAGAACCGTCGGCCGTCCACACCGGCGGTGGGGTGCCTCGTCGTGACCACCCACCGGCATCGAGCCAGGAAGACCCCGGCCATGGCGTGCCGCAGTAGCAGCGTCACTCGGGCCCGCTCGAGCGCTCGCCGGACAGGCTCGGTGAGCACGCGTTCCGGATCGCAAATGCTTTCGACTTTCATGCCGCGGCTCGGCCGAGCAGCAAATCGTCGTTGGTGACCGCCCAGACCCGGTAGGCACTGTTCTCGAGGTTCTCCGGCCGCTCGCGGCCGGTGCGCTCGACCCAGAGCGTCACCCACTCGTTGCCACAGCGCCCGAGGTACTCGATGGCGGCCGCGGCGGTCTCCGGATCGGCGAGCCGGGCCAGCGACATGGCGACGGCAAAGAGCAGGGAGGGGTCGTCCGGGATGGGGGCGGTCTGCGGAGCGGCGAAGATTTCGGCCGGGTCGGGAAGCGTTGCAGCGAGAGCCAGGAACGCCGTGAACTTCAGCGCCACCTCCTGGCCGAGCAGGTGGGTGAAGACGTCGAGCCGGGCCTCCTCCGGAAGATCGAGGGAGAGATTGCGGGCCACGTACTCCCAGGCGCGAGGCGAGGGGAATCCCGTGAATTCCGCCGTGGGGTCCTGCGAAAGGTCGTCTGGGACGCGCCTCAGGTAGGCGGGAACGAGAGGGTCCCATCCGCGCTCGAGAGCGAGGCGTGTCCAGTCGGCCAGGTCCGGCTCCACGCTCAGAATGGTCGGGAAGCGCCCCCACAGCGGTGTGATCATCGAGTCGGCCCCCGCGCGCTGGCCGCGCTGGTTCGAGGCGGCGACGATCGACACGCAGTCCGGAAGCCGCTCCTCACCGATCCGACGCGAGTCCGGGTGAATCAGGTGCATCAGGGCGGCCTGCACGGAGCGCGGCGCGTGGGCGAGGTCGTCGAAGAAGGCGACCGTCGGTTCGGTCGCTTCGAGCAGGCGCCGAAACTCCCCGTACGGCAGGAATTCTGCCATTCCGTCGACGATTGCCGGAAGGCCCTTGAAGTCCGTCGGGTCACCGATGGCGGGGTGGAAGACTCGGCAGCGATAGCCGAGCTCGGCGGCAGCCGCCTCGACGGCGGCCGACTTGCCGACGCCTGGGCGCGAGAAAACGAGCGTCGGCACCCTCGCGGGGATGTTCGTGACCAGAATCTGGCGAGCCAGAGACAACGGAACGGACATGGACGGATCCCTTCAGTTCACGGTGGAGGAGAGAGTCAGGCGGCGGTTGCGAGGTCGTCGAAGTCGAGCGCCGCCGTACGGCGGCTGATGGCGTCCAGGTGGGCCCGGGCCGCTGCGGCCGCGCTCTGGCGCACGCCGGGCTGCTTGCGGGCGGCTTCGAGATCGAGCTCCGAGAACTCCGCGAGGAGCTCTCCTCGCATCTTGGCGAGCTGCCGATCTCCAGCGACGTTGAGGCCATCGAGGCGCGAGCACAGATCGAGCAGGTTTCGCAGCGTCGCCGAGTAGAGCCTCGCTCGGGGGTCGCCCAGCGACTCCGTCAGGCGTCCGATCGCCTCCTCGAGCTGCCGCCACAGGTTCTCGGTGGCTTCGGCCAGGGCAATCGACCGCTGCTGTTCGATCTGAAGTCGGAGCTTCTCGATCTCCTCGCTCGGCAGGGCGATGCGCAGGTCCCGCGTGTCGGTCAGGGGCTCGGACTGGCATTCGATCCGGAACCGTGCGGCGAGCTTCTCGGCCGAGGGATAGTCCCCAGCGTTGAAGAGGGTCCCGAGCGTTGCCTGGTCGTGTTCGATCAGATGGTTGTACTCGCTCCGGATCTCGCTACGGAGCCGGGCGAGCTCGTCCTGGGCGCGGGAGATGAGATCCGTGTGCCTCGTGTGGAACCTCAGCGGCAAAAGCCGCCGACCGTCCTGCTGCCACGGCAGCGTGATCTCGTAGTGCGCCGCGCGCAGGGCGCCTACGAGCGTGCGCCCCCGGGCGATGAGCGGGGAGTCGAGAATCCGCTTCGAGGCCCGGACCCGCCGAGTCTCTGCCGAGGTCATCTCGGCGATCGAGCGCTCGATATTGGGCAAGCGCTTGAGGCCCGTCGGGACCTGGAGGTTGAGGTAGACGACGATCGTCGAGTCTTCGAGCTTGGGCATGGGATCTCCAGTGCCGCGGTTTCGAGCGCCGCGGCGAGGATCGCCGCGCGGCGCTTGAAGCCATGGCCTCTGGAAGGTTCTTCAGACGCTCTGCCCACCTCCGCTTGAATCGCTCGCTCGTGGGCGCCCCTCGGTCACCTCGAGGAGTCCGGGGTTCCCGCTGGAGGAGCAACTCGCGCTTCGTGATCAGCGCTCTGGCCATGATCCTCTTCCTGATCCGCTAGCTTCCCTCCATCGGCGTGGCCAGCGAGGCCTTCAGTTCCGGCCAGAGCGCATTTCCTGATCTGCTAGCTTCTGACAACCCGACCCACCTCGTCATGAACAAGTTCCGGCCAGAGCGCATTTCCTGATCTGCTAGCTTCGTTGGGGTTGGCGACGAAGGTCGAGTAGTCGTTCCGGCCAGAGCGCATTTCCTGATCTGCTAGCTTCGGTAGGCTTTACGGTGCGGACTAGCACCAGTTCCGGCCAGAGCGCATTTCCTGATCTGCTAGCTTCTTGCCGGTTCCGCCACAATCCGAGCAGTCGGTTCCGGCCAGAGCGCATTTCCTGATCTGCTAGCTTCACGGTCCAGTCCGGCACGAACGGGTAGACGGTTCCGGCCAGAGCGCATTTCCTGATCTGCTAGCTTCCCCCTGCAGGAACTCGTGCCAGCCGTCACCGTTCCGGCCAGAGCGCATTTCCTGATCTGCTAGCTTCACAACTGTCGAGGTCTCGGAGCCCGCGAGGTTCCGGCCAGAGCGCATTTCCTGATCTGCTAGCTTCCACCGCGCCGGCGAGCTCGCGCGCTTCCGTGTTCCGGCCAGAGCGCATTTCCTGATCTGCTAGCTTCCTGCCGCGCGCGCTTGCCGCTTGGACGCCCGTTCCGGCCAGAGCGCATTTCCTGATCTGCTAGCTTCCGCGCGGCTGCTCTATGTCGGCCTGATAAGTTCCGGCCAGAGCGCATTTCCTGATCTGCTAGCTTCCGCGCCGGAGCGATCCGGCTCGACGACGGCGTTCCGGCCAGAGCGCATTTCCTGATCTGCTAGCTTCCGGTAATTCGCGGCTTGTCGGGGTTCCTGGTTCCGGCCAGAGCGCATTTCCTGATCTGCTAGCTTCGGTCGGAACGATCCGGAGGCGGTAGAAGCTGTTCCGGCCAGAGCGCATTTCCTGATCTGCTAGCTTCTGGCGCGAGAGAAGGCCTTCAGGCGGGCCGTTCCGGCCAGAGCGCATTTCCTGATCTGCTAGCTTCCCTGCTGGCGCACAAGGTCATTCCGGTCGACGTTCCGGCCAGAGCGCATTTCCTGATCTGCTAGCTTCCCACCAAGGCGCTCGCCGTGCTGGTGACGGTTCCGGCCAGAGCGCATTTCCTGATCTGCTAGCCCTCGGTGGACACTTCAAAACCGGCCATTTGTCGACGGGTCAAAACCGGCCATTTCCGGCCGTGGACCGAGACGGGTGAGTTCTACTCCTTAGTCGCCTCCGTGCGCAAGTCGGTGTGGATCTTGGTGCGCCAGCTACGGGGCCCAGCCTTGAGGACATGGGCGTGGTGGAGCAGCCGGTCGAGGAGGGCGGTGACGGCCGCGGTGTCGCCGAGGAGCTTGCCCCAGTCGTCGACCGGTCGGTTCGAGGTCAGCAGCGTCGAGGCGCGTTCGTAGCGCCGCATGATGAGCTCGAGCAGGTCTTCGGCGGCGGTGTGCGGGAGCTTGCGCATGCCGAGGTCGTCGATGATGAGCAGCGGGTAGGCCGCGAGGTCGTTGAGGTAGGCCTTCCGTGTGCCGTCGAGCGTGGCGTCGGTGATCTCTTCGAGCAGCGTGTGGGCCTCGCGATAGGCGACGCGGTGCCCTTGATGGATGGCGGCTCGCCCGAGCGCCTGCGCCAGGTGACTCTTGCCGGTCCCCGGAGGCCCGAGCAGCAGGACGTCTTCGCGCTGCAGGATGAAGCGACCCGTGGCGAGCTCGTGGATGAGCGCTCGCGGCATTTTCTTGTTGAAGTCGAAATCGAAAGTGTCGAGCGAGCGGTCGGGGTCGCGGAATCGAGCCTGCTGCAGGCGGCGACCGATGAGGCGGTCCTCACGGCGGATCAGCTCATCGCCGACCAGCGCCGATACAAGGTCGAGTGGCGCGTGGCGCTCGGTTTGGGCCTGCCGGAGCCGCGCTTCGAGGGCGTCGGCCATGCCGGAGAGGCGGAGCTTTCGCAGCGCGTGATCGAGCTCGACGAGATTCATGCCGGATCTCCTGTCGTGCGATCGATGAGATCGCGGTAGAGGGTCAGTTGACGGATGAGGGGATCGACCTGCCGAAGCGTGAGCGGCGCTGGCGGAAGCCGCTCCAGATAGCGCCGCAGGAAGCGATAGGTGGGAGCCTCGAGATCGAGGGCCACCTTGGCGGCTTCGTCCGCGGCGGCTGGGCCGAAGCGCTTGGCGAGGCCGAGCACGCCGAGGATGCGCCGGACGCCGGTGGCGCCTTCACGGGCATGGATGGTGGTGCAGACGGTGTGCAGATGCGGGCCTGCGCGGCGGGCGCGGTCGAGCAGGGCGAGCGTCGTCGCTGGCGTGCGGGGCGAGCGGTCGCTGTCGTCGATGCGGTGCCAGCCTCGCTTCGTCCGGACGTGCTCGCGCAGGAGCTCGCCGGTCGTGGGCGCGAGGACGCGGACATGCAGGTCGGTCCATTGCACCTGGATGCGCTTGCCGATCCAGCCGGGGGGGACCGAGTAGTAGGCGGCCTCGACCTCGACGCAGCCATCGAGATGCACGGTGCGCAGGCCGTGGCGGTAGTAGCGAAAGGGCTCGAGCGGCAGCGGCAGGAGCGTCGGCTGTTCTTCGGCAAACATCGCGGCGACCTGCCGCTTCGTCGTGCCATGGATGCGCGTGTCGGCCCAATGTGCCTCCCAGCGATCGAGGTAGGCCTGTGCCGCGTCGAGCGCCTCGAAGCGCTGCCCGCGCAGCGGGGTCTTCTGTGCGTGCCCGACGCTGGCCTCGACCTTCCCTTTGCGATCGGGGTCACGGACGCGACACGGCAAGGCGACGACCCCGTAGTGCGCGAGCACCTCGCGGTAGAGCGGATTGAGCGTCGGCTCGTAGATGTCCGGCCGGAGAACACCTTCCTTCAGATTGTCGAGGACGACGATGCGCGGCGCCCCGCCGAGCCGCCGGAAGGCGCGCTCGTGCAGCTCGGCCCAGACCTGCGTGCTCGAGGTCCACGTGAGCAGGCGCACGGCCTTGCGGGAGTAGCCCAGCGTCAAGACGAAGAGGCGCGTGCGGCGGTACTTACCGGTGCCCGCATCGCGCACCATCGGGCCTTCGCCGTAGTCGACCTGCGCTTCCTCGCCCGGCGCGGTCGTGATGACCACGCGCGCTTCGACCGGTGGCCGTGCCCGCAGCTGGCCGACAAACCGCCGGACGCTGGCATAGCGGGCGGTGAAACCGTGATCGTCCACCAGGTCCTGCCAGATCGCCATGGCGTTGCGGCCGCGGCCGAGCGCCTCGACGATCTGCTCGCGATAGGGCTCGCAGGCGCTGGCGCACGGAGCCCGGCTCGCAGCGCGAGCCGGCACCGGAGGGTCGGTGGACACCCCCGGCGAAATGGCCGGTTTTGCCGCGCCTGCGCCTGGCCGGCCACGACCGCGGACGGCCACCCCAGCCGCTTTCAGATAGGCGCTGGCGGTCTCGCGGCGCACTCCCGTCGCCACCTCAATGCGCCGGAGAGACCAGCCGAGTCGCCCCAACGCCACCACTTGCTGCTGCTTGCCTGGATCCAAGACGTTCCCCATGCGACGGAGGGAGCCACAAGCTCCACGTCGCGGTCAACGTCTCGGCCCCTACGGCCTCAGGAAATGGCCGGTTTTGAGGTGTCCATTAATGGCCGGTTTTGGGTGTCCACCGAGGCGCGATCGTGCGGATCGGAAACCCGCTCGGCCCGAGGATTTCCGGGAGCTCCTCGGCGAGGTAGGGCGAGACGATGGGCCGTTCGACCGGTTCGGTGTCCGAACGAGCGCCGAGCTCGATCCGGACGCTGGCCTTGATGTAGGCGCTTCCCGGCAGGTCGAGTCGAGGGTAGTCGAAGACGAGCGTCTCCCGCTCCGGGTCGTCGGCTTCGGAGGCGAGATCGAGCCTCCAGGGTTCGGCGGCGTGGAGTCGTTCAGCGATACGACTCGCGAGCGCCGGGCGAAGCGCATCGGCAATCCATCTCTGACAGCGTCGACGGAGCTTCTTGATCTGCCCTCGGCTCGGCTCGTCGGAGCCGAACCCGAGGTGAGTGCGATCGACGACGAGATCGATGTCTTCCGAGAAGCGATCGATCAGTTTCCAGCCCTTGGCGAGGGAGGTCCCTCCCTTGAACACCAGGTGATCGCCCTGCTCCGGGAGAGTAGTCACCTCGCGAAGGACCCAGCAGACCCAGAAGTCCTTTTCGACCGCGACGGCGGGAATACCGCGCCGGGCCGCGGTTTCGACGCAGAACCGCGTGCGGTCCGGCGCGGGGACTTCGAGGAAGCGATTCATCGGTCAGGGCGCCTTGGGAGTCGCGAGCCGGCGGAGGATCTTGCCGATCCAGTCCGGGGCAAAACGGGCATCGTCGAGCAATCCGCTCCGGTCCCCGGGCGAGAGGTTCCTGCGGAGGATGGCGATTGTCTTCTCGTCGACGTGCTGTCGCCCCAGCCAGCGGAGGGCCTGGATGATCATCCCGCCGGGCCGGCCGGCGGTTGCCATCTGGCGAGGCGTGGTCTTGCGGAGCTCGATGCGCTGCCTGCCGACCTGGACCGCCCGGCTGGCTCCATCGGTGAGGTAGACGACCCGCAACGGAACCTGCGTGGAGAGTCCGAGCGCATTGGCCGCTGCGGCGCCCGTGAGTTGCAGCCGTACCGCGTCGCGGCCCGCGAGCGCCCGCGCGACGGCTTCCGCACTCGGATGGAGGACGCCCAGGCCAGGGTCCGTCACGGGAACGTCGTAGAGGCCTCTCGCGAGTTGGCGGATTTCGCCCCGGCGTGCGCTCCGCGAAAGTACCTGCCGAATCGCCTCACGGCTCCCGAGATCGAGGAAGTCGACGGCGGTGAAGACGTACCCCGGACCGCGCTTGCGGATGCGCGCGAGCACTGCGCTGTCGATCGAACGGGGGTGGCGAGTCATGGTTTTGTCACGAAACTAGACCTCTTTTCGTGACAGAAATCAAGCGTGCCGAAGAGATCTCCAAGTAGTCGTCGATGGTCAGGTAGATGCCCCAGCCGCTGCATGTCGGGCGCTCGCCGGCGGCCACGCCGGCGGGGGTCAGGGCGCGCTGGCGGCGTTGCCGGGGGCGGTGCGCTTGCGCAGGACCGGGGCGGGGCGGCGGCCGTCGACCAGCAGGTGCATGGCTGCGAGGTAAGGGTGGCGCAGCAGCATCTTCGGGCCGGCCCAGCGCATGATGGCGCGCGCCAGCTCGCGCGGCTCCGGGCGGTAGCAGTGCACCGTGCAGTGGGCGCAGGTCGGCTTCGCTTCGCCGAAGGGGCAGCGCTCGAGGCGGACGCGCGCGTAGTCGCGAAACTCCGAGCAGGAGGGGCAGAGGGCGCGTCGCCGCCCGCCGTGCTGGCCGTGGCAGTAGAGGACGATCATCGCCTCCAGGGTCCGCCACTCGCGCCGCAACCTTCCCCGCTCGAGATCGTTCATCACGCCCTTCCTCCCGGGCTGGCAGCGTACGGGCGCGGGGAGCCGGCGTGGTTGCGCTGGCGCAAGCCCGGGCACGATCGCCGGGCGGCGCCGCTTGCCGCCTCGGGGAGCGGCGCAAGTGCCGGTTGCCCAAGGGGTTCGCCGCCGGGCGTGCTATACTCCCCGCCTCTTTCGAGGAGGATCGCCATGCACCGCTTCGTTCGCGGAGTCGCCTGCGCTTTGGCCGTTGCCGTCTTCGCGGCGCCGCTGTCGGCCGCCGTCTACACGATCCAGCTCAAGAACGGCAGCTCCTTCGAGAGCCGCTACGAGCCCGAGGAAGCCAGCTGGGACGCCGGCAAGGTGGTCTTCCTCGACGAGGTCGGGCTCAGCATCGCCGTCGATCGGGCCGATATCGAAGCGATCAGCAGCGACTTCGAGTCGAAGGGGTACGGCTCGATGCTCGACTCCACCACCATGGAGCTCGGCTGGGCGCCCAACGATCTGGCGGCGCCGGCCGAACCGGGCAGTCAGGACCCGATCGCCCAGCTGCAGCAGATGATGGGGCAGCAGCAGCGCCCGGACGTGACCTACGGCCAGTTCGTCGAGCCCGACCAGACGCAGGGGATCCCCTCGCAGTGGATCGGCGTGCCGGGCACCGGCGGACAGACCCAGCCGGTCATCGTGCCGGTGCAGATGCCGGCACCGGCCGCGCCGCCAGCCGTCGGCCAGTGAGTCGGCACTTCGAGTAAGCTCGCTCTACCCGGCGGCGCAGCGTGCGCCGGCGGCCTTTGACAACTCGACGGTGCGGTGGCCCGGCGCGCGAGCGTCGGGCCTTCGAGAGGGAAGCCGGTGAAAAGCCGGCGCGGCCCCCGCCACTGTAACCGGGGACGAAACCGGGACATGCCACTGCGCGCTCCATCCTGTCGGCTGGGAGGAGGCGCGGGAAGGTCCGGGAGTAGGAAGATCCGGGAGCCAGGAGACCTGCCGCTTACCGTCCGACGCAACCGTCCCCCGGGGTGTGAGGAGCGAGTCGGCTCCCGCCCTGTCCGCGAACGCCCCGCTCCCTCCTCCGAGGTCGCGGGGCGTCGTGCTTTTCGGACACGGAGTCGACCATGCGTCACCGCTTTCCCGCCGTCCTGGCGGCCGCGCTCCTCGGGGGATGGAGCCCGGCCGCCGGCCAGACGGAACCTGCCACGGACGTCGCAACCGCCCCGCAGGCCTTCGCCGGCGAGGTCGTCGTCACCGCCACCCTCGAGCCGGCAGCGGCCGAACGGGTGAGCGCCACCGTCGACCGGATCGACGCGGCCGAGATCGAGCGCCGCCAGGCGACGCGAGTCGTCGACCTGCTGCGCACCCTGCCCGGCGTGGCGGTCACCCAGGCCGGCTCGCCGGGCAAGGTGGCGAGCCTCTTCGTGCGCGGCACCTCGTCGGCGCACACCCTAGTGCTGCTCGACGGCGTCGTCCTCAACGACCCGACCCTCGGCGCGTTCGACGCCTCCACCGCCACCCCGGAAGGGCTCGACCGCATCGAGGTCGTGCGCGGCCCCTACTCGGCGCTCTACGGCTCGGGAGCCGTCGGCGGGGTGATCCAGCTGCTCACCCGCGCGCCGGCCGGCCGGACCTTCCGCCTGCGCCTCGCCGGCGGGAGCGACGAATTCGCCCGCGCCGGCCTCGCCGTCGCGGTGAGCGCGGGTCCCTTCGGCTTCGATTTCGCGGGGCACCTGCGGCGGGGCGAAGGAGCACTGGCCAACGACGACTTCAACGCCCGCGACGGCGAGGCCGGCGCGGGCGAATTCGTCGCTCCCGCCGGCGAGGCGCAGGCGGAAGGTCCGGCCGGCCGGCGCGCGGGTGAGCAGCTGGATCACCCCGCCGACGGCTCCCGAGCCGTAGAGCGCCGAGTA